>JAEEOY010000101.1 GCA_016284515.1 Kiritimatiellia bacterium | reverse complement strand
GACAAGTCCGCCGCGCGCCGTCAGCTCGAGATCATGCAGGACATGGGCGTCAATGCGTTCAGGACGTCGCACAATCCGCCGGACCCGAAGATGCTCGACCTCTGCGACGAGATGGGAATACTCGTGTGGGACGAGTGCTTCGACAAGTGGGACGCGACGTCGGGGCGCACCCCGGACGAGAACCTCGAGGGATTCGTCCTCGGCAATCTCAACGCCTTCGTAAGGCGAGACAGGAACCATCCGTCGGTAATCGCGTGGTCCATCGGCAATGAAATCTCCCCCGCATGGAAGAGCAACTGGTACGGCGCGGCATGCGACGACGGGACGACGCGCGAGCGCGTGAAGCTCTTCGCGGACGCGGTGAGGTCGATCGACTCGACGCGTCCCGTCGCGATGGGCTGCTGCTTCACGGACGCCGTTGGGCTCGGACATCTCCAGGACCTCGACCTCACGGGATGGAACTACCGCGCGCTCTACCGCATCATGCGCGAGAAGTATCCGGAGAAGCCGACGCTCTACTCCGAAGCCGCCGCTTCGCTTTCGACGTTCGGATACTACGAGCCCGACCTACCGTCCGCCAAGCACCACTACGGCTCCACCGGCCAGACGGACGTCACCTCGTACGACATGGGCGCAGAGGACTGGAGCGACATTCCCGACGTCGACCTAGACAGAGAGCGCACGGACAAGTATCTCTGCGGACAGTTCATCTGGTCCGGAATCGACTACCTCGGCGAGCCGTGCGTCAACTGGGGGAAGAACCGCAGCTCGCTTTTCGGAATCTGCGACTTGACGGCGCTTCCCAAGGACCGCTACTACCTCTACCGCTCGGTGTGGAACGACAAAAACGAGACGATACACATTGTTCCGCACTGGACATGGCCCGGACGCGAGGGGAAAAACGTCCCTGTGTTCTGCTATTCGTCCGGCGACCGCGCGGAGCTGTTCGTGAACGGAAAGTCGATGGGCGTTCGCGAGAAGGGGAAGCGCCAGGGCGAGGGATATTTCGCCGTCACGGACGACTATCGCTTCCGCTGGCTAGAGGTTCCGTACGAACCGGGCGAGATCAAGGTCGTCGTCTGGAAGGGCGGGAAGAAGCTCGGCGAGAAGATTGTGCGTACTGCTGGTCCTGCGAAGCGGCTAAGCCTTGAGTGCGAAAAGAGAAGCGAGGCGCCGGGTTCGCTGCGTTTCGTAAAGGTCGAGGCGGTGGATGCAAACGGAAGGATCGTACCGGACGCGTCGCACAAGGTGCGCTTCACGATAAAGGGCGGAGACATCGTCGCGATCGGAAACGGCAGCAACTCGTCCGTCGAGCCGTTCCAGGGGACGAACGAGCATTCGCTTTTCCATTCCCGCGCGCTCGTATACGTCCGTCCGCACGAAGGGGAGACGTGCGTGCTGAAGGCCGAGGCGGAGGGACTTTCCGGCGACATCGTAAAGCTTTCGCGTCCTGCCGTGAATCCGATCACGCCCGAGGGCGTGTTCTTCTCCGATCCCGCGCCGCGGGTGGGACCCGACGGAAAGCTCTGGCTCTTCGGTTCGCGCGACGTCGCGCCTGACCGCTACTGCTCGCATGCGAACGACGCGTTCGAGACGAGCGACATGAAGTCGTGGAAGGTTCACCGCGACATAGTCCGCTCGAAAGGCGAGGGGCGCGAAGTGCCGTTCCTCGACTGGGAGCTTCTTGCGCCCGATGGAATCTTCCTGGACGGAAAGTGGCATCTCTTCTACTGCATGTTCAACGAGGAGCACGCCGAGGGTGTGCTGGATGCGCCGGACGCGGACGGTCCCTATGCTGGCGCGCGCGAGCTTAAAGAGCCGACGCAGATCGACCCCTCGGTGTTCCGCGACGACGATGCGACGATCTACTACACGTGGGGCCAGTTCTCGATGTCGATGGCTGTGCTGAAGCCAGACCTCAGCGGAATCGTCGAGGGGTCGATCCATACGAACGTGATCGACGAGGCGCGGCACCACTTTCACGAAGGCTCGCAGCTCACGAAGCGCAACGGAATCTACTACCTCACGTTTGCGGACATCAGCAGAAAAGGGAGGCCCACGTCCATCGGATACGCCACGGCGAAGAGTCCGTTCGGACCCTACACCTACCGCGGCGTAATCGTTGACAACGCGGGGTGCGATCCGGAGACGTGGAACAACCACGGCGGCATAGCCGAGTTCAACGGACAGTGGTACGTCTTCTACCACCGCTCCACGAACGGCTCGCGTTCGATGCGCAAGGCCTGCGTGGAGCCGATAGAGTTCGACGGAGACGGACTGATAAAGGAAGTCGAGATGACCTCGAGCGGCGCGGCATGGGGTCTTTCCCCGTTTGGCGAAACGCCGGCGCGGATCGCGTGCAAGATGACGGGAAACGCGCGTATCGTGCTGACGCGCGACGGCAAAGAGCGCCTTGGCGGGATACGCGCAGGCGACACAGCGACTTGGCGCTGGTTCGTGGAATGCGCGCGTCCGATTCGTTCGCTTTCGCTGAAGGTGTTTCCTCGTGCGGGCGGCCGCATTGCGCTCCTCAGCCCCAAAGGCGATGAAGCAGGGTCCGTTCAGGTTCCGAAGGGCGACGGAGTGGAGTCCGTCGAGGTGGGAATGGATCTGCCGGAAATGTTCGGCACGATCGACGCGGTCGTGCTTCGCTTCGACGGCGAGAAGGGGTCGGACCTCTTCGACCTACAGTCCTTCGCTTTCCACTGACGGGCGCAGGTTTTCCTCGCGCCATTGGCTCATCGTCATTCCCGTCTCGCGCAGGAAGAACTTGCGCAGGGAGTTGGGGTTGGTGAAGCCGCAGAAGTCGCTTATCGACTTGAGCTGCATCGAGGGATCGGAAAGGAGTTCCTTCACTCGCTCCAGCTGGACGGCGTGTATCTCCTCGAGGATCGTGTGTCCGGCGATCTTCTTGAACCGAGCGTAGGCTACTGGCGCCGAGCAGGGGAAGAGCTTGAGGACATCCTCCACGCGCATTCCGTTGCATGCCTTGCGGCGGATCGTCTCCAGCGCCTTGGCAACTGTGCGGTCCGTCCCCACTACGGTAGTCCGCGTCGAGGCGCGCACCACGGTGCGGGCGGGTCCGAAAGTGCGGCGCCTACTGCCGCGGAAGTGCTTTCCGTCCCTCATGTATGCGGCGAGGAGAAGCGCGGCAAGTTCGCCGCAGCGGAGGAAGTCAGGTTCGATGGACGAAAGCGACGGAGTCGTGTTCTCGCATATCGGCTCGTAGTTGTCTACTCCGAGCACGGCCAGATCCTCCGGCACGCCGAGTCCCTCGTGCGCGGCGAGGGTGAGAATGTCTTCCGCCGTCTCGTCGTTCGCGGCGAAGAGCGAGCAGGGGAGCGGCAGCGAGGTGAGGAACTCGCGGCGGCGGCGGCGCAGCTTCGTTGCGTCCTCCTTCGGCTGGGCCGGTTCCATTACGGAGCATCCGAATCCGTTGAGGGACAGGGCCTTCACGAAGGCTTCTTCGCGGTCGCGGCTCCAGGGCGTGTCGCGGCGAAAGGGGATGTAGGCGAAGTTTCTGCGTCCGAGCTGCAGTAGGTGCTTCGCCGCCTCGCGTCCCGTGGCACTCGAGTCGTGGGAGACTGAGAACTCGCACTGCTCTTCAATGTGCTTCGGCGGATCGAGGAAAACTGTCGGGATGGAAGAGAAGACGGATGGATCAAGCTCGGTCGGCCATCCGTCGCACTCGACGATTGCGCCGACGGGATTCCAGAACGCCACCATGTCCTTAATTCCGCGCGTGGACGGAAGGGACTCAACGGCCTGGATCTGCCAGGCGAGCTTCTGCGCGATTTGCTTGGCCCCCTGGAGCTTCAGGGAGTCGCTGCGCTTTGTCGGTGGCTGAAAATACAGAACAACTTTCATTGGCGTGGTATTATATCAAAACGACTTCCTCGCCCGCAATGCGAAACTTAACAAACAGGATGCGGATTTTTTCAAATGGGATGCTGGGCGATTTCCTTTGCGTTGTCTATCGTGCAATATTTAGTTGTGAACATTATAACACTTCCGCATTGATTGCCGAAGAGCTGATATGATAGAATTTTTCCCATAGGCACAAAAAGGGCACATTACATGAAATTCAAGAATGATGAGCTGAAGGTTGCGGCAAACGCGATTCGCGTCCTCGTCGCTGACATGGTAGAGAAGGCGAACTCGGGGCATCCGGGCGGCGCGATGGGTCAGGCGGACGTCGCGGCGACGCTCTGGCTTGAGTATTTGAAGGTGAATCCGGCCGAGCCGCTATGGGAGGGACGCGACAGGCTTGTGTTTTCCGGCGGACACTGCTCGCCGCTCGTGTACTCGCTTTTCCATCTTTCCGGAATGGACGGGCTCTCCCTCGACGAGGTGAAGAACTTCCGTCAGTTTGGCTCCCGCACTGCTGGGCATCCTGAGCGCGAGCTCATCCGCGGCATCGAGGTGACGACGGGTCCGCTCGGACAGGGCCTCGCGATGGGCGTCGGCCTTGCGCTTGCGGCGAAGATGAAGTCCGCCAGGAACCGCACCTGGGTCCTCTGCGGCGACGGAGACATGGAGGAGGGCATTTCGCACGAGGCGTGCTCCTTTGCGGGAACACTCAAGCTCGGCGGGCTCACGGTTGTCTACGACTCGAACGACATCACGATCGAGGGACACGCAACGCTCGCGATGAAGGACGACACGAAGAAGCGCTTCGAGTCGTATGGATGGAAGGTCTTCGAGTGCGACGGACACGACTTCGACTCGATCCGCGGCGCATTTGATGCGGCGGTCGCGGAATCCGGCGCGCCCGTCCTCGTCATCTCCCATACGCACATCGGCAACGGCGCTCCGACGAAGCACGACACGGCCGGAGTGCACGGCGCGCCGCTCGGGGCGGAGGAACTCGCGGCGACGAAGAAGGCGCTTGGGTACGATCCGGAGAAGTCGTTCGACGTTCCGGAGGAGGCGTACGCGATGTTCGCCCGTCGCGCGGCCGAGGTGGCCGAAGACGCGAAGGACCGCGGCACATCTGCCGCGCCGGCGATCGACGCTGCGAAGCTCACGGCGCTTCTCCCCGCGTTCGATCCGGCGAAGGCGGTCGCTACGCGCGCCGCGTGCGGAACCGTGATGAACGCGCTCGCCGAGGGTTGCCCCGAGCTCGTCGGAGGCAGTGCGGACCTCGAGCCGTCGAACAAGACCGGACTCAAGAAGTACGGCTGGATATCTGCCGAGGACTTCTCTGGACGCAACATCCATTTCGGAATCCGCGAGCTCGCGATGACCTCGATCGTCAACGGCATGGCGGCATACGGCGGGCTTCGTCCGTTCGGCGCGACGTTCTTCGTGTTCAGCGACTACTGCAAGCCTGCGATCCGTCTTGCGTCGCTCATGGGGCTTCCGTCGATGTTCGTCTTCTCGCACGACAGCTTCTACGTCGGCGAGGATGGTCCTACGCACGAGCCCGTTGAGCAGATCGCCTCGCTCAGGGTCACTCCGAATCTCGACGTGTACCGTCCGGCGGACGCGAACGAGACGGGCGCGTGCTGGGTCGAGATGCTCAAGCGCACGGAAGGTCCGAGCTGCATCCTCACGACGCGCCAGAATCTTCCGATACTTCCCGAGGCGACGCCCGACAAGGTTGCGAAGGGCGGATACGTCCTTTTCGACGCGAAGGGGGACGATCCGGTTCTCTTCGTTGCGACGGGCTCCGAGGTGCATCTGTGCCTTGCCGCGGCGAAGGAGCTGGCGGCGTCCGGACGCGGCGCGCGCGTCGTTTCGATGCCGTGCGTGGAGCTTTTCCTGCGTCAGGATGCGGCGTACCAGGCCGAGGTGCTTCCCGCCTCGATGAAGAAGCGCGTTCTTGCCGAGGCCGGCTCGTTCCAGGGACTCCTGCGCTTTGCGCGCGACCTGGACACCACGCGCTTCCTTACGCTCGACCACTTCGGCGCGTCGGGTCCGTACAAGGTGCTCGCGCAGGAGTTCGGCTTCACGGCCGAGCACGCGCTCGCGCTCGCCAAGGAGCTCTAAATACCCGGCATGGCCGGGCTCTGTCCCGGCCGCAGGGGGTTAACCAAGGAGACGCGGCATCCTGCCGCGTCACAGTCCAGGAATGACGCGGCTGGAAGCCGCGTCTCCATGTGCGCGGCAGATGTGCCGCGGAGGGGTGGCCTCAGAAATCTTTTTGCAGGTCTTGACACGTCTGCCATCTCCAAACTTTGGTATAATATTGCGCGAAAGGTGAATAGAAAGAAGATGCAGACTGTAACAGACGCATTCCACGCCGCGGCGGGGAAATCGAGTTTCATTAGAAAGATGTTCGAGAAGGGCATCGAACTCAAGCAGCAGTTCGGAGAGGACGCCGTGTGCGACTTCTCTCTCGGCAATCCGGACGTTCCTCCGCCCGAGGCCGCGCGCGAGGTGCTCCACAGGATTGCGGACGAGGCGATGCGTCCGCTCGGGCTCGGATACTGCCCGAACGCCGGCATCCCGTCCGTGCGCGAGGCGATCGCGGCGCATCTGTCGCGCCAGCAGGGCATGGAGCTGAAGGGCAAGGACGTCATCATGACGGTCGGCGCGGCGAGCGCGCTGGTGTGCTTCTTCAGGTCCACGCTCAGCCGCGGCAACGAGGTGATCGTCCCGAGCCCATACTTCGTCGAATACGGCAACTACTGCGGACACTTCGGCGGCGTGCTGAGGCCGGTTCCGAGCAAGGACGACTTCTCGCTCGACATTCCCGCCATCACGGCGGCGATTTCCTCGCGCACACGGGCGATAATCATCAACTCGCCTAACAACCCCACGGGTGCGATCTACTCCAAGGAAGAGCTCGACGCCCTCGTGCGCACGATAGAGGACGAGAACGCGAGGCGCGAGAAGAAGGGGATGCGTCCGCTGTTCCTCCTTTCCGACGAGCCCTACCGCGCGTTCGCGTACGACGGCGCCGAGGTGCCTGCGGTGCTTCCGCTCTCCCGCTACGCCATCGTCCTCGGCAGCTTCTCGAAGACTCTCTCGATGGCCGGCGAGCGAATCGGATACATAGCAGTCAACCCTAAACTCAGCGAAGAGGATGGCGGGACGCTCGTCTCGACACTGACGCTCGTCAACAGGACGCTCGGATACGTCAACGCGCCGGTGATCGGACAGAAGCTCGCGGCTGCGATATGCGACTCGACGGTGGACCTTGAGATCTACAAGCGCCGCCACGACCTGATGGCGAAGGTCCTTACGGACGCGGGCATCGAGTTCGTCATGCCGAAGGGCGCCTTCTACTTCTTCCCGAAGGCACCAGGCGGGGACGACGCGAAGTTCGTCGACGCGCTTCTCGAGGAGCGCATCCTCGCGGTGCCGGGCTCGGGATTCGGACGCGCCGGGCACATACGCCTGAGCTGCGCCGTCGACGAGAAGATCATCGCAAGGTCCGCAGAAGGCTTTAAACGCGCAACGGAGAAGTTCCAATGACAATCATCCCTCTACTCGCATCAATCGTCGTCGCAACGAATTCCGTCACGATATCCGTCGTGTCGCCCGATCCCGGACTTGACTGCCCGCTGGAGTTCCTCGTCGTCGGTCCGGATTCCGACAACGCATACGAGGCGATGTTCGTCGCCGAGGATTCCGTTGCGGACATCGACGCGGCGTTCCGCAAGGCGGGGCTTCCGCTCGGCAGTCCGATATCGCCGAAGGGATGCAAGTTCTGGCCGATTGGCACGAAGGTTACGCTCGAGCCCGACCTCTGGACGCTTATCCGCGACATGCGCAACGAGCAGAAGCGTTCGCCTGTGTGGACGGGCGGGACGCGCGAGGCGGACGGTTCCGCCGCCGCTGCAACAAACATGCCGCTTTCCGTGTTTTCGTTCTACAATTGCGCGCAGTCGCTCATGCAGTTCGACGACTCCCTGGAGCAGTCCGTTGTGTACGGACGCTTCCAGCCGGCCGTGAAGATCCCGAAGGGCGAGAAGCGCACGATAAAGTTCTCGTGGACGCCTGGCGACACGAACGGCGGCAAGCACGTCATGACGCCCGACTTCCCGCCCGAGATGACGGTTGCGGATGCCGCGAAGCTTGCGTCCGCGCTTGCGCAGCTCGATTCGCCCGACACGAAGGTTAACGGATACAAGGAAGGGCAGTTCTTCTTCCGTGCGTTCGTTCCGCGCGAGAGCTGGCGCGACCGCAAGGAGCGGCTCACGCAGCCGTATGAAGTGCGCTTCGTCGACGGCAAGCCGAAGCTCACCGTCATCAAGGAGGACTGGAGCGATCCGGACGCGACGGACCCCAAGCTCAACGTCTCCGAGGCGACCTTTGAGTCCGTGAAGGACAGGACGGACATCGAAACATGCTTCATCTACGCGCCGCGTTCCATGAAGCTCGCCGAAGTCTACGCCGTCCGTTCGCTCATGCCGAAGTCCGTAGTCAACTGGTATGTCTTCGGCGAGTGACCTCGGCGGACGATAATGATTGCAATTTCCTGAAGCCATGAATTCGAACTGCATTGTTCTTTGCGCTGCCTTGGTTCTCGCACACGGTACGGCGAGCGCATCTGACGCGTCTGCCGACAGGGAGTTCTGGGTCGACACCATGGTGCGCATCGTGAATCCCGTCGTGACGAATCTCGCGGCGTGCACGCTCCACCAAAACATGCCAAGGCGTCCGAAGACGTGGACCGACCAAGTTGCGGAACTTGAGGCGTTCGGACGCGTCATGACAGGGCTCGGTCCGTGGCTGGAGCTTCCCGACGACGCGACGCGCGAAGGCTCGCTGCGGGCGAAGATGCGTGAGGACGTTATCAGGGCGATCGACAACATCACCCGTCCGGATTCGCCGGACCGGATGCCGTTTGAAAAGCCTGGGCAGACGCTAGTCGACGCCGCGTTCCTTGCGCAGGGGCTCATGCGGTGCCGCACCATGGTGTGGGACAAGCTTGCTGACGGCGTGAAGAGCAATGTCGTCGATTCCCTCAAGGCAACGCGCAAGATGAAGCCGTACGAGTCGAACTGGCTTCTTTTCGCGTCGGAAATCGAAGCGTTCCTCCTCGAGACAACGGGAGAATGCGACGAGAAGCGCCTGAGGTACGGAATCGACGCGTTCATGACGCGGAAGGGGTGGTATGTAGGCGACGGACTTTACGCCGACGGAAAAGACTTTGCCGTCGACGGATACAACTCATTCGTCATCCAGCCGATGATCTGGGACGTATCGAACGTACTCGCGCGACACGGGATGAAGGACGGTGCGGAGTACGTCAAGAAGGCGAAGGCGCGGTTGCGCCGCTTCGCCGACATACAGGAGCGGATGATTGGTCCCGACGGAACGTATCCGCTCTTCGGTCGCTCAATCACCTACCGCTTCGGAACTTTTCAGGGACTTGCCCTTGCGGCGCTGCTCGGTCCCGAAAACCATCCTGCGAAGCCCGGCGCGGTAAGGGGCGCGCTCACTGCGGTCCTGCGGCGGCAGACTGGGCCGGAGAACTTTCTCCCTGGCGGGTGGCTGCGCGTCGGCTTCAACGGCGAGCAGCAGATGCTCGCCGAGGGCTACATAGACTACGGCAGCGTCTATATGTGCGCCGCCGTTTTCCTTCCGCTCGGCCTTCCGGCGGACAGTGCCTTCTGGACGGAACCGGAGCGCGACTGGACTCAGCGCGCTGCGTGGTCTGGTCGCCCCGCGCGAATCGACCATCGGTTCTGATGTCTGCGGTTTTGCCACGGACCAGTGGATTAAGTTGTTTTTGTTTTGTCGCTCAGGAGCGGGGCTGAAAAGCCTCGCTTTCGTCATTTTGTCATATGCCCCAATAGGGGAATATGAATCGACAAGGCGAATGTGGTAAAATATCAGTGAACTTCCTGATGAAGGACAAACTATAAAACAATCTAGCAACAGTGGAGGATTGCTGTATGGCGGTACGTGACGCATCAATGATCCATAAATGTATGAAAACGCTGAGCAGTGGCTCTTTTCTAAAGATGCCTCTTGTCTCGGCGCTAATATTCGGCGGCGCGGCCTATTCGGCCGACACCTTCACGGAATCGCCGCATACGTTTACTGAGGAGTCGAAGGAATATACCACAGACCTCCGCATCGGCGACAGCGGCAAGACGATGTATGTCACCAACAACACTACGGCGATTACGGTCGGCAACAGCAAGAACTTCGCCGTCGGCGCAGAGGCGAACGGCATTGGCTCGTATGTCCAGAACGGCGGTTCGCTGGATGTTTCGAGTGGCAAGATATACGTGGGCAGAAACAGCGTTGGAACCGGATACTTCGAGCTGAACGGAGGTTCTGTACATTCATCCGGTACTGCGTATTTTGGCAGCAAGGGCGGCGTGTTTACCGGAAAGATGACGGGCGGATTGCTCAAAGTGAACGAGTTGTATTTGGCTGACAAGGACAGTGGTTCTGCGGGTACCAAATCCACCTGGACTCAGGACGGCGGCGCTATCGAGTGCGCTTCCTGGTTTGTCGTTGGGCGCTCGGACTGCAGTTCGCACAAGGCTGTGTTTACGCTCAACAGCGGTGCGGTGACAAACAAGGCGAACCATGTTGTCATCGGCTGCTATGGACAGCTTGGCAGCGAGGCTAAGATGATTGTCAACGGAGGTGAGCTTTACTGCAACCAGGACATCTATCTTGGAGAGAACGCCAGTGCAACACTTGAGATCAACGATGGCGTTGTAGATGCTGCCAGGGGATGGGTGCACTGCATGAAGACGTCGGCAGCAGATGGCGAGGACTGCTATTTGAACCTGAATGGCGGGGCGCTCCGCACAAAGAAGATAGTCAAGGATACCGGGAGCGCGACGACAACGGTTACGTTCAACGGGGGAGCCTTGGTTGCATCCGAGACGCGTGACGACTTGATCGCCGCCAACGACAAGCTCTACGTTAAGGTTGGGGCAAAAGGCGGAACGATCGACAGTTACAACTTCAGGACTGCCATATATGAAAACCTCGATTCTGGCGTAGAAGACGATCCCGAAACGACCGAGACGGAAACGGACGGCGGCATGACTTTCACGGGCAAGGGAATCGTAGAACTCAAGGGAGCGGCTAACTACCAGGGCCTGACATACGTCGAAAGCGGCGTCCTCGCGCTTACTAACGGCTATTCATTCGCGGGACCGGTCAAGATCGGCAGAAACGGCGCGATCGCCGTCGACATCACGCCTGCAAGGACCGCCGCGACGGATGCGGGAGGGGAGTTGGCCGTCGAAGGCGAGATCGCGCTTTTCTCCACTACCGAGCTTACGTTCGAGGAGGCGACGGACGACATCACGACTTCGATATTCCTCACGGGGCCTGTCGTTGGCTATACGCTTTCGCAGAAGACTGCGGAAGGCGTGACGACCGTCTACGCCACGGTTACAAATATCGACAACATTACCGCTACACGCAAGGTTACGACTGTTACAAATGCATCCTCGACGCGAATTGACGAGGGAGGTGCATATAGCAACGGAGCGCCAGCCGACAATCCTGGGTTCGATGTGGTAATAGTTTGTGGCGATGGCACATTGAACACATACTCCTATTACCATGCACGTAATGATCAATGGTTTGCAAACCGTGCGATGGGGCATTTCGTTGTTCGTGGCGGCACGGCGACATTCGGTTGGACTGGAGACAGCCGTAATGGCGGTTCCTCTGTTCTTCTTTCCAAGACCATTGCGGGGAACGGCACGCTACGGCTAGTGCAGTCTGGAATTGATGGGACTACTACGACAATATCCAACCATGTTTCCATAGAGTTGTCCGGAGTTGGAGCAAGTGCCGGGAGAAATGCAACTACTTGGCTTGCGAGTGTTTCAGTTGATGGCGATGTTTACGCGACGAACGGGTTTGTGCGCGTAGACGCAGGTGTTACCTTCAACGGAACCGTATATTTGGGCAACGCAACGGACCAGTCGTATCTTAACGCCGACGGGGCATCCTTTAATGGCAACATCGTGATTAGTGACGGCGTGACTTTCAACTGCAACGGCAAGACGGCGACTTTCGGCGAGGACGCCCGGCTTGTTCTCATGGGCGGGACCGTTATAAATTCGAACAATATAGCCGCATGGCCCAAGACGGTGATCGAAAACGGGTTCTATGTCTATGGCACGGCTCCGATTGTGAATGCAGATTGCACCGTGAAGGGCGGGAAGCTGCGCGTTTCCGTGACGAAGGATGGAGACAACGAGACGCTGGACCTGGGGCAGATAAAGGTTCCCGATGGCGTGAGTCCCGCAGATGTGCTCGTCGTTACAGACACCCAGTACAACTGGTCGTTCACGGTTGATCAGACAACCAGAATCGTTACGGCGACTCAGGGCGCGGCAAAGACCGATGCGGACGCTAACGTTTGGTACGGCGGCGCGGAGGGCGATCTCTCCAACGGACAAAACTGGACGCGCGGCGTGCCGACTGACACGCAGACCGTCAAGTTCATATCGGATGCCGTCGTCAAACGCAGCGACAAGGCAACCACGCAGTACTGGAAAGAACTAGTCATTGAGAACAATGCGCGAGTTGAATTCAAGAGCAACGACGGCAACTGGCCGAACTACATTGTGCCGGCTGACGGTATCACGGGCAATGGAACACTCGTCCTTAGGCGCTGCGGACTGATGGCGGTTGGCAACAGCACAGACTTCACCATCCCTGCTACGATCACGCTCGTGACCTGCAACAACGGCGGCAGTGCCACGGCGAATGATTCCTGGCTAAATGACCACAATGCAACTGCGACGATTACGGTCAACGGATCTGTCACGAACGAGAACTACTTCATCACACGTGGCAAAGTCGTGTTCAACGATGATGTCACCGTCAAAAACGGAGCTAAGTTCGAGGTTCAGGGCCAAACGACATTCAATAAAAAGCTCGTGTTTACAAACGGTGGCACGCTCGCCCTAAACGGCGCGAATACTTCGGTCGTTTTCGGCGAGGTTGCAGCGATCGAAGTATTGGCAGGGACCGTGTCTGTGCCAAGGAGCTCGCTTGCAGATGGCGGCAGCGTCTCTCTTTCCAGTGGCGCCGGTATGTTGATCAACATGAACGGCGAGGATGAGCCTCTTGTAGATGATGTCGCAATCTGCCTTGGCGTTGCGTTTTCGGGAGATGCGGCAAAGGTCTCGTTCTCCGACTCCCGCGCCTGGGACTGGACGGCGTCCGTCGGACAGGACGGCAAGCTCTATGCGACGCCGAAGTCGACATACCAGAATCACTGGATCGGCGGGGAGTCGGGCCTTTGGAATGACGACGGCAACTGGGAGTTCGGCACCCCGAAAATGACAGAGTGCGCGGTGTTCACCAACAACGCGACGGCGACGGCCACTGATAACGGTGAGCACAAGATGGACAAGCTTGTAATCGAATCCGGAAAGACCGTGAGGTTCACGGCGCCGACGAGCTCAAACTGGCCGCAGTTGAACCTGACTGAGTTCCCCGAAGGAGGCACACTTGAAATCGGCTTTGGAGGAATTGAGTCTTACGACGGCAAGGAGCTGGCGCTAAACGGCAACATCACGATCACCAACGATGGAACGCGCGACGCATTCATCAAGGCGAAGAACGGCCGCATCGTGATCAACGGCAAGCTCACAATCACCGGGGAGAACACCAAGGCTAACATTTTAGGCCAAAACAACATGTTGATCAACGGTGAAATCGCGCTTGACACTTCCACGGAGAATCGCAACGTCCGCATTACACGCGCGAGTGTTGACGGAAATATCACAGGTAGCGGCTACATACAGCTCGACAGCGACGACGGAGACAAGCAGTGCAGCCTCAATGGCGACAACCGCGGCTTCAGTGGGCGCATTGACAAGATCAACAACAACGGATGCATACTTGGCGGGCCCAACGCCGCAGGCACCAACATCGAATGGCACGTTACCGGCGACCTGCATCTCGTAGCCGAGAACGCTCAGGAGTGGAAGTTCGGCGCGCTGAACTTTGACTGGACCGGCTGGAACGTGTGCTACATTACGAAGGACAAGTCGATAACTCTCGAAGTAGGCTCGCTTGGCCAGGACATGACGTTCAAGAACGCATACAAGTTCTGGGGAGAAGGTGCAAACACCGACATCACCGTAACTATACGCAAGGTCGGTGCGGGCAAGCTCACGACCGGCGCATACAACTACAAGCACCTCATCGTAGAAGCGGGCGAGGTCGCGCTTGAGAAGCCAACGGCATTTGACAACAAAAACTTCAAGAACATCAATAGCGTGTCGGTTGCATCCGGAGCTACGATCAGCGGCTATCCCGGAACGCAGGCCGATGGCGGAATGTACATCCAGGCCCTCACTCTTGCGCCGGGCGCGATCGTGAAGCAGACGCTTGTCGCGACTACCGAGAACGAGGTCACGACCTACTCCTGCCCTGTTCTCACCGTCACGGGTGATGTGAATGTGAGCGGCGTCAAGTTCGTCCTCGACGATCCCTCCGGGCACCTCATATCGGCTAAGTACGATGAAAGCAACATCGAGAAATACACGATCCTGCAGGCGAATACCGTCACTGGCAGGCCGGCGGCGTATGTCTTCGCGAAGATTGCGAACTCTAACTGGGGTTGGCGTGCGTTTGTCGAGGACGGAAACAAGGTGGTCGTCAAGCCCGCGAGGACGAGAATGGTCATTCTCATCAGGTGAGGCACTGTAAGAAATCCGACAAAGCAAAGGCAATAACGATGACTGAAGCACGAAAGATCATGAAGTCAACGAAGACTGCGTTCATCTGGGCGATGCTATCTGTTGTCGCACCAGCATCCTTCGCCGCCGCGCCTGTCGCAGGCGCGGCGTGCGGGGGCAACGCGATCCGGCTTTACGCCGAGCCGCTTGCCTACGAGGTTGTTTCCGGCGAAAAGACCCTCGTGCCTCGCACGGAGATATCGCTCACCCTCGACGGAACGGACATCGCGTCGTCCGCGAAGCTCGTTTCCGCGAAGAAGCGCAAGCTTGAGGGCGTTGCGAAGTCGCCTGTCTACAAGAAGTCGTCCGTAAGCATGGCCGGATCGGAGACGCTCGCCGACTTCGGCGACTTCGCAGTCCGGCTGATCGCGCGTGCGGACGGCGTCGCGTACCGCTACGAACTCAAGAAGGGCGGGACGATAAACGCCGAGCAGGCGTGCCTCACCGTGCCGAAGGACGCGCGATGCTGGTTCAACCGCACGGGCCGCCGCTCCATCGGATGCGAGGAGACGATTCCCGAGGCCGCAGACGCAAAGGACCTCAAGACGACCGACAGGGCGTTCTACCTTCCGTTCGTCTACGAGGCCTCCGGCAAGACCGTCGCAGTCATGGAGTCCGACGTGCGCGAATATCCTGTCCTAAACTACGGCGACGTCGAGGCGACGGACGCCGGCATGCGCATCAAGCCGGAGTTTGCCCGTCTGCCGACGACCACGAAGCGCGACGGACGCTGGATACGTGTCACCGGCACGGAGGACTGTCTTGCAAAGGCGGAGTCCGCGCGCAAGCTCCCGTGGCGCGTCTTCATCGTCGCAGACAAGCCGTGGAAGCTCTGCGAGACCGACATAGTCTGGGCGCTCGCCGAAGCGCCGGAGAAGGGCGTGGACTGGTCGTGGATAAAGCCCGGCAAGGTCGCGTGGGACTGGTGGAACTGCTTCGACAACCAGGGTAACGGCGGCTGCAACACGAAGACATACGAGCGCTTCATCGACTTCGCGGCGAAGAACGGAGTCGAATACGTGATCCTTGACGAGGGATGGAGCGAACACCTCAACATCTGGAAGTGCCATCCGAACGTGGACGTGCCGCACCTCATAGAATACGGATGCAAGAGGGGCGTCGGAATAATCCTCTGGATGGCCTGGGCGCAGGTATACGGCGATGAGGAAAAGGTAGCGTCGCATTTCGCTAACATGGGCGCTAAGGGCTTCAAGGTCGACTTCATCGACCGTGGCGACGCAAAGGCCGTCCGCTTCGAGGAGCGTTTCGCGAAAGCGTGCGCAAAGCACAAGATGCTGCTCGACTACCATGGCGCGTTCCGCCCGGTGGGACTCCACCGCACCTATCCGAACATCCTCAACTACGAGGGCATCCACGGACTCGAGCAGATGAAGTGGTACAGGGGCGACGGAAGGAACATGATGTGGAACGACACGATGGCGTATTTCGTCCGCCTGACGGCCGGTCCGATGGACTACACGCCGGGCGCGATGCGCAACTTCCCGATCGCGGGCGGGTATGACGGACGCCGCGCGGGGAACCATCCGGCGTCCGTGGGCACGCGCTGCCGCCAGATGGCGATGATATCTCTCTACGAGGCGCCGCTGCAGATGCTCTGCGACAGTCCGACGAACTATGAGAAGAACATGGAGTCCTTCGAGTACATGGCGAAGGTCCCGACCGTCTGGGCCGCGACAGTCGGCCTCGAGGGCCATCCCGAGAAGGTCGCCGCCGTTGCGCGAAAGGCGAAGGACGGCTTCTGGTACGCCGCGGGCATCACGAACGCGGAGGCGCGCGACTACACGCTCGACAC
The DNA here is from genome assembly GCA_016284515.1 of Kiritimatiellia bacterium. Lineage (GTDB taxonomy): Bacteria > Verrucomicrobiota > Kiritimatiellia > RFP12 > UBA1067 > UBA1067. Next base: position 31,899 of record JAEEOY010000101.1, on the reverse strand, counting down.
GTCCTTCCTCGGCGGCGGCAGCTGGAAGATGGAGATTTTCCGCGATGCAGAGGACTCCGACCGCAACGCGTCGAACTTCGTCCACGAGAGGCGCTCCGTCAAGGCTGGCGAGAAGATATCGCTTCGCCTCGCCCATGGCGGCGGCTTCACGGCTCACTTCACTAAGTAACGCCACAAGGAGTGCTTCTCTATGCACGTGCGCATTGGCATGGCTATGATGGCGGTCGTGTCGGCGTTCGCCTTGGCGGCGTGCGCCGCAGTAGATCCGCGGCTTGCAAAGCCGTTCATCGAACACGACCACTTCGGCACGCCGGACTGGAAGGCGATGCACCGCATCAAGCCGGACGGAAAGTTCCCCGCGCCTGCTACCGCATACGACCACAAGAAGCTACGGCTTGAGAAGTTCGGGCGCGGCGTCGTTGCGTGGCGCGACTCCACGAACACCGTCTGCGTGAGCTGGCGCTACTTCTCGTACGACCCGACGAACCAGACGTTCGACGTTTTCAGGGACGGCAAGAAGGTCAACTCCAAGCCGCTTGCGGGCGAAACGCAGATTCGCCTTCCGTACACGGGCAAGGCGACGTATTCTGTCAAGGCCAACCTGCCGACTACACGCAAGATCACGGGCGGAACGAGCTGGACGGTTCCTGCAAATGCGCCGATAGGGTACATCAGGATTCCGATTACGCCGCCGCCGGGCGGAGACGAACCGCACAACAAGTACGTCATGACGCCGAACGACTGCTCGATGGGCGATATGGACGGAGACGGCGAGATGGAGGTCGTCATCAAGTGGGCGCCTTCGAACAATCGCGACAACTCGCATCCCGGCATGACCGGTCCGACGTGGTTCGAGGCGATCAAGATATCCACCGGCAAGTCGCTCTGGAAGATCAATCTCGGGCCAAACTGCCGCTCGGGCGAGCACTACAACCCGTATGTCGTATACGACTTCGACGGTGACGGATGCTCAGAGCTGATCGTCCGAACGTCGGATGGCACGGTCGACGGAACGGGCAAGGTGCTTGGCGACCCGGAGAAGAAGTGGGTCGAGCGCCATGGCGCGGTCATCTTCGCGCCCCTGTGGTACACGGTCTTCGACGGAAAGACCGGGCGCGCGATAGACTCGATAACGATGAAGCCCGATCTCGGACGCGACTGGAGGGCGTGCCGCGCATGGTTCTGGGGAGACCACGGCAATCTCGACGGGAACCGTCCGTTCCGCTTCCTCGCCAGTGTCGGGTGGCTCGACGGTGAAAGGCCGAGCGCGATCATGTGCCGCGGCTACTACTCGCGCACCGGCATAATGGCGCTCGACTTCGACGGGAAGAGGCTTAGGGAAAAGTGGACGTTCGACACGCTCGCCGACATGGAGAAGCTCGGCGCATATTGCCATCAGGGATTCCACAACCTGCGAGTTGCGGACGTGGATTTTGACGGGAAAGACGAAGTGATCTACGGGAACATGGTCGTCGACCACGACGGCTCGGGGCTCTATTCCACGGGCAAGGGGCACGGCGACGCGATAAACCTGATCCAGGTCAATCCCTTCAGGAAGGGGCTGCAGGTCTGGACATGCCAGGAGAATCCGCCGTTCGGCGCCGGATTGCGCGAAGCTGGAACCGGCAAGTTCATCAACTATTATCCGAAGGGCAAGGACACTCCGCGCGCGACGGCCGGAGACATCGACGGGTGCACACCGGGGACCGAGATGTGGGCGGCGACCGGCGTCGGCATGTTCGACGGCTATTCCGGACGCGTCGGCTGGCCGCCCGCTGGTCTCAGCTTCTGGGCGTACTATGCGGGAGACATGACTACGGCGTGCGTTGCGGGACATGGAGTCTTCGCGATGTGTTCGAAGACAGGCAAGCAGTGGGCGCTTCAGCGTTGGAGCGGATGTGGCACCATCAACGGAACCAAGTGCGTGCCGTGCTTCCAGGGCGACATCTTCGGCGACTGGCGTGAGGAAATCATCGAGCGTACATACGGGGACGGCCCCGTGGAGCTGCACATGTTCCTCTCTCCGTGCGACACGCCATACCGTTTCTGGACGATGCTGGAGGATCCGCCGTATCGTGCGTCCGTCGCGGCGCAGAACTCCGGCTACAACCAGCCGCCGCAGCCGGGCTTCTATTTCGGCCCCGACCTGCTCGGCCACGGCATCTGGTGGCGCGGGATGTATCTTCCAAAATGGAGTAAATGAAAGGTGAAAATAAAGATGAACATGAAGACATTGATGACAACGGTGTTCGTCGCGCTGTCCGCGACGATGGTGAACGCCGAGCTCATGCTCACCGAGTGGGGCGCGAAGGTGACGAGCGAAAACGCGCTGCGCGAGTATCCGCGTCCGCAGATGGAGCGTAAGAACTGGACGTGCCTGAACGGAGACTGGGACTACGCAATCACGCCTATCGTCGACGCGCCGGTCCGCCCCGGGAAGTGGGACGGCAAGATACGCGTCCCGTTCGCGCTTGAGTCGCCGCTTTCAGGATGCAACGGACGCCTCCTCGCGCCGCACGAGTACCTCTGGTACACGCGCAAGATCACGCTGGACCCGAAGCCGGGCGAGAGGATACTTCTCCATTTCGGAGCGGTCGACTTCCGCGCCATGGTGTTTCTCGGCCACGACGAGGTCGCCTCGACGCCGCACGACGGCGGGCAGCTTCCGTTCACCGTCGACCTCACGCCTTTTGCGAAGAAGGGCGAGAACGAGCTTACTGTGCTTGTGTGGGACCCGACCGAGGACTTCATCCAGAGCCGCGGCAAGCAGGCGTTCCGCACGCACATGTGCTTCTACACGCGCGTCAGCGGCATCTGGCAGACGGTGTGGATGGAGACGGTCCCGGAGCGTCACATCGCCGACTACGACGTTACGACGGACATCGACAAGGGCGAGGTCACGTTCACCTTCAATGTCGACGGCCTCAAATACGGCGATGCCGAACCGGGCTTGCTCGCAATCGAGGGAACCGGAATCAAGGCGAAGTTCCGCCCGGGCGAGCCGATGAAGATCAAGATGCCCAAGAACTTCAAGCTCTGGAACCCCGATTCGCCGAATCTGTACCGTTTCACGGCGACGTTCGGCGGCGACGCCGTCAAGGGCTACTTCGCGATGCGCAAGTTCGAGCGGCGGCGCGACGCGAAGGGCGTGTGGCGCTTCTTCCTCAACAACGAGCCGTACTTCGTCATGGCGACGCTCGACCAGGGATGGTGGCCCGACGGACTTCTAACTCCGCCTTCGGAGGAGGCGATGGCGTTCGACATCAAGACGCTCAAGGACTGCGGGTTCAATACGATGCGCAAGCACATCAAGGTTGAGCCGCTCAGGTACTACGCGCTCTGCGACAAGATGGGGCTGCTCGTCATACAGGATATGCCGTGCTGCAATTTCGACCCGTGCGCGCCGTTCAACTGGCACAACGTGAAGGGGTACGGTCTTTTCCGCGAGGAGCTCAAGGGGCTTGTCGACCACCTGAGAAAGGTCCCGTCCATAGTGATGTGGGTGCCGTACAACGAAGGCTGGGGCCAGCACGACCGCGCGCTTTCGCATTTCACGCTCGATTTCGTCAAGAAGTACGACCCGACCCGGCTTGTGGACGGTCCGTCCGGCTGGTCGGACTGGGATGGAGGAGACGTCCATCCTCCGCGCGCCCGCGTCTTCACCACGCAGCACCGTCCTGAAGGCGAGTGCGAGCCTGCGGACGCCGTCGACTATCACATCTACCGCGGGCCAGGAATGCCGCGCGTGAACGACAGGCGCGTATCGTTCCTCGGTGAGTTCGGCGGACTCGGACATCCCGTCGAGGGCCACATCTGGCGCGCGTTCGACCAGGCGAAGTCTCTCGGCGGCAAGCATACCGGCGACTGGGGCTACGGCGGAATCAACGACACAAAGACGCGCGAGGGACTGGAGAAGACGTATCTCGGGCTTATGGACAAGCTCGGCGAGCTTGCCGAAAAGGGGCTTGGCGGATCGGTCTACACGCAGACGACGGACGTCGAGATCGAGATCAACGGACTTCTCACCTACGACCGCAAGGTCCTCAAGTTCGACCCTGCCGTCCTTAAGTCCGCTCACCAGTCCGTCATCGACAGGTTCATGAAGAGCGCGACGGCGAAGTGACGCAACCATTGGGTGATCATACGGTCAGTTGATTCTATGATCCAGTACGATGGCTGCGAATGTCCGTCGCGAGATGCGCCCGCGCCGAAGGCGTCGGGTTGGGTGAGCGCGCAGCGCGAACTGCGAAGCAGGCCCCGCGCGACGGACCCCCTTGATAGCAACAGCTCAGTTGCACATTAGGGCGAGCGTTAGCGAAGCCTGTCCGTGCAGTCTGTGGTTAAAATACTCCAGAGTATAACGCGGCTGGAAGCCGCGTCTCCATTGTTGGTCGCTGTTCGGTCGCTACTCCGTCGCTAGTACAATGGCGGTGCGAATGGGTGTGGGAGTTATGGAGACGCGGCATCTTGCCGCGTTGGGATTGTAAGGCGGCTGTATTATACGCGGCTGGAAGCTCGGCTCCATAGTCAGTCGCTGTTCGGTTGCCGAGGCGGACTTGGCACAACCGTTGCGGCGCGCTCGGTGATCGCGCCCTACCGGATTGTGGTGTGCGAGGGGCTCGGCTCTGTGCGGTCGAAGCGGCGATCAAGCGAATAAGGGAGCTGGAGGGAGAAAACATAAACTCCGACGGCTTGAAAAAGGGCTTCACTACCGTTACGCCTTGGGCTTCGCGCGTCCCAGCCGGATGTGTCGCAGGGGATATGTTGGGGGCTGGGGCGCAGCCCCAGTCTAAACACTTTAGTAACAGTTCTATGAATGAGGTTGTGATGCGCGAAGCTAAGGCGAAGTGGTAACGGAGCCAATTTTTACAACGCTCGGAGTTTTTCAAAAGTTCTACAGGTTTCTTCACGGCAAGACAATACTCTCCACCTGCGGTATACCCCAATGGAGGAATTGTTATTGCGGCGGATGAAGAGTATAATTATTTACGTCAAATGGCAAAAAAAAGAGTCGGTGCGGCCCTGTCGCGCCAGGTATGTCAAAGTCTAAAGAAAGTACTCAACTGAAATGAGAAAAAGTGCTGAACTCGCCGCATTCATTGCGATTGTGTCCGCCTCTGCGGCATTCTCTGTGGAAGTGACCGCCGGAAACAACCTCGTAAGGGAAGGTGCGCTTGGCATTGCGGAGGGCAAAGGCTCGTCTGAAAGCCTTGTCGTCGACGGCGGGGATGTTTTGCTCGGGTATGTGGACGGCGTTCCGCGCGACGGCGGGTACTTCCTGGTCGCGGTGGGGGAGGGGTCGTCTGCATCGGTGACGCTCCGCGACGGATGCATACGCGCGAGCGGCTCGCCGTCCGCTCAGTGCATGAGGATAGCCGAGGGCAAGGATTCGCGGGCGCAGGTCCTTGTGGAAGGAGGCCGAATCGAAGCCCAGAACAACTGGGGTCGCGTCCGCATTGCCGCAGGGCAGAACTCGACGGCGTCCGTCTTGATGACGGGCGGGTCGTGGGTTTCCGGGGAGGAGTTCAGGATAGGCGACAACAGCGGCGCCAACGGCGTCTTCACCAACCGCGCCGGAAGCGTCTGGTGCGGCTACAATTTCGCCATTGGCGCTACTTCCGGCGGATATGGCGAATACGTAAGCGAAGGAGGCTCCTTTACCCAGTCGCTGATAATCTACGACAACAACTTCAACCACCCCGGCGGCACCATCTGGGTCGGCGGCAGCTCCGGCACGGGAAGACTCGTCATGAAGGGCGGGTCGGTGAGTACTCCAGGGGACGCCTATGTCGGAACCAGTAATGGAACGGGCGAGCTGGAGATGTCCGGCGGAACGGTCGACCTCGGCGGAACGCTGAATGTCGGCGCAACCGGCGGAAGAGGATCGTGCAGACTAACCGGCGGCGTCCTGAGGGCAAGGCGCATCGCGGCCGGCAACGGGACGGGGTCGGTGCTCTTTGACGGAGGAACGTTCGAAGCGGCTTCGGGAGGCAACGACCTGATGCCGCAAAGCGGCAATCTCACTTTCAGCGTCGGCGAAGGGGGCGCGACAGTCGACAGCGCGTCGTACGAAAACACAATAAGCGCCGCAATCGGGGACGGCGCGCCATCCGGGCGGAAGCCGGGTGCCCTTGTGTTCCGGGGAGGCGGAACCGTGAACCTCAACGGTCCCGTGGCTTCGTCCATCGGCATCGTCGTCGAAGGTGGCATGCTGGCCGTGACTAACGGGTACGCCTTCGCAGGCCCTGTCGTGGTTCGCGGCGGCGGCAGGATCAAGCTGAAGACCGGCGGGACCGGCGCGGTCCGCTTCGAAGGCCAGGTCGAAGTCTGCGAAGGGGGTGTCCTTGACCTGGGCGCAAGCCAGGTGGAGTGCGGCGCGAACGGAAGGCTTGTCGTCAATGGCGGCACGGTATATGCGATTCCGTCCGTCGACGGACAGGACTTTTCCATTTCAGGCGTGGACGCTGCGCAGGGCGTCGACGTTGCGGCGGCGTTCCGGACAAAGGGCTGCACCTATTCATACGTGCCGTCTCTGCGGGACGGGGCGCTGACGTTCACTGCGGCCGGACTGGCCGCCTCGAATGGCGCGAAGACGCTGTGGATCGGCGGATCGGAAGGCAACTGGTGGGATTCGGCGAACTGGACGCTGGGAGTCCCATCTGCGGACATGACTGCGGAAGTCGCGAATAACGCGGTCGTCTGGTGCAACGGCGACAAGTCCGTCTCGAATCTCATAGTGTCTGCCGACGTAACCTTCAGGAGCACCGACATCGGGCGCGTCCACCCAAAGATAAAGTTCCGCGAGATTGGCGGAGGCGGAACGGTCGGGATATACCATGTCGGCCTTTATGCATCCGGGCTGCCCGGCACGGTTGCCGAGGATACTTCAATCGACGTAAAGGACGTCTCGCAGACTTCGGACAGCTGGCTCGAAAGCGCAGGCGCCGGAACTCCGTTCGTCATGCGGGGCAAGATCAAAGGAAGCGGATATCTCAGGCTGTACAACACAATCCGCTTCTGCGGAGACAACACCGCGTTCACGGGAAAGGTCTATGCCGGCGATGCAGACAAGGACCGCTATTTCTGCTCCGGGAAGTCCGGGTTCCCGAACGCCTATTCATGCGAGATAGTAGGCAAGATCAACGTAGCGCTCATGGACGGATGCGTCACGTTCGGGGCGTTCGCCCTGACCGGCAGCGGCGGCCACCACGGGATAAACTTCCCGGCGGGTTCGAAGGCAAAGGTCGTTGTCGGCAACGGAGGGCGCGACGCGTCGATCGGGTCCGGGGTGAAGTTCTACACAAACTCGAAGTCCGATTTCAGCGGGAGCTGGTCGGATGGCGCTCCCGGCGCGTCGTTGGTGAAGGTCGGCTCGGGAACGCTTGCCTCGGCGTTGGGCGGAGCAGGTACGCTGGAAGTGGCGCAAGGCGTCGCGCGCGTGTCGTCCGGTGATTCCGCGCTTGCCCTTGTCGTCCGCAGCGGCGCGGTGCTCACGCCGTCCGCGCAGGGAATGCGCTTCGCGAGCGTGAACATGGAGCGCGGGGCCGCGCTGACCGTGGACTCCGTGTCTTCTCCCAAGACGATATACGCCGGACGCGCCGCAGTCGGCGGCGCGAAGATTGAGGCAGCTGGCGACGCCATTGCCGAGATATCCGCTTCCACGGGCCAGGCGAAGGCGACGCTGCTGTCGTGCGATGCGGAGCTGGCCGGGCGTCCGGCGGCGTTTTGGCGCAAGTCCGCGGACGGCGGATGGTGGCACGCGTGCGCGGGGAACCGCGAACTGTCGCTGTGCAGGGACGGCTCGCAGATGGGCTTTTCCGTTTCGATAACGTCCGGGGCAGAGCGCGCATTGAGCGTGCTGGAGAGCCGTCCCAGGCTCGTCGTGCTCACCGACATCGCGAACGAGCCGGACGACCAGGGCTCGCTCACGCGGCTTCTCTCCTATGCCAACGAATTCAACTTCGAGGGAATCGTGGCCACGACGTCGATCCACATGAAGGACAATCCGCGCGAGGACATTCTGCTTGCGGCAATAGACCGCTACGAGCAGGTGTACCCGAACCTCTGCGTCCATGCTCCCGGATATCCGACGCCTGATTTCCTGCGCTCGGTCACGGCGAAGGGGCAGACGGGATACGGCACGGGCTCGGTCGGATACTCGACCCGCGGCTCCCAGATGCTTGCGCGGGCGATACTGCGCGACGACCCGCGCACGCTGTGGGTGAGCGTCTGGGGCGGCGCCAACACCCTGCTCCGCGCGCTAAGGGAGGCGAAGGCCTCCGCTTCGTCCGACGAGGCGTTCGCGAAGGCGGCCGGGCGCGTCAAGGTGTACTCGATATCGGACCAGGACAACGCCGGCTTTGTGGTCCGCACGGAATTCCCCGAGGTCTGCTACATAGTCGATCCGTGTCCGCCCGACAAGCCCGGCGACGGGGGGAACTACGACAACACCGTCTGGCGAGGCATCTCCGGCGACATGCACGGAAGCGTCCGCTTCCCCTACCGCAACATGTTGGAGAACATTTGGATTGAGGAGAACGTGAAGTCGAAGAGTCCGCTCGGGGCGTTCTATCCGTCATACTACTACTACATGGAAGGCGACACGCCGGCGTTCCTTGGCCTCGTCGAAAACGGGCTTGGGTGGAAGGAGTCGCCTGCATACGGCGGCTGGGGCGGACGCTACGAGTGGCGCATGCCGGACTCCGACAAGGAGATGCATGAAGTCTGGCGCAGCCCGTCCGAATGGGAGGAGTTCGACGGCAAGAAGCTCAACTTCTGCTCGATTGCGCGCTGGCGCAGGGAGTTCCAGAGCGACTTCGCGGCTCGAATCCTTTGGGGCGCCACGTCAAGGTACGAGGATGCGAACCACAATCCCGTTGCGGTGCTCAACGGCGACACAACTAAGGGTGTTGTGCGCATAAAGGCTGCGCGCGGCGAGACAATCGCGCTCAGCGCCGATGGGACATGCGACCCCGACGGCGACCAGGTCGAATTCGAGTGGTTCATATACCGCGCCGCCGGCACGCTCAATGGCGGATCGCTTGCATCCGACGGCGCAAGTGCGACCGTGTCCCTTGCGGACGTCTCCCCGGGCGATTCCGGCGAACTTCACGTGATCCTGCGCGTGAAGGACGGCGGCAAGCCGGCCTTGTTCGCGTACCGCCGCGCGGTGATAGCAGTCGGGGAGTGAACATGTCGCATTGAAAGAATCGGCTTATTGATGCAACAGAAAGGAAACAGAAGATGAAAACATGTCGCTTGTCGGCATTGGCCATGTCGATTGCCTTGGTTCCGTCACTATTCGGAATGTCCCTGGACGGGGAATGGCACTACATTGTCGATGTCCAGAAAACCGGCCTGAACGACTACCGCAACCATCCGATGCGCGACCGCGATACATTCGGAGCGGACCGGCATGGCGGCCCCAGGGACCTGGTAGAATACAACTTCTCGCTTGAGCCGACGCTGTCGGTGCCTGGCGACTGGAACTCGCAGGATCCCCATCTCTGGTGCTACGAGGGGCTTGTCTGGTATCAGCGCAACTTCGACTGGAAGCGAACGCCAGGCCTGAAGTCGCTTCTCACGTTCGACGCCGTCAGCCAGACCGCGGTCGTATGGGTGAACGGCCGGCGGGTCGGTCGGCACGAGGGCGGCTTCACTCCGTTCACGCTCGACGTTACGGAGGCCGTCCGGGACGGCGCGAACAGCATCGTCGTCGCGGTGGAGAACGAGCGGCGCGCCGAGCGCATCCCGACGTTGATATACGATTGGTGGAACTACGGGGGGATCATCCGCAGCGTGCGCATCGAGGAGCGTCCCGCAGTGCGCATAGACGACTGGCGGGTCGGGCTCGACGGCGTACGCGTGGCGCTGAACGCGCCCGAGGCCGGTGTGGCGGTTGCGGTGCGTATACCGGAGCTCGGGCTAAACCTCGCCGGCGTGACGGACGACGCCAGCGTCTGGCGGGCAGACCTTGGCGGCGCGTCGCCGTCTCCGTGGAGCCCCTCTTCCCCGAAGCTGTATGCCGTCGAAGTCTCCGCGAACGGCGAGACGGTCCGCGACGAAATCGGCTTTCGCACGATTGCGACGCGCGGCAAGGAGATACTCCTAAACGGCGAGCCCGTCTTTCTCAAAGGCGTCAGCCTGCATGACGAGGCATTCGGGCGCATGGGGCGCACGCGCACGGCGGCGGAGGCCGAGGCGCTTCTCAAGGAGGCGAAAGCGCTCGGCTGCAACTATGTGCGTCTGGCGCACTATCCGCATCCCGAATACACGGTGCGCGCGGCTGAAAGGCTGGGCCTCATGGTCTGGAGCGAAATACCCGTCTATTGGACGATAGACTGGAGAAACGAGAACACATACAAAAGCGCCGAGCAGCAGCTGACGGAGATGATCCGCCGCGACCGCAACAGGGCGAATGTGATAATCTGGTCCATCGCGAACGAGACGCCGCATTCAAAGGAGCGCGACGCGTTTCTCGGCCGTCTCGCCCGCAAGGCGAAAGAACTCGATTCGACGCGCCTCGTGTCAATGGCGATGGAGGTCACGGGACAGAGGAACTTTGTCAATCGCCTGAGCGACAATCTGCACGAATATGTGGATATCGTAAGCTTCAATGAGTACATCGGCTGGTACCGAGACGTGGGCACGGCGGACAAGATGACTTGGGAGATCCCCTATGACAAGCCGGTAATCGTCAGCGAATTCGGCGGCGGCGCGGTGGCGGGACGCCACGGCGACAAGTGGACGCGCTTCACCGAGGAGAATCAGGCGATGGTCTATGAGGCGAACCTGAGAATGTTCGATCGCATCGAAGGGCTCGCCGGCATTTCCCCGTGGATACTCAAGGACTTCATGTCTCCGCGCCGTCCGCTGCGCGGCACACAGGACTTCTACAACCGCAAGGGTCTTGTATCGGACAAGGGCGAGCGCAAGGCCGCCTTCGATGTGTTGAAGAGCTGGTACGAGACGAAAGAATCTCTCGCCGCCGCGGCGTTTCTCCCGACATGGGGTTCGCTCGAAGCGCAATACAAAGTGCCCGAATGGTTTGAGGACGCCAAGTTCGGCATCTTCTGCCACTGGGGCGTGCAATGCGTACCCGAAGCAGGCGACTGGTACGCGCGCCACATGTATGGCGACCCGCGCCGCGGGCAGGGCAGGTTCCACCGCGACCGCTACGGTGACCCGAAAGAGTATGGCTTCAAGGATCTGATCCCATTCTGGACGGCGCACCGGTGGAGGCCGGACGAGCTTTGCGCTCTCTACAAGAAGATGGGCGCGAAGTACATCGTCGCGATGGCGAACCACCACGACAACTTCGACAACTGGGATTCTCCGCTCCAGCCGTGGAACTCCGTCAACATGGGTCCGAAACGCGACATCCTGAAGGAATGGGCAAAAGCCGCAGAAGCAAGCGGACTTCGCTTCGGCGCGAGCTTCCACGCTGCACACGCATGGACGTGGATGGAGCCTTCGCGCGACTACGACGGGCTCGCGACGAAGGAGGACGGCAAGGGCAAGTGGTGGGAAGGCTTCGACCCGCAGCAGCTCTACTGGCAGAACCATACTCCCTCGCCCGACTACAAGAATCTCGGGCTTATCCACAAGCGCTGGGCCTGGGGACACGGCGCGTCCAAGCCGTCCGACGCCTTCATGGAAAACTTCAAGGGGCGCGTCATGGATGTTGTCGCCAAATATAAGCCCGACGTCCTCTACTTCGACGACACGGTGCTTCCTTTCTGGCCGCTGAACGAGTCGAAGACCGGCCTTGAGATCGCTGCTGAGTTCTATAATGCGAACATGAGTCAGCACGGCGGCAGGCTGGAGGCGGTGCTTACGGGCAAGGTCCTGGGTGAGAAGGAGCGCAAGTCTATCGTGTGGGACGTCGAGCGCGGCACTCCGCAGACGCCCATGTTCCCGCACTGGCAGACTTGCTCTTGCATCGGCGAGTGGCACTACAACCGCGACGCCAGCAACCGCAACCGCTACAAGGGCGCCGGCACGGTCCTGCGTCTTCTCGCCGACATCGTCTCGAAGAACGGCAACCTGCTCCTTTCGATACCTATTCGTGCCGATGGCTCGATCGACGAGAAGGAGCTCGCCGTTTGCGAAGACATCGCCGCCTGGATGGCTGTCAACGGCGAGGCGATCTTCGGCACCGTCCCGTGGAAGGTGTGCGGGGAGGGTCCGCAGCTCGCGAAAACCCCGCCGCTCAGTGGACAGGGGTTCAACGAAGGTCGCATCCCGCAGGCCACCCGCGAGGACATTCGCTATACAGCGTCCAAGGACGGCAAGACCGTCTACGCAATTGCGCTCGTGCCGCCGCCCGAAGGCGAGAAGCCCGTCTGCGGCGAACTTGAAAAGGCAGGCATCGCCCTTGGCGAGCGCCTGACGCAGGTTAAGGACTTCCCCGCTGTCTGGAAGTGCCACGCCAAGCCGGGCAAGTGATTCGTGGGATGAATCTGTAAATTGGAACAGAAAGGACAAACTAGATGAAAAAGTGTTGTTTTGTCGTTCTCGCGGTTATCTCCGCGTCCGCTATCGCCGAGGGGGTCTCCTTTTCGGCCTACCGCCCAGACGAACTGCGGGTGACGCGCGGCCAGCGCGTCGCCAAGGAGCTCGTGCTGACGGTCGGGCGCGAGATAGAGCTGGCGCGCACCGAGTCGGCGGACAGTATCGAAGTGCGCAACGGCGCGCTCAAGGCGGTGTACGACAAGAAGTCGGGGCTTGTCTCCTTCTTTGACGCGGAGGGTCGTGCGATACTCTCGGAGAAAGAGGTCTCGGAGAAGTCCGTCGCCTTCGACTCGCCCAAGACGGAGCGCCTGTACGGGCTCGGGCAGTTCCAGGACGGCGTTCTCGACATCCGCAACCAGCCGCGCCGCCTTACCCAGGTCAACACTCAGGTCGTCGTGCCGTTTCTCGTCTCGACGCGCAACTGGGGCCTTTACTGGAACAACTATTCAAAGATCGAGTTCAATCCGTGCGAAACGGAGATTCCGCTCTCGCCTGCCGGAGAAGGCAAGACGGAGGTCGTGAACGTCACCACCGGCCACGGCAACGCGCAGGAGAAGCGGACGAACGCCGAGATGGAAGGCGTATTCGAGATTTCCGAAGCGGGACTCTACGCCTTCCAACTCGACTGCGGCGTTTCTATGGCGCGCCGCCAGGTCGTCGACATCGACGGCAGGCGTGTCGTCAACAACAGGAACCGCTGGCTGCCGCCTACGGTCGGCTTCCAGGTCGAGCTGCAGCCGGGACGCCACACGGTGCGCGTGGGAGGAGAAAAGAACGACCGACCGATCCTAAAGTTCCGCAAGGACCGGGATGAGACGCGGTTCGTGTCCGACCAGGCGGACGGCACGGACTACATCGTCTACGCCGGCGCGCCCGAGAAGGCGATCGCAGGCTTTCGCGCAGACTGCGGCGGAACCGCCGCGCTGCCAGATTGGTGCTGGGGATACTGGCACTGCCAGGAGCGCTTCCACGACCAGGCGGAGCTGCTGAAGGCCGCGCACTGGTTCGCGGACCGCAAGATACCCGTTTCCGTCATCGTGCAGGACTGGCACTGGTGGACGGACCGTACTTGGAACTCGATGGAATGGGAGCGCAGGCGCTATCCGGACCCGAAGGCGATGGTTGACGAATGCCACAGCCTCGGCATGCGCGTCATGCTGAGCGTCTGGTCGAAGACATCGGGCAAGTCGGTCTTCAGAAGCGAAGTCGAGGCGGCGGGCGGGCTCGTGCCTGGTACGGACTGGATCGACTTCTCGAATCCTAAGGCAGCCGACATCTACTGGAGCTGGTTCGCGAAGAACCTCATGTCCACGGGCATGGACGCATGGTGGCTCGATGCCTGCGAGCCGGAGAACGACGATCTGGCCGGTCGCCAGATCGCCATCGGGGACGGCAGCGTCTACCGCAACATATATCCGCTGCTCGTCAACACCGAAGCCTACCGGCGTCAGCGCGAGCTGCGTCCCGAGGCCCAGCCGCTCGTCCTCTCTCGCTCGGGCTACGCGGGCCTTGCACGCACGGCGACCGTGGTCTGGAGCGGGGACGTAGGCAGCGACTGGAGCGACTTCCGCACGCAGATACTGGCGGGACTGAACTTCTCCATGTCGTCGCTCCCGTACTGGACAACGGATGCGGGCGGTTTCTTCCGGCCAAGCAGACAGTACACCGACAAGAACTACCACAAGCGGTTCATACGCTGGGTCCAGTTCGCGACGTTCTGTCCGGTCATGCGGATCCATGGCGGCGGGACTGACATGACGCCGTCGCGTTTCGGGCCCGAGATGGAGAGTCTGATAGTCGACCAGATACGTCTTCGCGAGAAAATCAAGCCGTATGTCGTGGAGACGGCGAAGGAGGTCGTGGAGAAGAACGCGCCGTTCATGACGCCGCTGTTCGACGCGCCGAAGGGCTTCGAGACGCAGTACATGTTCGGGCGCGACGTTCTCGTCTGCCCGGTGACGGCGGATGTCGGGGAAATCAAAGTCTGGCTGCCGAAGGGCAAGTGGGTCGACTTCCATACCGGCGGGACGGTCGACGGCGGATGCGTCGTCAGCGTAAAGACGCCGATCGACAGGATTCCGGTGTTTTGCCGTTCCGGGTCCGCTTTGAATAAATAGGTCAAACGCACGTAAGTGAAAAGTGAATACAGTCCGGTATGAAAATTCTGTCACCATTTCGATTCCTGGTGTCGGCGGCGGATAGACAAGGCGGCGCGCTATGCGGTCAGGAAGGGCGTCACGTCCGAGACCGTCTGCGAGGCATCGGGCCGCGAGCTATCCGAGAGAGGTTTCGCCGTTTCTCTTGAAGCCGCCTTCGACGGCGAACTGTTCGAAATCGAAAGGCGATAAAGTTTGGTATTCTGCGAAACGCCCAGGCAGGAGCACAGGCCGGCATGAGATCGGATTCCCCTTATCGCGTCCTGACCGTCAGAAGCGACAATGGCGGCAAGCGCGCGACGCACGGGAAGTGGCGATCAAGCGGATAAATATGAGCGGCATCTATGAATGTCAACAGGGCTGGAGTGTCCGTGTTGACTGGGGGAAGCGGCGTCCCGCCGCTTCTGAAACGAAGAACTCTTTCGTACTGTCTCGAAGCGGCGGGACGCCGCTTCACCCAGTCATCGTAGATAACTGCAGTCTGCGCAACGCCTCTGGATGGCGGACTGGCATGCTAGTATTTGCACGCGGCGGATGTGCCGCGGACGATTCCCGATTGTCGCCCGCACGACTGCCGGGCGAATGAAGAGCTGCCTGGATTCCATTCGCGGGGGCGACGACAATCGAAATCGGACGCAAATTCTGCGGCGTCTGCGACTAAACATAACGTACGCATGTTCGAAATTCCACGCAGCGAAAGCAAGCATCCCGTGGGGTGTGTCCTTCGCACTCCTTTCGATGGTACCCGTTGGGGGAATATACTTCAGACGGTGAAAATGAGATAATGGAGCCAGATATGAAAAGTCGATTTTCATTTAGGTTTCTGGTGTCCGCGGCGGCAGCGATGCCCGCGCTTGCGGCTTTTGTGCGCTGTCCGCTTTTCGCCGACGATGCTGTCGGCGTGTCGCGGTTTGACGCTGGCACGAACGGCGTTGTCGAAGTCGAGATGCCGTTCGCTCCGATGGCAGGGAACGGCCCCGCCGCATTTATCTCCGGACCGTTCGCCGGCGACGGCGGAGAGATGTCTGACCGGCTCTATATGCTCGGCGCTGATTCCGGTGCGACGACGAACGCCGTGTTCTGCTCCGGCGGATGGCTCGATCCGGCGACGGGCCTCCCTTCGTTCGCGTCTCCATTCCCGGGCGACACGCTCTTTCTCCTGCGCACGGACGACGAGCCGTTTCTGTTCAGTGTTTTCGGACGCCTCCCCGGGCTCGCCGCGCCGTCCGGTGAGCCTCGCTTTTCCTCTCTTCTCGCAGACCCGACGAACGGCGTTGTCTCGCTTTCCGTCGTCAGCGGCGCACATCCCTACGACCTCTTCTCCGCCGACGGCGATGGCGCGGCGTCCGCCGCGCGGTCGACATGGTCGCACATCCTCCGTTCGCCAGGCGCGGCGGTCTCCGAGCAGTGGGACGACGCGCCCCCGGTTCCAGGGACCTCGCGCCTGTATCTCGTCTCGGACGCGGCGCGCGACACTGACGGAGACGGCCTTCCCGATGAATTGGAGCGCCTTGTATACGGCACGTCGCCTCTTGCGGCCGACACGGACGGAGACGGCGTTCTGGACGGACTCGAGGTCGCGTGGGGCATGGATCCGCTGTCCGACGCGGGGTTCGGCGACTTCTCCTTCGTCGAGACATTCGCACTTCCTGCGGTGTCGCCGGGACGGCTCGCAGGGCAGAACGGATGGAACGCATCCAGGGCAGAAGCGGCAATTGTCCGAGAATGCCAGTCGGCCTTGGACGGCATGGCGCTCGAGCTGGCCCCCGGGCAGTCCTCCGCCGAAGTGTCGCACGCTCTTCCCGCTGCGCCGGATGCAATATGGCTTGACGCGCGCCAGCAGGCGCCGACCAGGTCGTTCGCCGCATCCATCGCATCGTCCGCTCTCCGCGACTCCGCGTGCGCGTTCGCCTTTGACGCGTACGGCCATCCCGTCATGCTGGACGGCTCGTCGCTCGTCACCAACACAGCAGTCGCAGTCGAAGAGGAGTCGTGGGTGCGCACCACCGCGCGACTTGACTTTGCGGCCAGGGTCTGGGACTTCTATCTGGACGGCGTCCTCCTTGAGTCGGGCCTGTCCATGGGCCCGGACGCGCCGCAGACGGCATCCGAGATCGTTGCCGGAGGTTCGGGACGGCTTGACGGCGTGTCTGTCACCTCGGTTCGCCCGCTCGGCCTCTCGTCCGACGGCGACGCGCTTCCCGACGAATGGGAGCTTGCCGCGTTCGGCTCGCTCTCGCGCGACGGCGCGGATGACTTCGACGGCGACGGACTGTCCGACCTCGCCGAGTTCCGCGCAAGTACGGACCCGCTGTCGCCCGATACCGACGGAGACGGGCTGCCCGATGCATGGGAGGCCGCGAACGTCCTGGATCCGCTCGATGCGTCCGACGCCGCGCTCGACCCAGACGGCGACGGGCTCTCCAACGCGGTCGAGTTCGCCCTCGGGACGGATCCGCGCTTCTTCGAACCCGATCCGCGCTCCGCGCGCCAGGGGCTCTTCGCGGAGTTCTTCCGCACTTCCGGCGAATGCGGCGGAATGCCGGACTTCGCGCACCTCATGCCGTCGGCGGACTCGACGGTTCCGTTCGTCGACTTCCCGGAGCATTCCTGGCCCGACGGGTCTCCGGCGCCAGGGGACTGGTTCGCGTGCAGGCTGACGGGATTCATCCGCATCCCCGCGCAGGGGTTGTACACGTTCTTCGTCACCAGCGACGACGGCGCGGAGCTTGTCGTCGACGGAACGACCGCCGTTTCTGACGCCGTGCCTCACGCCCCGCGCACAGCGTCGGCATCCGTGCCGCTTTCCGCCGGATGGCACGCGCTCGAGCTCCGCCACTACGAGGACTGGGGCGGCGAGGCGCTGCGGCTTGAATGGTCGGGCCCCGGCATCTCCCGCCAGACCGTTCCCTCGCAGTCGCTCTGCCACATCCCCCCGGCGTCCGCGCCGCGCGGCTATGCGCGCGGCCTGTCGGCGACGTTCTACCGCCTGCCGGAAGGTGTCCACGCGCTGCCGGATTTCTCGCACCTTTCGCCCTGTGCGCACTCGGCGGCGGATCGGATCTTCTACCCGAAGTCGTACGACGCCTTCTCGGGTGCGCCTTCGGACCTGACGGACCGCTTCGCGGCGGAGTTCGGCGGATTTCTCCTTGTGCCCCGCTCCGGCGAATACACGTTCACGCTGACGTCCGACGACGGCTCGCGCCTTTTCATCGACGGCGAGGAGCTGGCGGACAACGACGGCGAGCACTCCATGTCCTCGAAGTCGGCTACTATGGCGCTTTCCGCCGGAGTGCATCCGCTTAAGGTGGAGTATTTCGAGAACGGGGGCAATGCAGGACTTGAGCTGGCGTGGTCTCCTGCCGGTTTTCCGTCCGAGACGATACCCGCCCGCTTCCTTCTGCACGAATCGGGCGGCGAACCTGTGGATTCCGATTCCGACGGCATGCCCGACTGGTGGGAGGAGCGGCACGGACTCGATTCCGCCGATCCGTCCGACGCCGCGCTCGATCCAGACGGCGACGGGCTCTCAAACCTCGCCGAGTACCGCGCCGGGACAGACCCCAACTCGCCCGACACCGACGGCGACGGCTTGCCCGACGCATGGGAGGTTGCAAACGGCCTCTGCCCGTTCGTCGCTGGCGAGGCGCTGCTCGACCCAGACGGCGACGGACTCGTCAACATCGAGGAATTCCGTCACGGGACAAATCCGTTTGTCTCCGACACGGATGGCGACGGTGCGTCGGACTATGCCGAGGTGCGCAACACGCGCGGCAATCCGCTCGTCGCTGACATCAACTGGGCTCCTGCCGCAATTGGGGAGACAGTTGTGGGTGCGTCGTTCGCCGCATCGACGGGAACGTGGCGCACGGATGCTGAAGGCGTCGCATACGCAGCCGAGCGCGCGGGCTCTCTCACGTGGAGCCTCGACGTCCCGCAGGGCGGCGCGGACGCTCTCGCAGTGCGCGTCGGACAGCACAACTTCTACGCGAAGATGGATTCGTTCGACCTCTCGCTCTTCGTCGACGGACTCTTCGTCGCGCGTCAGGTCGTCTCCGCGCCCTACGGGACGAGCGAGGACGCCTACTTCTTCCTTCCAGAGATTCCAGCAGGCGTTCACGAGTTCCGCCTCGTCTGGCACAACTGGGAGGTGAACACGTTCCTCGCGGTATACGACCTCCGGTTCGTCAACTTCGGCGGACCCGACGCGGACGGCGACGGCGTTGCGGACTGGAAGGAACACAGGGCGGACGAAGCGACGGATGTCGCCAATCTTCCTCTCGAAAGCCTTGTCTCGCCGCTCTGCGTGGAAGGGCGCGACCTCTGGCGCGATGTGCTTGAAGTCGAGGTCGCCTATCCAGGGACGAACGCGATGTTCGCAACCGTCAAGACCATTGGCGACGGATTCTACGCCGACATCCCGCTTGCCGAAGACGGTGTCGCGACAATCTCCCTCCGTGACCGCTCGCTCGCAGGGTCGTTCAACGTCGCGTGGAAGCCGTTCGACGTCTTCGCCGAGGACTACACGACGAACGCACTCGTCATCCGCACGGGCGACGCGCTGAAGATCGCGCCGTATGAAAGCGCCGAAAGCGAAGTGGCGATAAGCGTTGCCGACGGAACCAACGGATGGACCGCCGTCACCAACTGGACCGAGTCCGTCGCAACGCCGTATGTCTTCGAGACGGAAGGGCTCTATCTCGTCTCGGTCGCGCACGAAGGGCTTGTCTTCGACGACACGGCCTACGCGCTCGTCGAGGTCGTGCGCTCGCGCTTCCCGAAGCGCAACCCGGCGATACTGATGGACGCCGAGCAGACGCTCGCTTGCCCGGAGCTGTCGCCCCGCAACCTCATCGAGCACGACAGCGAGCTCCAGCTTTCCGCCGAGGTCTCCGGCGATGGCGTCAAGCTCTCGCTCCTCACGCATGCCGACCGCGACTTGGGGCTCGTCTCGCGCCTCGACGACGGCGGCGCGATATCCGACGCAGTGCAGGTGACGCCCGTGTGGGCGGACAACGGCACGTACTACCGCGTCGCCGAGACGTACCCCGACGGCTCGCAGCTCGTCGAGGTCTCGCTCCTCCTCGGCGCGGTTCCAGAGGGAACGACTGTAAATCTCGAGATATTCGTCTCCGGCGTCACGTTCGACGACGGAACGCGCAACAAGACTCTGACTGCCGACGACTTCGACGCCAACGGACACATCACGCTCCGCTTCATCAAGGCGCGCGGCGTCACGACCTCCGTCTGCCACCGCACCTACATCTACCAGGACGGCAAGCTGATCTACACCAACAAGGAAAACTGAGTTTCACACGAAAATGAAGACGAATTCCATGAACATCAACGTTACGCGATTTGCCGCGGTAGTCGCGGCGACCTTCTCGCTCTGCGCAGGCGATGCATTCGCTGAAAGGGAGGCTGCTCTTAATCTTCCGCAGGGGTGCACCACGGATGGCAATTCGTGCGGCTGTCCACAGGAAGGAGATAACGGCGACAAGGATGACGGCACGGGAAACAACGTTAGCCCGAACGACGGGGATAGCGAGAATGACGAATGCATAAAAGTGCGGATTGGCCTTGGACGGTCGACGCCGTGGTCCGGCTCGATGTCATGTGCCCTCAAGATTTTCGCGGACAACGACTCGCCGATGATCTTCACCGCCGATTCCCTCTATGCCGTCCTTGGAGGCTACACGTTCAAGCGGCTCGGCACGCAGAACCTTGCGGACGGCGTGACGCCGGCCGAGGTCGTGATGTCGCGTCCCAACGGAGAGCCGATCCATTTCGTCTTCAAGGACGGCGAGTCGATGGCCCGTCCCGATCCGAGCGTCCACATCAAGATGGACGAGCGCCTCATGATGGTCGACGCGGAGGGCTGGGCGACGGCAGGCGATCCTGTCTACTATGACTTCTACGTCGGCGACGGCACGAAGCGCCGGTTCCTTGCGACGAACATGACGGGGGCGCTGGGCCAGCTCGTCTCGATCACGGACGCTCGCGGCGTCACCGTGACGCCCGCCGACATGGGCGTCGACATCGTCTACGACTCCAACGGCGTGCGGCAGTTCCTGACGCCGTCGCGCCTTGCGGACATCGTGCAGCATCCGGGCTTCACTGGCTACGATGTCAAGGTGTATGCGATTGCCGAAGCGCCTTCGAAGAATGCCGCGACAGGGCTTTACGCTCTGCCGAACGCCGCGCCAGTCAAGGTGTTCAACGTTCGCCGCGAAAACGAAGGAAAGCGCGCCGTCGTCACGGTCAAGCGGGGCGGCGGCGATACTCAGCGCTATGTCTACGACTACGTGATGGGAGACTGGTCGCTGACGCGTCCGTCGGGCGTGGAGGAGCGCAAGGAGCGCGTAATCGAAGACGAGCGCGCTGCGCAGGTCGTGAAGGACATCCTGTCGTCGTCTGGAGAGCGTCTGTCCAGGTCGGAAAAGAACTACAAGTGGGAGTCCTGGGGGTTTGCTATGACGAACAAGGTCGAGGGCTTTGGCGGCGTTACAAACGTTACCGAGTGGACGTACTACACCTCAGGCAACGGCAAGGGAAAGATTAAGACAAAGAAACTCCAGTCGGGGCTTTTGACGCAGTACGCATACGATTCATCAGATCGAGTGATTTCTGAGACGCGCTCCGGTCCCGGCATGATGACCGAGACGACGACCTACGACTACACGCCGGTCGATCCGAGCGATCTCGTGCTTCCTGTCGACACCCGCCCGCGCACGGTCGTCAGGAAGCTCAACAACATCGAATGCGATCGCACGTACTACGTCTACTCGCCCTTGACCAACATCGTCGAGCGTGTTGGCACACAGGGCGCGGCTTTTGGCGGAACGAATGTGCTCCGCACAGTGACTACATTCTACCCCGTAACGGTAGGGGCGAGCGTCCTCACTCGCCCGCAAGCTGGCTTTGTCGCCTCCATCCGCCACGAGGATGGCACACTCGACCTCTATGACTATGCGCTTTCGTCAAACACTTGGATCCGCACTGTAACTCATCTCCACGAGCAATCCCCCGCGCCTGTCTCCGGCAAGACGCCCCGCGACATCACCATCACCAATGCGCGAGGTGAAGTAACCGAAACTCGCACCGAGGCAATGATCGACGGGATTTGGTATACTATTGCCAGAAACCGTATGACATACAATCTACAGGGCAAGCGGATAACATCCGAAAACCTCGCCGGTCAGGTGACGACCACGGCGTGGGACTGCTGTCACAAGGTTTCCGAGACCCAGCCTGACGGCTCCACTACTACATGGGATTACGACGAAGAAGGGCGTATGATTGCCGCATCACGTCTTATTCCGCTCGACATGACCAACGTCACTTGGCTTACGACTTGCTACGAGTACGATGCCCTTGGTCGCCAAGTTGCCACTTGGAAGACCAACTACGCTGCTCAAGTTGGCCTCCCAGCGACGCGTGCCCGTTACGATCGGCTTGGCCGTGTCTGCGCCCGCGTCGACCAGCTCGGCAGCACCACGACGACGACCTACAGTCCAGACGGGCGAACCGTGTTCGTCCGTAATCCCAACACCTCAACCCGTGTTGTCACGCGTTCCCCCAACGGCGATACGCTCTCCATTACCGGCACCGCGGTAACTCCCGAGTTCCACACCTACGGCATACTCCCAGACGGCACGCGCTGGTCGAAGACCGTACAGGGCGAAACAGCCTCTTCGCCTCGCTTCACCAAGCGTTACGAAAACCTCATTGGTCAGACCATTCGCGAAGAGCGTTCTGGTTTCCAGGGCGCGGTACTCTCCACTGTTCACACATATGATTCATTCGGCCGCATCGTCTCCACCTCCGCCGACTACGAGCCATGCACCGAGTACACCTACGACACTCTCGGCAACCGCACCGCGACAACACGCTTGGTAGGGCTCGCTGTCCCCAGCGAGCCGCAATCCGGATCGACCGAATGGCGAAAGACGGAGTCATTCTCTTCGTTTGTCATGGACGATTCTGCAATTTGGCTCACCCAAACCAACATCGTCTCTTGTTCCGATGCTTCAATTGCTCCTCTCGTTTCTTCTTCTGCTCGCCAGCTCACCGGCCTAACCGCCTCGCTTCCCGCGCGCTCCCACACCACCGACATCCGCGGCAATGTCACGGAAAACCAATTGAACGTTTCCGTCCCGGTAGTCACATCGTCCCAGGTTGTCCCGTATGCTACAAATAGGCCGTTGACAGTCTCGCGCTATGGGGTTGAGATTCAGACGGTCTCTGTTTCTGCCGTCACCAACACTGTCGCCTACGATTCTCTTGGCCGCCAAATCGCTCACATCGACGGTCGTGGAAATACGACTCACACAGAATACAACAATCGCGGTCAGCGTTCCGCTTCTATCGACGCCCTTGGTAACCGCACAACCTACGCCTATGACCAGTTTGGCAATCTCGCCTCGGTCACCGATCCCCTCGGCAACGCGACTGTCTACGAATACGACCTTCGCGGACGGAAGACCTACGAAGGCGGCGCGACATATCCTGTTCGCTACACCTACGACATCTTCGGCAACAAGGCAACGATGATGACGTACCGCAACGAATCACTTGGCCCCAACTCAGGTGATGTCACCACCTGGCTCTACGACATCGCCTCTGGCTCGATGACCAACAAAGTCTACGCCGACGGCAAAGGTCCTTCCTACAGTTATACCCCCAATGGTATACTTTCACGCCGCACATGGGCTCGTGGCATTGTCACGGACTACTCCTACGACAACTGGGGCAGCCTCACCAACACAGTTTACTCGGATGACACTCCCACCGTCTCGCTTGCGTACAACGCCCTTGGCCGTCAGACCGAAGCCCGTGACGCCGCAGGCGTCACCACTTTCCTCTACGACTTCTTCGGCGCTCTCACCAACGAGACAGTTGTCGGCGTTGCGGGCACGAACACTATCGACCGTTATTGGGACACCTTCGGCCGCAATGCTGGCTATGCGCTCAACGGCGCCCGCCAGACAATCCTCGCTTATGATCTCACGACAAGTCGCCTCGCCTCAATGCAGATCCCGTCTGAGCAATCAAACGATCCAAACAATCCAAATAATCAAACAATCAAACAATTCTCCTGGAGTTATCACGTCGGAAGCGACCTCAAATTGTCACTTGCGTATCCCAATGGCTTGAATGCTTCTTGGTTATACGATGCCAACAACCAGCTACTCCATGTTTGCAACGCAACGCCGACCAATGTAATCTCGCAGTATGATTACACATACGATGCCGCTGGTCGTCGCGTCGCCTGTTGGAAAACAGGCAGCGCATTTGCGCAGAACGACACGATTGCCTACGCCTACAACAATCGTAGCGAGTTGACGAATGCCGTAGCGGCGATTGATGCCGAATACCGCTACGCTTACGGCTTCGACGATATCGGCAACCGCGAAACTGCTGCCGAGCGCGGTACGAATACAACGTACGCTGCCAACAGTCTCAATCAGTATACATCGATATCCAACAGTCTTTCAACTTTTCAACCGGTTTTCGACGACGACGGAAACCAGACCCTTATTAAAACCGCGACAGGCTTCTGGTCCATTACTTACAACGGCGAAAACCGCCCAATCCTCTGGGAGAACATCTCTGCAAACTCACCCACACCCACACTCATCTCAATGTCCTACGACCGCATAGGCCGCCGCGTGACGAAGAACGAATGTCGGTTCATTTATGACGGTTATCTGCAGATTGCAGACAATAACGGTAATGCATATGTGTGGGATCCGACCTGTAAAGTTGCAACGCGCCAGCTTGCATGGTTAATTCTCACTGGATTTGGCGAGGGAAGATATTACACACACGATGGCAATAAGAACGTAAGCGAGGTCGTTTCTGCCGACAGCTCAATCGCTGCTCATTACGGGTACGCGCCGTTCGGCGCTGTTGCTGCCCAGTACGGAGAAAATACCTTGGATAATTCGTGGCGTTTCTCTTGCGAGTACGCAGAGGATGCTACAGCGCTGGTATACTACAATTATCGTTACTACAATCCCGAGAATGGTAGATGGACAAGTTCGGATGCATTGGATGATCTCATTGGCGCGGCTCGGTATTTGTTTATTGGTAACAAGTCGATGTCGTTTGACCATCTTGGTTTATATGATGAGTATGTTCATTATTATTTGGTTTTGTGGCTGGCATTGCAGCTGATGGATTCTCAGGATGACGCGAAAGCCCTGGCCTGGGGGTCACAATACCCGGATACAGAGAGTTGGGACGCGATATGGAATTTGTTATCATCATCTATTCCCAAACTCCACAACTTGAACGGATTCGGGCCTGATAGGGTAAGGAAATATCGGTGTTGCGTATCGACAAAATATAAGAAGTGCATGGATGAAGCTCGAAGCATTGCGGATGATAAGAGCCGTCGTGACAAATTGGTTCAATGCGGGGTTTTGCTGCATGTTCTGGGTGACACATATGCACACACGATGTCTGACGAGACTGCATATCTTCCTGTTATTGGTCATTTGTTTGATGGGACCGCGCCAGATAATCCCCAGAATTCAATTGTCAAATTTGAGAATTTCCTGAATGACATCCTTGCGGCATTCCCCTGTTCAGAGCGGCGCGAGGAAGTTAAACGTAAGATTATGGAGTTAATGAACAGTTGGAATTATGACTATGAGAATCGGGCATGGACTCCGAAGCAAAATTACAAAGACATTGTAAAGGCTCTTATGAGAGAGATTTATCCTGAATTTGATTTTAACGAAATGCAGAAGCAGTTGACGGTGTCCAATAAGGAGGATGACAAACTGGTTAAAAACGAAATATTGCCTGAACTGGATAAGTGTTACGAGGATTCGCGGAAATGAAAAGCTTGATAATTATGGGACTTACAACGTTGCAAACGACATTGTGCGGTTGCATACATTCATATTATGATTATTCATTGCAGCAAAGAGACCGCGGAGAATATCCCCCGTCGGCGGAAAATCTTATGAGAGGGCGGATTGACGTGGACTATGAAAGATTCGGGATTTATCCCCACGGCAAAGGCTTCAGAATGGATCCCGCAACTCCTTTGAAGACTTTGTTGACGATGCCAATCGCAATCTGCACAGAATTGCCGCTTCATTGGACTGCCAAGAAGAGCATATGTTATAAAGTAAGTTGTCAGACTGACGTCTCTGCAATCAGGCCCGTGACGATTAAGTATCCGGTACGTTATCTGACAGGTAATTTTACCGTTGAAGATAACTTCCGGACTGTTGAGGAAAGAAACATAGCGGGGTTGAGATGGACAACTCCGCATGGGTCACAAGTCAGTGTCATCTTGATAGAGGAAAAAGGGGTGGCAGAGGAGAATCGTGGTGTCCGCTGGTGGCGATATAGGCTTCGAATACTAGACGGAGACAAGACCAGGGAAGTAAAAATCCCGTATTTTGACTGCTACACCAACGATGAACCTACGTCTTGGAAATGTCTGATCACGTATGATGGCAAGCATCTGTATCTTTTTAATCGTTTAGGTGCTTCAAAATATTTCAACTGTTTCTGGCGTGATGATGGCAACACGCAAGATGTGGCGTTGGTGCAGTATGATATCGATAATGATGAACTCAAGAAAATGATATGGTTTAACAAAGGGGATATATATGTCTCGGACGAAATTCAATTGGAGAAATCGACCCTTAAGACTGCTTCTGGGTGGCTCTGGTGCGAATTAGAGCAATGAAGTGATCTGTTTGGATTAAAAAAGGTCAGCAAAGTTATACTTGAGATGTTTGGCTGCGGTGAGTTGTGAGGCTTTACGAATTGCAAGATGGCAAAACGGTGGAAGATAGTGACTGTCTGCGGAACTGCGCTGCTTCTAGCGGCGGCGGTTGCCGTTGTCGTTGCATCGCGCAATCGCCAGCCAGGACTGCCGCCTGATGTACCGGTTGTGGCGTCGCCCGCAGAAGTGCGCGTCAAGGCGGTGGAGCGCAAGCCAGAGCCGTCTGATCATGAAGTCGTCGAAGCGTCCACTGCCGTCGCTATCGTCTGCGGGGCGGATTACGCGACAGCCGACCGCTACGAGGCGCGGAACGATGCGCTTCGGTCGATTGCACGGAGACGGGACTTGCCGAAGAACGACGTTGATGCGCTGTTGGTATATCTGCGCAGGGCAGATGACGCGATGCGGGTTGAGCGCGTGGCGGCATTGAAGAATGACGTGATGAATTTGCTGCGCAACCAGGAGCCGCCGGTGGAAGGACTGGCGGAGACGTTGGTGGGAATGGTAGATGGAAACATCGGGCCGGGTAGGGCTGGCGTTCCATCGCCAGCCGCGGACGGCGATGGAACGCCGTCCCTACCGGGTAACACCATACATCCGCCGGCTGTTATCGACTATTGCATCCAGCATCTGGGCGCGATGGTGAACGAACTGGACGGTGCAATGCGCAGCCGTGTCCGCGAGGTGTTGGTCAGGGCGGCACGCGAGAAGACTAAGCCATACGCCGGGACAGCGCTCTATTCTCTCGCGGAGGACAAACGCGCCACCGCTGCGCAGGAAGGGGAGCTGAAGCGGCTTGCGCTCGCCCTGTGCAAGCCCAGCGTCAACAACGTCGCGCGCATCGCGGCGATACAGCTCGCCGGGGAGCGTGGCTTTGCCGACGCATTGCCGATCCTGCGCGAAACCCTGTCCGCCCCGTCGCGCGATGCGGTTCTCGACACGGTCTGCATCGGATCCATCGGGCTTCTCGGCAACGCGGATGACATCGCGCTTATAGAGCGCTTCAAGGGCGACGCACGCCGCTCGGCCGCGGTCGAGGCGGCGATAAAGCGGATAAAGGGTCGGGAGGATATTGGAACTCCGACGGCTGGCAAAGAGGCTTCACTAACGTTGCGCCCTCTGCTTCGCGTTGTTCAGCCGCATGAAATTCGCAGCGACAGCTTTGGGGGTCTGGGGGCGGTGCCCCCAGATAAAGAAACATAGTAGGAGGCAATAATCGCGGTTTCGCGACGCGGAGCTGAGGCGAAGTGGTAACGGAGCCAATTTTTTTCAACCGTCGGAGTTTCTCAAAAGTTCTACATGATCTACACGTTCTACACGGCTAAAACAAAACATGAAAAGAAAAGTTGTCTTCTGTTGTCTATGTTGTTTCTCGATTCTTTCCGCTCTGTCTGCGCCTCGACTGGTCGTTCCGCCGGAGGGCGTGGCGTTCGGCGAGATAGCCGCAGGGGAGGCGGCGTCGAAGTCCGTCGAGTTGCGCAACGCCTCGCCGTCTCCCGTCACCGTTTCGCAGGTGAAGGGCTGCTGCGGCGCGGACGCCTCGCTCTCGGCGATGCGCATCGAGCCGTCGTCATCCGCGACGCTCTCGGTTTCGCTTAATGCCATGCTCCCGGGCGAGTTCTCGAAGCATGTCCAGATTCTCTGCGACGATCCAGAAAGCCCTGTAATCAACATTCCCGTTACCGGCACCGCCGTCGAGTCGAAGACCGCCGCCGCCGCGTCGCGATGGACGCTCCCGACCGTCCTCCTCGCCGGAATCGTCGACGGATTCAACCCCTGTTCCTTCGCCATCATGATTTCGCTTGCCGGTATCCTCGCCATCGGAGGCCGCAAGCGCCGTGCGCGCATCATCGGAGGACTCGCGTTCTGCGCCGGCACGTTCGTCACCTACATGCTGATGGGACTCGGACTCATGCAGGCCCTGAAGGCTCTTGAAGGTCTGCGCATTGTCCATGACGTAGTGATGGTTGTTCTCGCGCTCTCGCTTTTCGTGCTCTCGTTCCTGAGCTTCCGCGATGCGCTGAAGTTCAGTAAGGTGCCAGTCTTCTCCGTCGTGACATTGAAGCTGCCGGAAGGTGTGAAGGTGCTCATCCGCAAGATCGCGATGGAGAGCTGGAGCGGTCCGGCTGTCGCCATCGCGGGCTTTGGCTGCGCGTTCCTCGTGACGCTTCTCGACGCGCTCTGCACGGGGCAGGTCTATGTTCCCGTCCTCGCGCTCATATCTCGCGAGCCGGGCGCTTGGCGCTCCTTCGCGCTCCTCGCGCTCTACAACCTCGCCTTTATCGCGCCTCTTGTTGCAGTGTTTGTCTTGGCTTCTAAAACAACCGATGCCTTCCAGATGGCGCAGTGGTCGTCGCGCAACGTCATCCCCGCGAAGATCGCCCTCGGCGTCATGTTCGCGGTGTTGGGTGTGTTGATCATATATGGTGTGCTGCTCGCTAGATAGCAAACGCGAGCGGATTTGTGGTAGAATATGAGTACGACATCATGGACCGCGTGACGAACATATCATGGCGCACAACAAGCGGCGCGACCCTCGGCGGCTTCGCCTACGAGTACGACGCCGTCGGCCGCATCGTGTCGCGCGACCATGTCATCGGCACCAATGCCTTCAGCCGATCCTACGACTACGATTCCCTCGACCGCCTCGCCTCTGATGACGGCGTAACCTACACCTACGACGCGGCTGGGAACCGCATGACGCGCACCGAGAACGGCGCGACCGTTACCTACACTCTTGGCGTCGGCGACCGGCTCGCCTCCTGGAACGGCGGCGCGTACACGCACGACATAGCTGGCAACGTGACGCGAATCGAGCGCACTGGCAGGCCCACGCTCGACCTCACCTGGAACAGCCAGTACCAGCTTGTCTCGGTCTCGACCAACGGC
Source organism: Kiritimatiellia bacterium (assembly GCA_016284515.1). Lineage (GTDB taxonomy): Bacteria > Verrucomicrobiota > Kiritimatiellia > RFP12 > UBA1067 > UBA1067. The sequence continues at coordinate 2,589 of JAEEOY010000101.1, read as the reverse complement.
GTATTTGCGGAGAGCTATGCCTACGACGCGCTCGGTCGGCGCGTCTCGACGACGACGCTCGAGGGCACGACGCGCCACGTCTACGACGACAACTGGCAGGTGGTGGCAGACTTGGACGAGCAGGATAACGTCATTGCGTCCTACACCTGGGGCGACGGAATCGACAATCTCCTCGCGGTAAGCGTCGGCGGTGCGACATACCATCCGCTAACAGACATTCAGGGAACTGTCTGGGGCTATGTCGATTCGAAGAACAATGTCGTCGCCCGTTGGCAGTACGACGCATGGGGCAATGTCGTTGACGAGGAGATTGCGCCAAATGTGGCGGCGCTTGCTTCCATTCGCTACCGCTTCCAAGGTCGCGAATGGTCCGCCGCGACTGGTCTCGTCAATTTCCGCATGCGCTGGTACGACCCCGAGACGGGCCGTTGGCTTTCGAAGGATCCGATAGGGCTGAACGGAGGGCTGAATTTGTATGTTTTCTGTGATGCTGATGCATTGAATTATGTTGACTGGAATGGATTTGGTAAATTCAAAATTTTCACATGGACAGTAAAAGGTTTGAAGAAATATGTCTCGCGGAATTCTGCAAAGAAAATATTGTCTTCAAAGACGAAAAAGGTCGGTACCGTGACACTTGAAGGAAAGGGCGTTAACAAGGCAGCGAAACGACTTTGTGAAGAGGTGACTGATTGTCCAATAGTTAGACATGATCCACATCAAGTCGGTTGGCATACGCATTATCAGCCTAAAAGCGGCGGGTTTCATGTTAATGTGCCTGGAGCAAATATTGGAGTGATGGCATTTGGCGATGGATTTTGGGGCAATGCTGTCGATTTTTTTAATCCGCTGTCTGATATCCAAGATGTATTTGATCTTGTTGAAGAATTTATGGAGGATTAAGTTGAAGAAGATAAATATTCTATGTGTTTGCAACGAGGTTGGCTATTGGATTCACGGAGTATGGGTGTCGCTTTTTGTTCGGAGAGTAACGATTGCTCGACTTGGGACAATTATGAAGTTGCAAGAGTGTAGTTATGTGTTCCCAAAATGCGCAAAGCGTCTTGTATTTTCATTACTTGCGAGAGCCAGTATACAAAGGTGTGATGGCGCGATTATGAATAATCTTGCCGTATGCTATGCTCGGGGGCATGGAACTATGAAAAATGACCGCAAAGCATTCCTATGGTACAAGGTGGCGAGTGAAAATGGTTGCGCCTACGCTGCGCATAGTCTTGGCGGTTGTTATTACAATGGTTTTGGTACCCAGGTTAACAATGAATGTGCATTTAAGTCATTTTTAAGATCCGTGAGACTTGGGAATTATAAATCCGCATGCTTCTTAGGTTTGATGTATTTCCACGGGGAATATGTTGAGAAATCTTTTGATAAATCGTTTTTGTGGTATAGGGTGGGTGCTTTGCACGGAGATGCTAATTCGCAATATGATTTGGCGAAGTGCTATCGTAATGGTCATGGGTGTGAGAGCAGTCAGATGATGGCAGATGTATGGCTATATATTGCTGCGCAATCGGGTTCTGGGGAAGCGCGGGATGAATTAGTGAGAGATGTTATATCGGTTGATCAGTTGCATGAAATTAAGTCGTAACATAATCAATAAATGTTGGTTTGTCGGTATCTGCTCGGCGGTGCTTGTTGTAGTTACGGCATATAGCCTGATGGATTTCAACTCCGCCGATGAAAGAGGCGATGCCACTGTCGCGAAGACGCAAAATGAAGGGTTGGCACCACCAGTTATCAATCGCAAAACGCCATATGCCCCACATCGCAAAATGCTGGAGGAGCCTACAGTGGAGAGGAATGTCGCATATCAGATCGAATCCGACGAAAGAATGAATCTTCGTGTGTCGGCGGTAGAGGTCAGTTCAGGAACAAGCATGGCGGAACTCGCCTCCGAAAAGAACCAGGTCATGGATGAACTCCTGAACCAGCCGCAGATACCGTCCGACTACGGCGACGTTATGGTTGGGCTTTACCGCGACAAGTCGCAGGACGTCCTGATGCGTGATTTCGCGGTGCAGCACATCGGGCTCTATGCACAGGCACTCAATCGGCGCGGCGAATACGACGCGGATGCAGCCGAGTCGAGGAGCCTGAGAGCTGCGCTCTTCGACGCCGCAGGCGAAACGCGCACGATCATCGCTGCTGCAGCGTTCCGCGCACTTGCGGACATGTCGGTTTTCGACCCGCGAGTCGACACGAACCGTCTCGACTCTCTTCTCGCCACCTGCGCCGCCGACGCATCTTCCGATCCCGCCTCACGCTCGATGGCCGTCCAGCTTTGCGGCGAGCGCCGCGTCAGATCGTCCCGCCCCGCGCTTGAGTCCATCCGCTCCGATCCCACTGCGCCTGAAATCCTCCGTCGAGCGGCCTCTCGCGCCCTTGAATCGTTGAAGGTTGTATCGAGGCAATGATCGACGGGATTTGGTATACTATCTCTAGAAACCGCATGACATACAATCTACAAGGCAAGCGCACGTCGCTCGAAAACCTCGCCGGGCAAGTCACGACCACGGCGTGGGATGGCTGGTCCGTCACCTACAACGGCGAAAACCGTCCGGTTCTTTG
>JAEEOY010000100.1 GCA_016284515.1 Kiritimatiellia bacterium | reverse complement strand
GAACACGCGCGGCTGAAACACATAGACGGAAACGTCGCCGGAAACCTTTCCAGCGGCGACGGATTCCAGATTGCTCACCGATGTCGAAAACGAATAGACAAAGGCAAATTCGTTTTCCAGCATGTGCATCATCCGCCTCAGACGGATCTTCGGATCAGGACACATCCCCTCAACATCATCCTCGAACTCCTCGGGCAAATTCGCGAAATACCTGTCGACAAGCGGCACCGCCTCGCTTGACGCATAGACCCGCACGTCCGATACGGCCGCCGGAAGCATATTGGTGAGATACGCCGTGACCGTTTCGACATCAGTCCAAGCCACGTCGGCGAACGACGGAAGCCCAAGTGCGAAAACCATAAGCGCCATTGCCGTCAGTTTCATTTCGCTATCTCCTTTCCGAATGCTTACCGCTCACGTCATTGCAGCGGTCAGTTAGATGAAGAGTCAGGTGCATTCGCAAGATGCCTGAAGAAAGCCTCGATCTGCGCGACGAGCTTTTCGCCCGCCAATTCGCGCCCGCGCTTCTCCGTCAGCTCGTATTTTGCGCTCCAGTCGAGTCCGGGATCTGCTTCTTTGTAGATCTTCTCCACTTCGCTTTTCGGAACGCATGCCATCGGATCGTAGAAAACGCCAATCTTGACGGGGCTCCCTTCAGTCCGCGCACTGAAGCCTTTGACGGCCAGTTCTGCGGCCCTGCGGATATCGCAACCGCTCACCGAACTCCAGACGCCGGCCTCCTCCCTGGGATCGCGCACCCAGACACGCTCGTCGGCACGGGAGATGTATTCCACCATGATCTTTCCGTCCTTCGTGCCAAGATCGAGCATCCACGTGCGCTTCTTCCGCCGCACCTCGTCGCCCTGCAGTCTGCCACGTGCGATGTTTGCGACAAGGTTCCTGTCCTCACGGCTGCGCTCCAGCCTGCTGATTGGCGCCTCCACGCCATCGATCTCCGGCGCGTCGACGAGTTCGATGCCGCGCTTCGCGAACTCGCGCTCGATGATCTCCAGGGCCTCAGCCTCGGGAAGCATGACCGGCGGATTCATCGCGACGCAACCAAACGCCCCGAATCCGTCGCCGGCCAGCGCCGCAGGCGGAAGCGGACACACGTCTGTCGCCGGCACTTCCCGCTTCTCGTCGCGTTTAGCCGATGCGTCGTCAGGCGCGACGGCCGTCGGCAACGCCACCAGCGGGGGCGGTTCGGCTGCCGCGTCGAGCGCAAGCGACTTGAGGCTCATCGCCGCCGCGCCGAGCGTCGACGCAAGCGCGCGGATTCCGCGCCAGCGCGTCGGCACGCGGGCGAAATCGGGCGCGCCGATCTCGTGGATCGTCGGATAGCGCGGTGCGCTATAGCTCCTCTTCGGCGTCACTGTCGCTTTCATCGGCCTTCCTCCTCTTTTCAAGCTCTTCTTTCCGCGCCAGCTCCTTCTTCTCCCATGTCGCGAAGTCGGGATATTCGGCGGCGATCTTCGCAAGCCGTTTCCTGATGCCGGACAGCGCCGCGTCTCCGCTTTCCTTTATCGCAAAGAGCGCGGAGGCGATGCGCTCGGATTCCTTCGCGAAGCCAGCCTGCCGGGCATGCAGCGCAAACGCCAGCACGTCCGCCGCACGGTCTTCGTCCAACGTCACCTTAAGTTCCGCGGCATCCTCCACATAGCCGCAGACAAGCACTACGTCGCGCGCGAGCCGCGCCTTGTCGTACGAGACCCTGCGGACATCGTTTGTTTCCGGAGGTTTAAGCCGAGCCTCCCACCAGACGCAGCCGTAGGCCAGGAACTTCGCGTTCGCGGTGCCGCCCTTCGGCAGAGCGATCCATCCGTTGCCGCTCAGTCTTTCGTCCAGATCCAGTCCGCTCATCTTTCTGTGTTCATACGTCCAAGAAGCGCCCGAATCCGCCGGATACGGACTCACCTGCGCATACGTCGCCCCGGCGACATCCGCAAATCCGATCGAAGACAGCTCTTTCGTGAGCGTATCAAGATCTGGGCAGGTTCCCGCCGCGACGGTCTTGGCTCCCTGGGTGCGTACGAATCCGTCATCTTCGCCAAGGGACCTTATGGTCACGGCAGATTCCGCAAACCAGGCGTTCCGCCAATAGTCGAAGTTGGATTCGCCGTCTCCATACACCGTAATCTTCACGGACGGCCCATAGTCCGGAAAGATTCCGTAAAGACCCTCGATTAGGTTTGTCGTCGACGCGAACAGCGCCAGTTCGCGATCGCCGTACTGCAATGCAACGAGGCTGCCGCTGATGCCGTCTTTCAGTCCACGCCAGTTGGTATACCCACGCACATCTTCGCCAACGCAGCCATCTGCCAAAAACGGCGAAACGTCATCCGTCCCACTCCTGATGATTCTTATTCCGTCTTTCGAATAGGGCGGATACGGAAACACGGGTTCG
>JAEEOY010000099.1 GCA_016284515.1 Kiritimatiellia bacterium | reverse complement strand
ACATCCTCTATCCGGACAAACCGTGCACGGGCGAGAGCTCCGAGCTCTGCCGTGGATGCCTAGAGCGGCGGGTGAAGTCCGTCGGCGAGGAGATCGCCTGGGGCGAGAGGGGCGATCCCATCCACTTCGCGAGGAGGACGGCATGAGGGTCGCTGTCGGACTTTCCGGAGGCGTAGACTCGAGCGTCGCCGCGCTGCTCCTGAAGGAGCGCGGGTTCGACGTCGTCGGCCTCACGATGAAACTGTGGCGCGGCACATTTGCCGGCGGAACGCGCGATGCGTGCTATGGCCCCGGCGAGGCGGAGGACATCGAGCGCGCCGAGGCGCTTGCGAAGTCGCTCGGAATCGAATACCGCGTCGTCGACTGCGCGGAGGCGTACGAAAAGGCGATCGTCGCGATGTTCCGCGACATATCGCTCAAGGGCGAGACGCCGAATCCGTGCGTGTTCTGCAACGCCGCGATGAAGTTCGGCCTCCTCCCGCGCCTTGCGCGCGAGGCGGGCGTGGAGTTCGACAGGTTCGCTACCGGACACTACGCGCGCATCGTGCGCGTCGGCGGTCGTTTCGCCGTCCGCCGCGCGGTGGACGAGAAGAAGGACCAGAGCTACTTCCTCTACAGGCTTTCGCAGGAGCAGCTTTCGCAGGTGGAGTTCCCGCTCGGCGGGATGACGAAGTGCGAGGTGCGCGCGATCGCCGCGGAGCATTCGCTCGCCGCGGCGGACAAGGCGGACTCGCAGGATTTCTATTCTGGCGACAGGAACGAGCTCATAGGCGAAAAGCCGCGCGAGGGAAACATCGTCGACATGTCGGGACGTGTCCTCGGCAGGCACTGCGGATACTGGAACTACACTGTCGGACAGCGCAAGGGGCTCGGCGCGTTTGGTCCGAAGCCGCTCTACGTCGTCCGTCTCGACGCCTGCCGCAACGAGGTAGTCCTCGGCACGCGCGAGGAGGCGCACACGGCGGAGTTCCGCATCGGGAACATGAACTGGATGGGTATCGCGCCGACTACGGGGAAGATCTCCGCGTGCGTGAAGATTCGCTCCACGGGCGCGCCGCTCGGTCCGGTGGAGTTCGAGGACGGACTCTGCCGCGCGCCTGGCGAGGGCCTTTTCGGCGTCGCGCCTGGCCAGTCGGCGGTCTTCTACGACGCCGACGGCACGATCCTCTGCGGCGGAGTCATACGACGCGCCGACGTCGGCGCAACTGCATGAACGATCCTAGGGTTTTTGCCCGACGGGCGGTGCGCTCAACCGTCGAGCGCGAGTAGGCATCTGTCCAGTACAATAGGAATGCTGTTTTTTTGTGAAAAAGCACTACCCTTTTTGGGGTAGTTTTGGTATAATTGAAACGTAAAAAGCGAGAGAATATACGCAAGATGACCAGAAATTGTGACAAAGGCAATTATCAGGTTTAAAACGGAGTGCAAATGATGAAAAGACACAACTCGACGTCAGTCGTGCTGGCCGCTGCTTTTGCGGCTATGACGGCTGCTAACGCCATTGCGGCCGTGAACTTCCCTGTCGGGACCCACCTCGTGAAGGGGACGCTCAAGGACTGGCAGAACAAGGTGCTGACCTCGACCGCCGCCGTCACCATCCAGGCTGTCGCGGAGGATGGAAACATCATCGCATCCACCAAGGTGGCTAATCCGACGGAGGACGGCTACAACTTTCTTCTGCAGATTCCGCTTTCCACGACGGCGACCGACTCGACGGCGGCCGTAGGCGACGATCTGAACTGCGTCCTCAAGCAGGGTTCCGAGCTTTCCCTCGCGGTCAGTCCGATCAAGGTCGGCGAGGCGAATGCCGTCTCGACGGTCTCTCTTGCGTACGTCAATATGAAGGACTACGCTTCGACCAATGGCACGGGCACCACGGCGAGCGTCCCTGCGGAGTACGTCGACACGATTGCGGCCTGGATGGAGGCGTACGAGATCGAGGGCGACTACGATCCCTTCGCCGACTATGACAACGACGGCGCGTCGAACTACGACGAATACCGCTCGGGGACGAATCCCTTCGACGATACGGACAGGCTCGCGATTACCGCC
>JAEEOY010000098.1 GCA_016284515.1 Kiritimatiellia bacterium | reverse complement strand
GCCCCCCGTCGGGACGCGGCGCATCTGCCGCGCCGCCGCGTCCGCGCGCCCTGCGCCCGAAGCGTGAAAACTCCCTGCCGAGGCTCTCGGCGAAGCTCTCGCGGCTCCCGTAGCGGACGCGCCGCTCGACCCACGCCCCGAGGAGCGAGCCGAGCAGCATGCCCAGGATTCCGCCGCGCGCGCACAGCGCCGCGCCGACGAGAGGGCCGATCCAGATCATCAGAACACCTTCTCTGCGAAGGAGTCGACGTCCGGAACCTCCAGAGTCTCCGCCGCGCCCGCGTCTATCGCCGCCGCGAAGGACGGGTCGACCGGAAGCCGCAGCACGGCGGGAATCGCGAACTTCTCCGCGAGCTCCTTCGCGCGCGACCTGCCGAACACGGGAATCTCCTTCCCGCAGTCCGGGCACTTGAGATAGCTCATGTTCTCGACAAGTCCGAGAACGGGCTTCTCCATCGCCTTCGCCATCTTCACGGACTTCGAGACGATCATCTCGACGAGTTCCTGCGGAGACGAAACGACGACAACGCCGTCAACGGGAAGCGACTGGAAGACCGTGAGCGGAACATCCCCCGTGCCCGGAGGCATGTCGACGAACATCACGTCAAGGTCGCCCCAGTGGACATCCGTCCAGAACTGCTTCACGAGCCCCGCGATGACGGGTCCGCGCCAGATCACAGGATCGGACGGATCGTCCACGAGCATGTTGAGCGAGATCACCTTGATGCCGGAGTTGGTCATCGTCGGCTCGATCCCGTCGTCCGACTTGTACGTCGACCCGGCGAGGCCGAAGGCCTGCGGGATCGACGGACCAGTCACGTCCGCGTCGAGGATGCCGACCTTGAGCCCCTTCTTCGCGGCGGCGACGGCGAGCATGGTAGTGACGAAGCTCTTGCCGACGCCTCCCTTTCCGGAGGCGACGGCAACAACCCTCTTGACGCTCGACGCCGCGTTCAGCTTCGCCGAGAAGTCGAACTTCTCCTTCCGCTCGCCGCAGCTCTTGCCGCAGGTCGAGCAGTCGTGGGTGCATTCCTCAGCCATCTCGGACCTCAGAGCACCTCGCAGGGCGGGAGCTCGCCGACGATCGGACGCGCATAGGCGAGGAACGCCTCGGTGACGTCGTGTCCGTTCTTCGCGATGTACTCCTTCGGAACGCTGCGCGTGTACTTCGCCGCATTGGCGATCGGCACGGGCGCGAACGCAACCTTGTACTTCTTCGCCTCCTCGCGCACGATGGCGATCGTGCCCTTGGAGAGCTCGCCCTTGAGCGCGGCCTTCACGGCCGCCGCGCCGGCGGCGCGCGCCTCGGCCTGGTCGACCTTCGAGGCGATGCCGGGGAAGGAGCGCTGCAGGTAGCCGAACGTATCGGCGCGGACGCGCTTGACCCCGGCCTTGGTCTTGAGAATCTTCGCAAGCGCATCGCCGAGCGCGCCCGAGCCGGACATCTGCACGTTGCCGTGGCTGTCCTTCTCGCCCGAGCCGAGCTTGGCGCCGATCGCGACGCCGTCCTTGCCGCGGATTCCCTCGGAGACCGCGCAGACGCAGCGTCCGAACTTCTTGACCGCAGCCTTTACGTCCTTGACGAACTTCTCCTCGGAGAACGGAACCTCGGGAAGGTAGATGAGGTGCGGGCCGTCGTCGGGACGGACGCGCGCGAGCGCGGAAGCCGCAGTGAGGAAGCCGGCGTCACGGCCCATGATGATGTCGATCTTGACGCCCTCGAGCGCGCGGTTGTCAAGGTCGTCGCCGCGGATCGCGGACGCAACGAAGCGCGCAGCCGAGCCGAAGCCGGGCGTGTGGTCGCAGGAGCGGAGGTCGTTGTCGATCGTCTTGGGGATGTGGTAGACGACGAGGGGATAGCCTTCCTTCTCGGCCTCCTCGGCGACGATGCGCGCCGCGTCGGCGGAATCGTTGCCGCCGATGTAGAAGAAGTAGCCGACGGAGAGCTTGCGGAACTCCTCGAAGATCGCGCGGCAGTCGGCCGCGTCGGGCTTCTTGCGGCAGCTGCCGAGAGCCGAGGAAGGAGTCTCGGCAATCGCCTCGAGCTTCTTCACGGAGGGCTTTCTCAGATCGACGTAGTCGTTGCCGAGAATGCCGAGAATCCCGTGCCTCGCACCGAGGATCTTGCCGATCTTGGCGCTCTTGCGCGCCTCAAGGACCGCGCCGACCAGGGACTCGTTGATAACCATCGAAGGGCCGCCCGACTGGGCGATGACCATGTTCATCTTTTTCATAATGCGCATATTATACCAAAAAATGGCCGCAATGAGGGCACTACCAGGCAAGGGCGCCGAGCGCGTCGCAGAGAAGGCGCGAGGCCTGCTCGTCGCGCTCCTTGGCGGTCGCCGAGCCGAGGACAACGGCAATGGCGCGGTGTCCGCCCCGCTGACCCGTGATCACGACGGACGAGCCGCCGGCGTCGATGTAGCCGGTCTTGAATCCGTCGACCGTCTCCGTCCCGTCCGTGTTGAAGATCTTCAGCTTGTCCTTCACCATGACGTTGTTGTGGTTGCAGAGCTGCTTGACGACGGTCTCCCCTTCGGCAAGGCGCGTCTTCTGCTGCGGCATGTTGACGCGGCGGGTTACGCTCACGCGGAAGCCGCCCTTCGTCTTGATGAGATCGCAAGTCTTCACGGACGTGAGCTCGAGCGTCTCGGGGTGCTTCAGCAGCGCGAGAGCGAGCTTGAGCTGGTCCGCAGCAGTCGTCACGTTGAACGACTTCCACGGATACTTCTTGACCGCGTTCGGGGGGAGTCCGTTCGGATTGTAGTACCGCGTCTTCGTCATACCGAGCGAGGCGGCGCGCGAGTTCATGCGCTCCACGAACGCGTCGAAGGATCCCGCCGAGTTGACGGCGAGGACGATCGCCGCGTCGTTGGCGCTTTCCACCATGAGCGCGAGGCAGAGGTCCCTCACGGACATCGACTCGCCGACCTTGATGCCGATCCAGCTGGGCTCGCAGCGGTACGCGTCGGCAGTCGCGACGGCCTTGGAATCGAGCGAGTACTTCCCGGCCGAAACGTCCTCCAGAACGAGGAAAAGCGTCATCAGCTTCGTGACGCTCGCGGGATACGCCTCCGCCTCGGCGTTGTCGGAGAAGAGGACTCGTCCGTCCTTCGCGTCCGCGCACAGCGCGCCGACGTACGGGGAGCGCCTATGGGCGGTCTGGACGGGTCCGGCCGCGGGCTTGGCGACGCGCTGCTGGGACGGCTGAGCCTTCCTCTGCGGCACCGCGAAGGCCGCCGCCGCGGCAAGCGCCGCGGCGATCGCTACTGCGATTCGCATGGTCTTCACTTTACGGTGTGGCGAGTCGCCTTGACGAGCGTCTTCCAGAGGGTCGGGCCGTCGGACGCCGCAAGCGCCGCGTCGCGGTTCTCCTTCTTCGAGAAGACCTGCGCGAGGCCGGCCATGAGCCTGAGGTAGAAGGCGCTGACCGCCACCGGGATGGCGGAGAGGAACACGAGGTGGACTGTCTCGCCGCCCCAGTCGACGCCCTCCTTCGAGATGCCGAGCGCGAGCGTGAGCCCGCCGCCCTCGACTCCGCGCACGTGCGGGAACGCGACGTCGTCCATCGCCGTGGAGAGGACGGCCTCGCGGTCCATCGCAGCGGCGACAAGGCTGTCCGCGTTGGAGATGAAGTGGTTCTCCTCCATCGCCTTCGCGAGCTGCGCTATGGCCGCCTCGCGCGACGAATTGTCGAGGTTGACGACCATGAGCTCCTCTGCGGAGAAGCGGGAGATGCCCGTCTTGACCTCGTCGCGGTCGCTCTTCTCGGCGACGTTGCGCGCCGCGTCCGCGTCATCCGCGAACAGGATGCGTCCGCAGCTCGAGCACGTCACGAGGTGCTGCGCGAGGCGCACCTGCTGCGCCTGCGCGATCGGAACCTGCATTCCGCAGACGCTGCAGCATCCGTTGGACATCGACGCAAGCACGATGTGGCTCTTCTTGTAGAGCCTGCCGTACAGCCCGAGCACCTGAGGCTCGAGCTTGCGCTGGAGCTCGTCGATCGCGTCGTTGAGCTTGTCGAGATGGCTGCCGTCGCCTGTCTGGTGGTGCTCGTCCCTGGTGAGCACCAGCTCCTGCAACTGCCTGATTATGTTTATCTGGCTTTTCATTTCTGCCTTTCTGTATATGCCCGTATCTTGTCAATTGTCTCAGCGGAGAGTATATGCTCCATCATGCACGCATCCTTGTCCGCGATCTTGCGCGAGACGCCGAGCTGGATGAGGAACGACCTGAGCAAAGTGTGCCGGCTGAGGACCAGCTTCGCGAGGCGCTCGCCCTTGGGGGTGAGCGATATCGGCGAATACGGCTCCTGTGTGACGAGCGCGAGCTTCTTGAGCTCATGGATCGCCTTCACCACGGACGGCATCTTCACGTCGAGCAGACGCGCCACGTCGCGCACCTGCGCGGGGCGTCCCTCGCTGATGATGATGTATATCGTCTCCAGGTAGTCTTCTAGGCTCTGGGTCATTTCGTCACTTTCCGAACGGACTCGTCTTCTTCATGAGGTGGGCGAACTTGACCGCCTCGAGGGAGTCCTCGAGCGAGAGCGGGAACGGCGCCGCCGTGCGCACCGTGTCGTAGACATGCTTCCAGAAGGCGCTCGGACCGTGCAGCGTACCCTTCGCGAGGGAGACGTCGTACGTCTTCACCGGAACCTCCTCGTGCATGTCGAGAAGCTCCGGCGTGCGCACCGAGGAGCGCCTGCGCGGGAAGGAGAACGCCGGGTCTATGGCCGTCACCTTGCCCTCGCTCGCGCCAGGGGCGACCTTGAACGTCCCGCGCGTGCCGCGGATGACGAACGACGGACCGCGGTCCTCGGGAAGGACGCCGCCGTTGAACTCGATGTCGGCCGAAACCGCGCCGCGCGTCTTGAGGTTGACGTGCGCGCAGTCCTCCGCGTCGCCGAGCGACGCGATGCGCCTGAGCTCGCTCCACATCTGGATTGGCGGGAGCGGAAGGAGCTTCAGCGTCTGGAGTATGAGGTCGGTCATCGCATAGTAGGCCGCTCCGCCGCCGAGGCGCTTGACGGTCTGCCAGTCGTCGCGGCGGATGAAGTCCTCGCCGCGCACCTTGATCTCGTATATGTCGCCGAGCCTCGTGTCGGACATCTCCTGCTTCGCGAGCAGGAAGTCCGGCGCGAAGAGCCCGCGCTGGAGCACCAGAAGCCTGTTCTTCGCCTTCTGCGCCGCGCCGCGGAGAACCTGCGCGTCGTCGACCGTGAGCGCAATCGGGGTCTCGAGAAGAGTCCAGAACCCGCGCTCGAGCGACATGAGCGCATGCTGCACATGGTCGACGGAGCAAGTCGCGATGTCGACGATGTCGATGTCTCGCTCGTCGAGCATGTCGGAGAAGCGGCGGAACATCTTGCAGTCGGGGAAGTCCTCCGCGATTATGTCGCGCCGCTCCTTGAGCAGGTCGCAGGCCGCAACGATCTTGAACAACGCCGGATGCGCCTTGAACACCGGATAGTGTTCGGTGAACATCGAGCGCCCGAGGCCCATAAGGGCCACCCGGACCGGGGGTCTCTGGTATTCGCCTTTCACTTTTTGACTATCTCCGTTATTGCGGACAGGAACTGCGCCACGTCCTTGAACTGCCTGTATACGCTTGCGAAGCGGATGTACGCCACTTCGTCCACCTTGTGGAGCTCGTGCATAACAAGCTCCGCAATCTTGTCTGCCGGCACCTCGTCGCCGTCAAGGTTGGCGACGACATGGTCGATCATCGTGCGGATCTGCTCGTCGCTCACGGGACGCTTGCCGCACGCAATCCTTATCGCCTTGTCGACCTTCTGCCTGTCAAATGTCTGCCTCGTCCCGTCGCGCTTCACGACGAGCACCTCGTCGCGGTCGATCTCCTCGTACGTAGTGAACCTGTGCCCGCACTTGACGCACTCGCGGCGGCGGCGTATGGCCGCGCCGTCCCTCGCGCTGCGCGAATCCAGCACCTTGTCGTCGTCAACTCCGCACTTCGGGCATTTCATGACTTTGAACCTTCCAGACCTTTCAACCTTTCAACTTTTCAACCTTTCAACTTCTCTTCCGTCTTCCCCTTCCCGCACATCGTGCAGTGGCGGCAGTCGAGGTTGATCGGCAGCGGCGCAGGCGCACCGTGGCGGCGCGCGTTCCACTCCCCAAGCCAGTTTATGAGGGCGAGAAGAAGCCCAAGCGCGATGAAGCCGCCCGCCGGAAGTATCGCGAGCGTCACGGGGCCAGGATTGATGCCCTTCACGGCGATGTCGCCCCAGACGGTGAGCGTGCCCGCCCCGACGATCTCGCGCACGGCCGCGACAAGCGCCAGCGCAAGCGTGAAGCCGATGCCGCTGCCGAGCCCGTCGGCAATCGAGTCGATCACCCCGTTCTTGCTCGCGAACGCCTCGGCCCTGCCGAGGATGATGCAGTTCACGACGATAAGCGGAATGAAGATGCCGAGCGACGCGGAGAGATCTGGGAGGTACGCCTGCATCAACAGGTCGATCGCCGTCACGAAGGTGGCGATGATCACGATGTAGCACGGTATATGCACCGCGCCGGGAATCACCTTCCTGAGCGCCGAGACAAGCGCATTCGAGCACACGAGCACGAATGTCGCCGCCAAACCCATGCCCAGCGCGTTCTCAAGACTGGTCGTCACCGCAAGGGTGGGACACAGCCCGAGGACAAGCCGAAACGTCGGATTGTTCCTGAATATGCCGTACCAAAATGCAAGCCAAGTTTTCATGTTTGATATTATAGACCATCAAAAATGAAAAATCAAGGGCGAATTGAAAAAAATAACAAATTCCGAAGGCCCTCGCCCAAGGCCTTTCGGACTACCTCTCGCTGCGGAGCGCAGGGTCGAGACGGTCGCGGAGATAGTCCGCCAGATGGTTGAACACGAGCACCAGCGCGAATATCGCAAGCGTCGTGAACGTCATCTCCCACCATACGCCCTGCCACAGACGGGCGCGCGCGTTGTTGATCATGACGCCCCAAGACGGCTCTCCCTGCACGCCGATTCCGAGGAACGAGATGAAGACCTCGGTGGAGACGGCGGAGGGGAAGCGTATCGAGAACTGGATGAGGATGATGTGCGCAACGTTTGGCAGAATGTGCCGGAACATGATGCGGAGATGCGAATACCCCAGCACGCGCGCCGCCTGCACGTACGCGCGGTCGCGGTGCTTCATCACCTCTGCGCGCACCGTCCGGCATACACCCACCCAGGTGGTGAAGCCTATGCCCATGTATATTCCGACGAGCCCCTGCCCGACGACAAGCGATATCGCGAGGATGAACAGCAGCCCCGGCATCGACGCCACCGTTGCGCACATCCACACGACGAGCGAGTCGACCTTCCCGCCGAAGTAGCCGCCGAGAAGCCCGAGCACAACTCCGAGCGGGATCGCAATGAGCGACGTCATTATGCCGACGTGGAAGGCTATGCGCGCGCCCTGGACAAGCCTGAGCCCAACGTCGCGCCCGAGGTTGTCCGTCCCGAGCCAGTGCCGCGCGGACGGAGGCATGAAGCGCTCCTCCGTGTTGACGACGTTGTACGCCGGCGTCACGTCCCGAAAACGCGCCACGCGGTACTGCACCTCGCCGAAAAGCGCCGCCGCGAGATACACGGCGAGAGCCACTAGGCAGAGCTTGACGGAAAGGCGCATGGGAATGATGAATTAAGAATTGGGAGCCCAGTCGGAGGGTAGAGCGGCGAGGACGGTTTGGACGACCTGTTCGAGGGTGAGGTCGGACGAGTCGATCTCGATTGCGCCGTCAGC
>JAEEOY010000097.1 GCA_016284515.1 Kiritimatiellia bacterium | reverse complement strand
GCGTGAATTGAAACATTATGACCTGAGCGGTCAAAACTGTGGGAATAAGTCGCCCGTCACACGACGGGCGTGAATTGAAACTTAGCGGTGGAAGACTGCACATCCAATGCTCCAGTCGCCCGTCACACGACGGGCGTGAATTGAAACGCAAGCTCAGGCCAATAAAAATCATAACGAGTACGAGTCGCCCGTCACACGACGGGCGTGAATTGAAACCGCCGCAGAATCGAAGCTGCAGCAGGCGTGGGGCTGGTCGCCCGTCACACGACGGGCGTGAATTGAAACGCCGCGCCGCTCCGCAGGTGCTGTTGCTTGAATAGTCGCCCGTCACACGACGGGCGTGAATTGAAACCTCCGACGCTTGCGGATACTGATGCCGTGATTAGTCGCCCGTCACACGACGGGCGTGAATTGAAACATCAAAGACAAGAGCACCAATACGAGCCACACCGTCGCCCGTCACACGACGGGCGTGAATTGAAACCGTCGTAATCATAACCTTAAAACTACTATAGGGTCGCCCGTCACACGACGGGCGTGAATTGAAACTACGCTTGGTATGGATTTGGCACGCGCTATTGAGTCGCCCGTCACACGACGGGCGTGAATTGAAACCTTAGCTGTGGACGATTGAACATCCAGCGCGCCAGTCGCCCGTCACACGACGGGCGTGAATTGAAACGTTAAAAATTAAATTATACGCGCGGTGCCAATAGGGTCGCCCGTCACACGACGGGCGTGAATTGAAACAATGTCGAAAGAGGACATATCCGAAGTAATATGCCACGTCGTCCGTCACACGACGGGCGTGAATTGAAACGCAGGGGCTTAGTTTATATAATCCCTCCTCCAGTCGCCCGTCACACGACGGGCGTGAATTGAAACACAAGATAATATATGCGCTAAAAATTAACCAATGTCGCCCGTCACACGACGGGCGTGAATTGAAACTAGATTAGCAACTCCCGTAGGTATACCAAGATGTCGCCCGTCACACGACGGGCGTGAATTGAAACCTTAAAAAGCATTGCAACAAGGTTTGAAAGATGAGTCGCCCGTCACACGACGGGCGTGAATTGAAACGCCTTCCCGGGACGGAAAAGCTGCCAGCCTAGCGGTCGCCCGTCACACGACGGGCGTGAATTGAAACTACTGATAGTATACCAAAAATCAGACCAGCAGCGTCGCCCGTCACACGACGGGCGTGAATTGAAACTCAGCAATGGTTTCTTTGCCGTGTTACTGGAGGTGTCGCCCGTCACACGACGGGCGTGAATTGAAACGCGACGCGGCGCGGGCGCAAGGCGGCCGGACGGGTCGCCCGTCACACGACGGGCGTGAATTGAAACTAGCAAAGACTGGAGGGCAAAAGCCTCGCGCAAGTCGCCCGTCACACGACGGGCGTGAATTGAAACACCGGCAAAGTTATCTTCGCTACTCGTGAAGAGCGTCGCCCGTCACACGACGGGCGTGAATTGAAACTCTACTGCTATGTAATGTAGCATTGGGGATGGGGTCGCCCGTCACACGACGGGCGTGAATTGAAACATTCGCGGATTGCCCCCCGCGTTGCCTATCATGTCGCCCGTCACACGACGGGCGTGAATTGAAACCGTGGCATATTACGCCCGATATGTCCTCTGCCGAGTCGCCCGTCACACGACGGGCGTGAATTGAAACACTCCTTCCTGCCAATTAGTAGAAAGCCTCTTGTCGCCCGTCACACGACGGGCGTGAATTGAAACGCATATATCGCGTCCACATCCACGGAGTCAAAGTCGCCCGTCACACGACGGGCGTGAATTGAAACCTGGCGTCGCCCTGGTATACTGCCGCGCCGGTCTGTCGCCCGTCACACGACGGGCGTGAATTGAAACACCCGTCCCCCCTTGCGCGGATTTGCTTTTCTTGTCGCCCGTCACACGACGGGCGTGAATTGAAACGGTGATACTACCTCTGAATATCTTACTCCTGTTGTCGCCCGTCACACGACGGGCGTGAATTGAAACGCGGCGGAATCTTTGGCGGTGACCACCACTCCCAGTCGCCCGTCACACGACGGGCGTGAATTGAAACACGATCGGCGAGCGCAACGAGGAGCTGGAGCGAGTCGCCCGTCACACGACGGGCGTGAATTGAAACCAGGAGAATGTCGCCTATTTGGAGACGCGTATTGTCGCCCGTCACGCGACGGGCGTGAATTGAAACCGGATATCATCGCGGAGATGCTCGGAGCAAGAACGTCGCCCGTCACACGACGGGCGTGAATTGAAACAACTGTATATTTGAAACAACAAAATTAAATCGAGTCGCCCGTCACACGACGGGCGTGAATTGAAACTGCACGTAGGACGTGCGCGTGTTCGCCTTCGTGTGTCGCCCGTCACACGACGGGCGTGAATTGAAACGCCTTTGCGTCCGCCGCCATGACCGTGAGATACGTCGCCCGTCACACGACGGGCGTGAATTGAAACGCTTGACAGCAATCTCTGTGAGGTCGAGCATCAGTCGCCCGTTACACGACGGGCGTGAATTGAAACCTGTTGCTCGTCGCCGCTGTCGTCGCGTTGCACAGTCGCCCGTCACACGACGGGCGTGAATTGAAACCCCGCTCCGCGCAATAGTAAGGTGGCGATAAGTCGCCCGTCACACGACGGGCGTGAATTGAAACTCGTAGTTGATCTTCGTGACGCTGCATCCCGCGACGTCGCCCGTCACACGACGGGCGTGAATTGAAACCTTTGGGTTAAAAGTCCTTTGCGAACGGCATGATGTCGCCCGTCACACGACGGGCGTGAATTGAAACAACGGTTGGAACAACTACACGGCGAAGAACGGGCGTCGCCCGTCACACGACGGGCGTGAATTGAAACTCGGTCATGTCACCTCCTTGAAAAAGTCGGCTTGTCGCCCGTCACACGACGGGCGTGAATTGAAACGGCGAATATCTGGAAGCGCGGCGGGCCGCCCGCGTCGCCCGTCACACGACGGGCGTGAATTGAAATGACGCCGCCAGGATGGCGGCTTACCCAGTCAGTCGCGCGCCATGCGATGGGCGGGAATTGAAGCCGGCCGCCGCCAGGATGGCGGCTTTCCCAGTCAGTCGCGCGCCATGCGATGGGCGGGAATTGAAACCGGCCGCCGCCAGGATGGCGGCTTTCCGAGTCAGTCGCGCGGCACGCGATGGGCGGGAATTGAAACCGGCCGCCGCCAGGATGGCGGCTTTCCCAGTCAGTCGCCAGTGACACGATGGGCGTGAAATCTGTTGAGGCGTTCCTACGTTCATATGGGACGACTTTTGCTTCAAGGGCCAGAGCGTCGGCCTAAAAGAAGGCTGGGCCGATAGGGAAGCTCGGAGGCGGAGCTGCCTCGGCGAACTCGAAGGTGGCGTTTGTCGGTGAGTCACAGGCTCACACCAAGTCCATTTCTTGCTGTTAGGTGAGGCTAACTGCTTGCGGGTCAAGGCACATTTTTGATAAAATATTCTCTAATTAACCAAACGAAGGAAGGTTTAAAAATGGTCTATTCGACTGAAGTTGAGCATCAGTGCCCGCTCATGAAGGGGTGCAACCACGGTCCGGCGCCGATTCCCGAAGAGGGTAAGTGGGTGCAGGCCAAGCAGATCAAGGACATCAGCGGCTACACGCACGGCGTGGGCTGGTGCGCTCCGCAGCAGGGTGCGTGCAAGCTCTCCCTCAACGTGAAGAACGGCGTCATCGAGGAGGCGCTCGTCGAGACGATCGGCTGCTCGGGCATGACGCACTCCGCGGCCATGGCCTCCGAGATCCTCGTCGGCAAGACGATTCTCGAGGCGCTCAACACCGACCTCGTGTGCGACGCGATCAACACCGCGATGCGCGAGCTCTTCCTCCAGATCGTCTACGGCCGCACGCAGAGCGCGTTCTCCGATGGCGGACTCGTCATCGGCGCCGGTCTTGAGGACCTCGGCAAGGGGCTCCGCTCGATGGTCGGCACGATGTACGCGACGAAGGCGAAAGGCCCGCGCTACCTCGAGATGACCGAGGGCTACTGCACGCGCATGGCGCTCAACAAGGACGGAGAGGTGATCGGCTACGAGTTCGTCTCGCTCGGCAAGATGACCGACTTCATCAAGAAGGGCCTCTCTCCGAACGAGGCGTGGGAGAAGGCGAAGGGCCACTACGGCCAGTTCGAGGGCGCCGCGAAGTACATCGATCCCCGCAAGGAATAAGTGAAGGAGAATTTCAAAAATGGCTAACAAGAAAGTTGCAAAGAAGGCCGCTTCCGCCGAGAAGCTGTTCGAAGGCTACGAGCGCCGCGAGGCCAAGATCCTCGCCGCGCTGAAGCCCTACGGCATCAAGTCCATCGAGGAGTGCCGCGACATCTGCCTCAAGGCCGGCTTCGATCCCTACAAGATCGTCGAGGAGACTCAGCCGATCTGCTTCGAGAACGCGAAGTGGGCGTACACCGTCGGCGCCGCGATGGCGATCAAGAAGGGCTGCGCGAAGGCCAAGGACGCCGCCGCCGAGATCGGCGTCGGACTCCAGGCGTTCTGCATCCCCGGTTCCGTCGCGGAGAACCGCCAGGTCGGCCGCGGACACGGCAACCTCGGCGCGATGCTCCTCGACGACGCGACCGAGTGCTTCGCGTTCCTCGCGGGCCACGAGTCCTTCGCCGCGGCCGAGGGCGCGATCAAGATCGCGCTCAACGCCAACAAGGTGCGTAAGACGAACCTCCGTGTCATCCTCAACGGACTCGGCAAGGACGCTGCGTACATCATCAGCCGCATCAACGGCTTCACGTACGTCAAGACGGCGTTCAACAACAAGACCGAGAAGGTCAAGGTCGTCGAGAAGAAGGCGTTCTCCAAGGGCCCGCGCGCGGCGGTCAACTGCTACGGCGCGGACAACGTCCCCGAAGGCGTCGCGATCATGAAGCTCGAGAACGTCGGCGTCTCCATCACCGGAAACTCCACGAACCCGACGCGCTTCCAGCATCCGGTCGCCGGCACCTACAAGAAGTGGTGCATCGAGAACGGCAAGAAGTACTTCTCCGTCGCCTCGGGCGGCGGCACCGGCCGTACGCTTCACCCCGACAACATGGCCGCCGGTCCTTCCAGCTACGGCATGACGGACACGATGGGCCGCATGCACTCCGACGCGCAGTTCGCGGGCTCCAGCTCCGTTCCGGCGCACGTCGAGATGATGGGCCTCATCGGCATGGGCAACAACCCGATGGTCGGCGCGACGGTCGCTGTCGCGGTCGCCGTCGAGGAGAGCTTCAAGAAGTAAGCCCGGCTCATTCGGAAACGGCCTTCGCAGAAGGCTGTTGCATAAAAAGCCACACCCCTCCACGGGGTGTGGCTTTTTTAATGGTACGCTGGCCCCCGCCTCCCGCACAGCCAGAGACCATGCCGCCTGACGCGTGTAAGTTCAATTGCGTAAACCCTGATTTCTTCCGCGTACCTTGTTGCTTTTTGCCCACGCTTTTGGTAGAATTACACGAAAAGCGGCAATGAAGCCGTTTCAAAAGGGGAAGAAAAAATGAACATGAAGCAGTTGTCGGCGGCGCTCTTTGCGTCCGCCGCCGCGGTGGCCATGGCCACCGAAACGGAACACACAGCGTTCAGCCTGTTCCGCGCGCCCAGTCCGGTCGTGGTCGACGGCGAGACGGGTGACTGGAATCTCTCGGGGTCCATGCTGATATGCTCGGACGTCGAAGAGTACCGCGACGAGTTCGCCTCCTGGCAGAGCGCGATGTTCGATGACGAGAACCTCTACCTGCTTTCGCGCTGGAACGACTCCACGCCGCTGAACAACCCGGGGCTGTGCGGATCCGACGCCGGTTTCGCGGGCGACTGCCTCCAGGTGCGAATGATACTCGACTCCACCGGCGCGGCGAAGAAAGATCCGCAGGCGACCGAGCGCTGCTGCCACATCGACGCGTGGCGCGGACGCGACGGACGCGACATGATCGGCCTTGTCTACGGACGCAACTTCGACAAGGGCGGCGTCAAGAACGCGCTCACGGAGGGCGCGAAGCAGGCGTTCAAGGTGCGCAAGGACGGCAAGGGCTATGTGCAGGAGCTGTCGATTCCGTGGCGCCTCCTCGCACCGGAGGGATACTCCCCGAAGACGGGCGACACGATCATCATGACGTACGAGCCGAACTTCGGGACGGCCTCGAAGCTCCGCATCACGACGAAGGACTTCTTCCGTCCGGGCGTCGTGCCGGACCGCGTGTTCGCCTTCATGGCGTCTCCTCTGTGGGGCGAGGTGAAGCTTGCGGACAAGCCGCCGGCGGAGCCGCTGCGCGTGAGGCTCTCCGACACGCGCACGTTCAAGGTGTCCATGGAGGACGGCGTGCCGGTCGTGGACTGGACGGGGCTTTTCAAGGACAACAAGCCCGAGGGCTTCGTGAAGATTCCGGTCACCATGAAGGAGGACGGATACGTCTCGCTCAACATCAAGAACGCGAACGGTGAGGTGGTGCGCCATCTCCTCAACGCGGAGTTCCTCCCTAAGGGCGAGCACCAGATACTCTGGGACGGACTCACCACGCCGAACGACCGCAAGGTCGGCGCTCCAGTAGCCGCGGGCTCCTACACATGGGAGGCGATCGTGCGCAAGGCGCTCGACATGAAGCTCGTCGGCTGGGCGGCGAACTCCGGCGTCGCGCCGTACGACTGCCCCGGCGGGAACTGGGGCGGAGACCAGGGCAATCCGCTCGCCATCAGCGCCGTCGGCGACAGGGTGTACATGGGCTGGACCGGATCCGAGGCCGGACAGGCGCTCGTTTGCGCCGACCGCGACGGAAAGGTCATCTGGCGCCAGAAGCGCGGCGGCTTCGGCGGCGCGAGCTTCATCGTGGCCGACGCCTCGAACGTCTACGCGTACGACTACGGACAGGAGAACATGATCTACCGCCTCGACGCGGCGAACGGACAGTACCGCAACTTCGACGGATCCGACACGGCTCTCGTGTCTGTTCGCGAGGCTCTTGCCGGACACATCACCGACGCGGCGCTTGCGCGCGAGAACGAGTCGAAGCACAAGCTCGGTCTCTCCGGCCTTGCTCTCGCGTCGGGCAAGCTCTTCCTCGCCTACGGAACCGCCAACAAGCCGTGGAACGACGTGCAGCCGGGCGGCGATGTCATCGTTGTGCTCGACCAGAACACCGGCAAGAAGGTCGGCGAGTTCGCGGCGAAGGATCCTAAGGACATCCGCACCGGCGCGGACGGCGCGCTCTACCTCCTCGCCGACGGCGGAAAGGTCTTCACCGTCGACGCGGGCTCGTACGCGCTCGCGAAGCTCTTCGACGCGGGCGAGGGCGCGACGTGCGTCGCCGCCGGAAAGGACGGCACGGTCTACGTCGGATACGCAGAGCCCCAGAACGTCGTTAAGGCGTTCGACCGCTCCGGAAAGGCGCTGCGCACGATCGGCAAGGTCGGCGGAC
This sequence comes from Kiritimatiellia bacterium, assembly GCA_016284515.1. GTDB lineage: Bacteria > Verrucomicrobiota > Kiritimatiellia > RFP12 > UBA1067 > UBA1067. The sequence goes on along the minus strand of JAEEOY010000097.1, from coordinate 10,743 downwards.
GCGCGCTAGTCGGACCGTGGGAGTCGGACGGAATGCGCTTCGTCGCCGGGGTGTCCGTGAGCGACCAGGACCGCGTCTGGGTCGCGGAGTACGACGACAAGCCCCGCCGCTTCTCCTGCTGGGACGCCAAGACGGGCTCGCTCGTCGAGGAGTTCTTCGGTCCGACCCACTACGGCGCAGGCGGCGGAGCGATCTGCCCGACCGATCCGCTCACTGTGTGCGGACTCAACTGCGAGTGGAAGATCGACTCCGCGACCGGACGCGCGAAGTGCGTCGCCGTCGTGACGCGCAGCCACTGGGCGAACGCGCGCTTCGGACAGTCCCCCGACGGACGCGTCTACCTCGTCGTCGGCGGAGGCTGGGGCGGACCCTGGAAGCCCAACGAGATCTTCGAGCGCATCGCCCCCGGAAAGTGGGCGCGCCGCGCAAAGCTCACGCCCGAGCAGAAGGGCTGGGAGATTGTCGGCTGCACAGTGTGGTCCGACCGCAACGGCGACGAGAAGGAGCAGGACGACGAAGTGCGCAAGTTCGACATGAACCTCGGCGGGTGGATCGACGGATGGTACATGCCCTGCAACCAGAACCTCGGCTTCGGCGGAGGAGAGTACTACATCGCCGTAACCGGCTGGACCGCATGCGGCGCTCCCGAGTACGACCTCTCCAAGGCCGTCAAGCTCCCCGCCTCGGCGATCGAGGACGGGAAGTCCCGCGGCGGAATGGGCGCGCAGCACAACATCGTCTCGGAGGACGGGAAGTACGTCATCTACAACGGACACTACGGTCAGCACAACAGCGACATGCCGTGCTACGAGATCGCGACCGGCAAGCGGCTGTTCGCGTACCCGAACACCTACGTCGGCGTCCACGGCGGGCATTCCGCCCCGCCCGCGCGCCAGGGCCTCATCCGCGCGGCGTACGACTTCGCGGGCACGATCAAGATGCCCGGCGCCGCCGGCAACCTCTTCTTCGTCGGAACCGACAAGGGCGAGTGGCACATCCTCAACGACCGCGGCTTCTACATCGGCGCGCTCTTCGAGGGCGATCCGATGAAGATCAAGTGGCCCGAGGCGGCCGTGCCGGGCGCGAACCTCAACCGCATCCCGCCGGGAATGGGTGCTGAGGACTTCGGCGGATCGGTGATTCGCACGACGGACGGCAAGGTGTACGTACAGGCCGGCAAGACCGCGTTCATCGACATCAGGCTCGAGGGCCTCGAGACGATCCGCGATCTCGCGTCCGGGAAGATCGACTTCTCGGCCGAGGACGTTGTTCGCGCCGGAGAGTTCCAGGCCAAGTACCTCGCCGCCGTCGATTCCGGAAAGCGCGCCGCGTTCCCGATGCGCGAAGTCGCGTTCACTGGCGACGCCGCGAAGGACTTCGAGGGCGTGGAGGGTGTCGCGTTCGGACCCGAGGGTGCGCGCGTGCGCTCCTGGGCGGCGCTCGGCGCGGATAAGATCTACCTCGCGTGGGAGGTTGCGGACAAGACGCCGTGGAAGAACGGCGCGAAGGGGTCCGAGAACATGTACGCGATGGGCGACACGGTCGACTTCCAGCTCGGCACGGACGAGTCCGCCGACCCGAAGCGCGGCGATCCCGGCAAGGGAGACTTCCGCCTCTCCATCGGTTCCGTAGGCGGCGCGCCAAAGGCGGTCGTGTACCGCAAGGTCTCCGACGAGAAGCATCCTAAGACGTTCTTCTCCGGCGTGTGGCGCGACGGCGTGACGTTCGACAGCGTCAAGGAGGTCGCGGCGGAGGTCAAGGTTGCGGAGCGCGGCGGCGCGTATGTCGTCGAGGCGGCGGTGCCGCTCGCGGAGCTCGGCATCGCGGGCAAGGCGCAGAAGCTGCGCGGCGACTTCGGCGCGACGTTCGGGAACGACGCGGCGGACGACACGGTTCTCCGCGTGCACTGGGCAAACCAGGCGACGGGACTCGTCGCGGACGAGGTCGCGGAGCTGATGTTCAAGCCCGCGCTCTGGGGCGACATCGAGTTCAAGTAATCACCGCGTAGGAACAGCCGCGGCTGCGGCATCTTCCATGGCACCTCGCGAGGTACACGCCATGCACCTCGCGAGGTATCTTATGCCCACCTCGCGAGGTACCCTATGTCCACCTCGCGAGGTCCGATTTTTTAGGCGCGGCACTTTCACAGCTGCGGTGGATTTTGATATAATATACTGAAGAAACCACCTTAATAGAAACAGGAGTCAAGAAAATGGGCGAAGTCATCGGAGCCGGAGAGCTTCACAAGGGCGTCAAGCTTCTCATCGACGGGGAGCCGTGGGAAATCACGGAGTTCTCCTTCTCCAAGCCGGGCAAGGGCCAGGCGATCTACAACTGCAAGCTGCGCAACATGATGACCGGCGGCGGTTGCACGAAGAGCTACCGCTCGGGCGACAAGTTCGAGAAGCCCGAGCTCGTGCAGATGAGCGTCACGTATTCGTACGACGACGGCACGGCGTTCGTCTTCACGGACGAGAACTTCGAGGAGATCCGCGTCTCCTACGACGTCATGGGCGACAAGAAGTACTTCCTCATGGACGAGATGGAGGTCAAGGCGCTGTTCTTCAACGACAAGGTCATCGGCGTCGACCTGCCGCAGCTCGTCGAGCGCAAGGTCATCAAGGTCGAGCCCGGAGTCAAGGGCAACACGGCGTCCGGCAAGGTCACCAAGCCCGCGACCGTCGAAGGCGGCTACGTCTGCGCGGTTCCGCTCTTCATCAACGAAGGCGACGTGATCCGCATCAACACCGAGACGGGCGAGTACAACGACCGCACTTCCACGAAGTGATTTCCGCAGCCGAGGGGCAGAATCTCTAAGCGAGGCAATGTCATGTCCATGTGGAACAGGGAGAAGGAAACTCTTTCGCGCGACGAGTACGCGAAGCTGCAGCTCGAGGGGCTGAAGAAGTCCCTCGCGCGTGTGTGGAACAACGAGTTCTACCGCTCGCGTCTTGCGAAGGGCGGGGTCGGCTCGCCGGAGGACGTCAAGTCGCTTGACGACCTCGCGAAGCTGCCGTTCTTCACGAAGGAGGACTTCCGCGAGGCTTATCCGCTGAAGATGAGCTGCGTCGACAGGAAGGAGCTTCTTGAGTTCCACATGTCCTCCGGCTCCACCGGCACTCCCGTCGTCATGGCGTACACCAAGGGCGACCTCCTTCAGTGGGCGGAGTGCATGGCGCGCTGCTACGCGATGGCGGGGCTCGAGAAGGGCGACGCGTTCCAGATTATCCCCACCTTCGGGCTCTTCAACGGCGGCTTCGGGTTCTACCACGGCGCGCGCAAGGCGGGTCTCTTCACCGTGCCTGCGTCGTCCGGCAACACCGAGAGGCAGATCCGCCTCATGAAGGACTTCCGCTCCAAGGGCTTTGCATCGGTCGTCTCCTATGTTCCGCGCCTCATCGAGAAGCTCGACGAGTGTCCTGAGGGGGAGCGCGACCTGCCGTACCTCAAGGTCGGCATCTTCGGCAGCGAGACGTTCTCGGACGAGACGAGGAAGCGCATCGAGTCGCGTCTCGGCATCGAGTGCTTCGACATCTACGGAATGACCGAGACCGGCGGCGTGGGCACGACGGGACAGGACTGCAAGTGCCACTGCGGACTCCACGTCTTTGAAGACCAGTACATCACCGAGGTGATTGATCCGGTGACGGGGAAGGTCCTTCCCGACGGAGAGTACGGCGAGCTTGTCTTCACGTCCCTGACGCGCGAGGCGATGCCGATCATCCGCTACCGCACGCACGACATCAGCCGCATCCTCAGCCGCGAGAAGTGCGCGTGCGGCAGGACGTCGCTCCGCATCGACCGCATCACGGGCCGAACGGACGACATGCTCATCGTGAAGGGCGTGAACTTCTATCCGCGCCAGGTCGAGCAGGCGCTCAAGGAGATTCCCGGCGTGGCGGACGAGTTCCAGATCATCCTCGAGGAGCGCCACGGAATGACCGAGGTCACGATCAACGTCGAGGCTGCGGAAGGCGTGACGGGACACACCGTCGCAAAGCATCTCCGCGAGAGGCTCGGCTTCCTCCCGAAGGGCGACGTCTTCCCGATCGGTTCCCTGCCGCGCACCGAAGGCAAGGCCAAGCGCGTCATAAAGAAGGTCGTTGAAAGTTGAAGGTTAAAGCCCCCATTCATCATTCATAATTCATCATTCATAATTCCCATGGACCTCATCGCGTCATTCCAGGTTGATCACACGAAGATCGTCCCCGGCATCTACGAATCCCGGGTCGACGAGATCGGCGGTGATTACGCGACGACGTTCGACATCCGGATGAAGACGCCGAACAAGGAGCCGGCGATCCATCCGAACGCGATGCACACGATCGAGCACGTCGTCGCGACGTTCCTCAGGAACGACGCGGAGTGGAAGGACCGCATCGTGTACTGGGGTCCGATGGGATGCCTCACCGGCTGCTATCTCATCGTGAAGGGGCGTCCGAAGTCGCAGGAGCTTCAGCCGCTTCTCCTCCGCGCGTTCGAGCATCTGCGCGACTACGAGGGCGAAGTGCCCGGCGCGACGCCCGTCAACTGCGGAAACTACCTCCTGCACGACCTCCCGATTGCGAAGTGGGAGGCGGCGAGGTATGTCGAGATCTTGAAGACTAGTGCACGCTACGAGTACGAGATGACAAAGCGCATCGACACGGAGGGCGGCACGTTCTACGATTCGTGATTTTTCGGGCGGTTAGCTCAGTTGGTTAGAGCAGGACCTTTACACGGTCAAGGTCGGGGGTTCGAGTCCCTCACCGCCCACCACCGAAAGGTTTGCATGGTTGGATTACCGGCACTCATGGCCGCGGTCCTAGCGGCGTCGTCGATCGGCTTCGCCGAGTCGAAGGCGCTTGCCGTCCAGATTCACCTGGACCGGGCGGGCTTTTCGTGCAGCACGATCGACGGACAGTGGGGCGCGAAGTCCGAAAACGCGTTGAGGGCCTACGAGGCGACGCGGACGAAAGACCGCAGGCCCGCCGCCTCTCCCGAGCAGGCGTTCGACTGGTATTTCGCCGATGCGCCGGAGCCGTTCAAGGTCGTCGAGGTCACGCAGGCGGACCTCGATGCGCTCGTGTCGATTCCCGAGGACCCTGCGGAGCGCGCGAGGCTCGACCGCATGGGCTACGAGTCGATCAAGGAGATGTTTGCGGAGCGGGGGCACCTCTCGCAGATTGCGCTTGCGAAGATGAACCCCGGCGTCGACTGGGAGAACGTCAAGCCCGGCCTCAAGCTTGTGATTCCCGACTTTCCGTCGATCGCCGAGGAACTCGCGGCGGGCGAGAGGGGGCGTCCGAACCGCCCGAAGCGTCCGGAAGCCGCGCTCGTCAAGGTGTCGATCTCCAAGAGCCAGGTGTGCGCGTACGGTGCGGACGGAAAACTCCTCGCGCTATTTCCGTGCTCGATAGCCGCGAACAAGGCGAAGGTGCCTCCACACGGCGAACTCAAGGTCACGAGCTACGTCGCGTGGCCGAACTACACCTACACGCCGGACTACACTCCGCCCGGGAAGAAGGTGCAGCGCCACATCTGGCCGGAGGGCGAAAACTGCCCTGTCGGCGTCGCGTGGATGGGGCTCAACCTCCCGGGCTACGGAATCCACGGCACGCCGCGTCCCGAGTCCATCGGCTTCACCGGCTCGCACGGATGCTTCCGCCTCGCGAACTGGAATGCGGCGCGTCTCTACGCGATGTGCCGCAGCGGAACCAAGGTGGTGATCGAGCCATAGAAACGAAGTATCGTCTGATAAAAACTGGTTAAAACCAGTTTGCACGGGAGGGGGAGTATTTGGTAGAATGTGGTTCGTCAAGACAGGATACCATGTATGCAACAGGACGAAACCACAGGCGAGTCGGTAAGCTATCTGCAGATAGCGAAGGCGCTGCGCGACGAGATACGCAGCGGCGCCTACGCTGACTCAGGCACGTTTCCGAGCCTTACGAAGATCATGAAGCGCTTCGGCGTGTCGCGTCCAAGCGCGGTGCGGAGCGTCGCCGAGCTCAAGCGGCTCGGACTCGTCGGCGCGCGGAAGGGGGCGGGCACGTTCGTCCTCACGAAGAACAGGACGATCGGGCTTGCCATCCCGGGCACTGCCGATTCGGACTTCTTCTCCGCGGTGATGGACGGACTGGTCTTCAACTGCAGGAAGTACGGATTCGACATGATCGCCGGCGATGTTTTTGCCGTCGACCATGACCGGCGCGACAGGCAGGCGGAGAAGCTGGCGCGCCACTTCGCGGCGAAAAAGGTCGCAGGCGTTGTCATGCAGCCGGTCGGGTTCTCCGAGAACGCGGACCGCATCAACGGCATCATCTCCGACATACTGGACAAGGCCGACATACCAGTCGTCCTTATCGACTACGACATCGTTCCGTCTCCAGAACGCAGCCGATACGATCTCGTCGCGATAGACAACTTCAACGCTGGACGCAAGATCGCGTCCCATCTGCTCGGGGTCGGCGCGAGGCGCATCTGCTGCCTGCTGCGTCCGCTGTGCGCGGACAGCGTCCACGTCCGATTCGCCGGCGTCGACTCAGAGGTGCGCCGTTCGCGCGGGAGGCGCGCGAACATCATCGTCGCCGAGCCGTACGACGAAAAGAAGATCGCCGCGGCGCTCGAGGAGCTGCGTCCGGACGCGATAGTCTGCTCGAACGACATCGCCGCCGGGATGCTCGCGAAGACGCTCCGCCGGCTGAAGGTACAGGTTCCGCGCGACGTGATGCTGGCGGGGTTCGACGACGTGGAGGAGGCGGCGAAGATGAAGCCTCCGCTCACTTCCATGCGCCAGCCGTGCTTCGAGCTTGCTTCGATGGCGTTCCGAACTCTTGTAGAGCGGATGTCGAACCCGAAGCTTCCGCCGCGGAAGCTGCTGCTCGACACAACGCTGGTCGTGCGGGAGTCTACATGCCGCGGGGTGTGAATGGATAGGACATCTGTGAAAGACAAGGAGGAACAGACGATGAACAGGTCGATTGCATCTTGCGCGGCGTTGATCGCCTTCAACGCCCTCGCCGACGGACCGGTGTCCGGGACGAATGGCGGATGGAACGCACGGCGCGCCGCGGCGGAGGCGCCTGCCGTGCGCGTCATGACGTACAACATCCGCAGCGAAGGCGGCGACAGGAAGTCGCCGGACAACAACTGGGGTGCGAGGCGCGACGATCTCGTTGATCTCGTACGCTGCGAGAACCCGGACGTGGCCGGCTTCCAGGAGGTGGAGCCCGGCCAGCTCAAGTGGCTCGCCGGACGCTTTGCGGACTATACGTTCGTCGGCGTCGGACGGAACGCAGACGGTGGCGGGGAAGCCTCGCCGGTCGCGTTCAGGACGTCGCGCTTCGAGGCCGTGACAAACGGTACGTTCTGGCTCTCCGAGAAGCCCGATGTTCCGGGGTCGCGGGGATGGGACGCGGCGCTTCCGCGCGTCTGCACGTACGCGGTTCTCAAAGACAAGGCGACCGGCAAGACGTTTGCGTTTGCCAATACGCATACAGACCACAAAGGCGCCGCCGCGCGCGAGAAGGGGATGCTTCTCGTGATCGACCGGATGAAGGATTTCGGCCGGGGCGCGCCAATCGTCTTCGTAGGCGACCACAACTGCCTTGAGTACGATGCGCCGTCCGTGGCGGTGTCGAAGCTCCTGACGGACGCGGTGCACCTCAGCAAGACGCCTCCCGAGGGCTCGTGGCGCACGTTCAACTTCTGGAGCTGGCACGAGAAGGAGGAGTCGATTGCCGAGGCGCTGAAGAAGGATGTCCGCGACCGCAGCGTGGACGGATCGAAATCCGACGAGAAGCGTATCGACTACATCTACGTCTCGCCGGGAACGACCGTTCTCGACTACCGCACAGTCCCTGCTGTGCGCCCGAACACGCATCTCTATCCCTCCGACCACTTCCCCTCCGTCGCGACGATCGTGTTCAAGTAGGCTTTCGCCGCGCAGAACGGCATTGACTTCGCGGCGGCGAAGAAGGCGCTTCTCGCTTGGTACGACGGCTACCGCTTCTCGCCGAAGTCCGAGGAGAGGGTCTGCAATCCGGTGTCCCTCGGCAACGGCCTGACGGACTGGACCGAGCAGCTCGCCGAGTCGCGCGCCGGGTTGCGCGCCAAGGGCGTTGAGACTCTGCTTAAGAAGAACCTCAAGTCCGCCTTTGCGGCGGTTCCTCACGAGTGGAAGATCGAGAGCGAGAGGGAGGCGAAGCGCTATTTCCTTTTGTTCATGAAGCTGATCGGCTCCGAGATCTCCGGCGAGCGGCAGAGCGCGCGGGGAAGGGCGGACGCGATACTCAAGGACAAGAGCGGTGTCTACGTCTTCGAGTTCAAGTACGGCAAGACGGCTCAAGAGGCGCTTGCGCAGGCCCGGACTAAGGACTACGCCGGCCCGTGGCTCTACGGCGAGCCGCCGGTTTTCTACGTAGGCGTCAACTACGATCCCGCAAAGCGCGGCATCGACGATCCGCTTGTCGAACCGGCATAAAGCCCGGGCGCTACGGGGGCTCGCCCGACCCGCGCTGAAATGGGCTGGCGAATGGACGAAGGGTCAATCTGACTGGGAGAAGCGGCGTCCCGCCGCTTCATTTAAAGGAATTTCACTCCTTTGCGCGAAAGTTCGCGGCGGCGCGTTGGCCAGAAGGTCGCCTGGAGGCATCATAGAGCAATCCAGCAGTCACTATATCAGCGGCAAGGCGTGCGGCTTCATCGAATGGCTTTTCCAAACCGTGGCTGAAAAAAGTGGTAAAAACCAGTTCTTTCATGTGCGCCGAAATGTGATATAATCTGGCGCGTTTTTGCAACGCGGTCAGGAGACCGCGGTTAGTTGCAAAACAAAGGCAGAACAACTGAAACGAGCAACACGATGAAAGAACAGTCAACAATTGGTGCGCGCCTGGGCGCGATGGCACTGGCACTGGCCTCATGCTCCGCATTGGCCGATGTCTACACATGGACGGGTGCGCAGGACAACAACCTGAGCAATCCCGCTAATTGGGCGGAGGAGTCCGTCCCGACGAACGGCACGGCGTTCATCGACAGCCGCGAGCCGCTGGACCTCGTGGTCGGCGATGCGTTCGGCGCCGACACGATCACGATCCCCTCGACGTCCGAGGTCGTCAGGATCACCTCCGGCGCGCTTCACCTCGGCGCGCTCACCAACGCGTGCAGGCTCGCAATCGCGAAGGGCGCGTCGCTGGAAGTGGACGGCGACATCGTCGCCAACGCAAACAGCTACAGAGGGACGATGACGTTCCTCTACTCCAACGAGGGCACGGTGGTCGTCCACGGCAACGCCGTTGGCACGTCCACGACTTCCGCATCAGTGTTTGAATATGCGGATGTCTCTGAGGCAAACAACCCGATGCAGGTTGGCGGCATTCGCTATATTGGCGCTGGTCACACCACGTATTTCCACCTTGATACGAACAGAGGGTATCACAATGACGGTCCTGACGACTGGGTCATTGGTGAAAACGGCATTGGTTACACGAGCGGCGCTGTGCGGTACTACGCCGAGTGCTATGGACATGTGAAGCTTTATTCGAGTGCGGACTGGACGCTTCAGAACTCAATGAATACCGGACTGGATTCAGAACTCTACGTTGCCACTCACGCTTCGATGACGTTCAATACCTCCGACTACAACGATCCGACGATTCCGCGTACGATTACGCTTAAGGGCCGCCTCCGTTCCGGCACTGACTATAATGATAGCACTGCCGGTTTCTTCATTGAGGGCTGCGGCACGGTTGTCATCGATACGGAGGATATGTCTGCGCTGTCGATGGACGAGGATAAGAAGCACACCTATTTCGACAATTCGCAGCTTACGGTGAGGTCGGGGGCGACGCTCCAGATCAACGAGGGCAAGAAGATTCTCGGTGCGACCGGCAGAATTGCGCTTGAGGCCGGCGCGACGCTCGCGCTGCCCTATGCCAATGGCGGCGACATCGACACGGCTTCGCGCATCGAACCTGCGATCAGGCTTCCCTCCAGCGGCAAGGCGATCGTCAGGCTCGAGGGCGACGCGCTCAAGGTCGGCGTCCCGTACAAGCTCTTCGGACAGGTTCCGTCCGGCTACGCCAGCCACCTCAAGGTCGAGTGCGACAAGTCCAAGTTCCTCAGCGTCGGTCTCTACGCAGAGGAGGACGGACTGTACATGATCCTCGTCCAGTGGCCCGAGAAGTGGAACGACGGGAAGATCCCCGGCGCGGGAATGCTCGGCAAGTACGGCGCCTGGGGTTGCCGCTACGACGCCTTCGACAGCGATTCCGAGTCCGCGTTTCTCATGAACATCAACCCGAACACCAGGGCTGGCGTCAGCGGAAAGGACCTGGCTGTGACGGACATCGCGCACGACGGCGACTTTGTGACGATCACCACCTCACAGGACCTTTCGAAGGCCAATGGCGTCGTGTACGTCATGTACGGCGTCTCGCTGGAGAAGATGGTCATGCCGGTGGAGTGCGAGTTCGACGCGAAGAACGGCAACGAGATCGTCAACCTCGACGGCAGCATGGGGTCCGGATTCTTCAAGGTCTGCGTCGGCTACGAGCTGCCCGCGGTCCCCAGGGGCATGTAGTTCATCCGTCTGCGGGCGAATTCAGGGCGGGGCGTTCTTCACGCCCCGCCTTTTCGTGTACGCAGGACATGATACAAGGTCTGGAGCGAAAGTCTCCAATGGGCCAGTTAGGAGGAACCAAATAGCCGAAGACAAACTTGCATCCGCGAGGATGCGGGCGAAGGAAGTCGGAGGCGAAACTC
>JAEEOY010000096.1 GCA_016284515.1 Kiritimatiellia bacterium | reverse complement strand
GCGGGGCACTTGGCGACGATCTGCTCGTCGTCCGGCGGGTTCGCGTAGTTGACCTTCGCGAGGAAACCCTGGAACGTGAAGTGGCCCGCCTCCTTGCCTCCGGAGTTCTTCTCGCAGAGGTGGCAGCCCATGCACCCGACGCCGCAGACCTTGCGGACCTGCGGACCCTTGTCCGGATTCGCGCAGAGGACGTGGATTGTCGCCGAGGCGGGGACGAGCTCGATGATCTTCTTGGGGCAGACGTTGACGCACTTCCCGCAGCCGATGCACAGTCGCTTGTCGACCTTGGCGAGTCCGTCGTGCACTGATATCGCGCCCTTCGGGCACACGTTCGCGCACGCGCCGTATCCGAGGCAGCCGTAGGTGCATCCCTTGTCGCCGCCAGCCGTGGCAGCGGCGACGTTGCAGTCGCAGATTCCGTTGTAGTCGCCGACGCGTATCGCCTCCGAGCGAGTCCCGCAGCACTTGACGAGCGCCACCCGCTTCTCCGTCGCCGTCGCCTCGACGCCGAGTATCTTCGCAATCTCCTTCGCGCAGGCCTCCCCGCCCGCCGCGCACGCACCGTTCGGAGCGGTGCCCGCGACAAGAGCGCGCGCATATCCGTCGCACCCGGGGAAACCGCATCCACCGCAGTTCGCGCCCGGCAGCGCCGCGGTCACCATGCCGATGCGCGGATCCTCCTTGACGCTCAGATAGCGGTCAGCGACGGCAAGCGCCGCCGCGGCCACGAGTCCGATTCCCGCGATGATTGCAATTGCTATCGTCATCTTTTGAACCTCTGAACTTTAAACCTTCAACCCTTAAACCTTCATCCCCCTCAGTACGGAAGCTTCACAAGCCCCGAGAAGCCCATGAACGCGAGCGAGAGGAGTCCGCCGGTAACGAGCGCGACGGCTATGCCGCGGAAGCACCGCGGGGGATTCGCGTGCGCGAGCTTCTCGCGGATTCCGGAGAAGATCACAAGCGCAAAGCCAAAGCCGATCGCCGCCGCAAACGAGAAGAACACCGCCTCGAAGAAGCCCGTCCCCTGCTTGCAGTTGATTTCCGCCGCGCCGAGGACCGCGCAGTTCGTGGTGATTAGCGGAAGGAATATGCCCAGAGCCGCGTGGAGCGGAGGCAGGAAGCGCTTCATCGCGATGTCGATGAACTGCACCAGCGCCGCGATGACGAGGATGAACGCGAGCGTGTGGATATACCCGAGCCCGTTCGGCGCGAGAAGCCAGTGGTCGAGGCACCAGGTCACCGCCGACGCGACGGTCATCACGAAGACGACGGCGCCGGACATGCCGAGCGCCGTGTCGAGCTTCTTCGACACGCCGAGGAACGGACAGCAACCGAGAAAGCGGCTGAGAACGAAGTTGTTCACCAGAACCGCACCGACCAATATCATCAGGTAGTAGCTCATAACTGCAAAAATTATATCATTTTTAGACACCGCATTCAAGGCGGGGCCGCATTTTGCGCATCAGCCCACGACGACGCGCTGGACGCGCGAGCCAAGCGAGCAGATGACGTCGTAGGCATGCGTGCCCTTGAGCTCCGCCCAGTCGTCCGGCGTTATCGAATCGCGTCCGCACGAGCCGAAGCAGACCACTTCGTCGCCCGCCTTCACTCCGGGGACGTCCGAGACGTCGACGGTCGTGTAGTCCATCGAGATACGCCCGATGATCTTGCAGCGCCTCCCGCCGATGAAGACGAACCCGCGGTTCGTGAGCGCGAGCGGGAGCCCGTCCGCATAGCCCGCCGATATCGTCGCGACCTTCGTCGGGGCCGCGAGGCACCAGGTGCGTCCGTAGCCGAGCGTCGTCCCTGCGGGAAGCTCGCGCACCTGCGCGACGCGCGTCTTGAGCGAAAGGACCGGCTCCACCTTCAGCGCCTTGCGTCCGTACGGATCAAAGCTTCCGTGCAGGTTGATGCCAGTCCTCACCATCGTGAACGGACTCTTCGCCGTCGCCGGGAAGTTGTTGATCGCGTCCGACGCGGCCATGTGCACCTTGCGGAACGAGATACCTTCCTTCGCGCACGCGGCGACGATGGACTTGAAGAGCTTGATCTGCCTCTTGGTGAACGGGTCCTTCGGATCATACGCCATCGGACAGTGCGAGAATATCCCCTCGCAGTCGAGCGCGGGAAGCTTCTTCACCGCGCGTATCGTCTCGAGCGCGTCCTTCGCGAGTATGCCAAGCCGGCCCATGCCGGTGTCGAGCTTGAAGTGGACGCGCGCCGTCGTCTTCGCCATGCGCGCGGCGTCCGAAATGAGCTTCGCAGTCGCAAGGTCGGTGACCGGCAGTATGACGCCTGCCTTCACCATCGGCGCAATCTCGTCGGGAAGTATGGACGAGAGTATCTGCACGTCCGCGGCGCATTTGCCGCGCCTGAGGACCGAGAGGAGCTCCAGCGCCTCGAACGGCTCGGCGACGCCGAAGTCTCGGCAGCCCGCCTTCGCGAGCGCCTCTGCGTAGGGTCCGACGCCGAGTCCGTAGGCGTTCGCCTTCAGCACGCACAGCACGCGCATCGGCTTCACGTGCTCCACGATCTTCGCATAGTTCCTCACGAGCGCGCCGAGGTCGATCTCGACGCGCACGCGGCGCTTCAGCCCGGAACCGGATACTTTCGCCATCTTGTCCCCCTTCCCCGAAAACCGACCGCGCGTCACTGCGCGAGTTCCTCGGCAAGCTTCTTTATGCGCCTAGAGGTACGCACCGCGCAGAACTGCTTGCCGCACATCGAGCAGTGGTCGTCCGAGTGCGCCTCGTCCGTGAACGCGCGCGTCCTGAGCCAGCGCTCCTTCGCGCGCTTCGGGTCGAGGCAGAGCGCGAACTGGCGGTCCCAGTCGAACGCCGCGCGCGCGTCCGCCATCGCGTCGTCGCGGTCGCGCGCTCCGGGGAGATGGCGCGCGACGTCACCTGCGTGCGCGGCGATCTTGTAGGCGATGCATCCGCGGTGCACCTCGTCCGCGTCGGGCAGCCCGAGGTGCTCGGCGGGCGTCACGTAGCAGAGGAGCGACGCGCCGTAGGTCGCCGCGGCGGTCGCGCCGATCGCGGAGACGATGTGGTCGTATCCGGGCGCGATGTCGGTCGTCACCGGACCGAGCACGTAGAACGGTGCCTTCTTGCAGACCACCTGCTGGCGCTCCATGTTCATCTGGATCTGGTCGAAGGGAACGTGTCCCGGACCCTCCACCATCGTCTGCACGCCGCGCGCGCGGCACCGCTCCACGAGCTCGCCAAGGACGTCCAGCTCGCCGAACTGCGCGGCGTCAGAGGCGTCCGCGAGGCAGCCGGGGCGGAGTCCGTCGCCGAGCGACACGGTGACGTCGTGCTCCGCGAGGATGTCCATCACTTCGTCCCAGTGGGTGTATAGCGGATTCTCCGCCTTGTTCTCCATCATCCACTCCGCCATTATCGCGCCGCCGCGGGAGACGATTCCCATCTTGCGCTTCATCGCGTTCGGGATGTGCTTCAGCAGGAGACCCGCGTGGAGCGTCATGAAGTCGACGCCCTGCTCGGCCTGGCGGCGAATTACGCCGATAAGGAACTTCGGGTCCATCTTCGGGATGTCTCCGAGAAGCGATATCGTCTCGTAGATCGGCACGGTGCCGAGCGGCTTAGGCGAGGCGTCGAGCATTCCCTGGCGGATGGACGCGATCTCGTCCTCGGTCGACGCGACGGAGAGGTCCATCACGAAGTCCGCGCCGGCATCGAGCGCAACCTGCAGCTTCTCGAGTTCGTCGCCCTTTCCGGAATGCGTCACGCTGCGTCCGAGGTTCGCGTTGATCTTCGTCGTGAACATCCTTCCGACGCCGACGGGCTGGCAGTTTTTGTGGGCGGGGTTGAGCGGAATCACCGCCTCGCCCGTCGCCACCGCAGCGCGCACCTTCTCCGCGTCAAGTCCCTCGTCCTTCGCGACGACCTTCATCGCGTCCGTCACAATGCCCTTCCGGGCCGCTTCCAACTGCGTCATGCTTTTCTCCTTTAAACTTTCAACTTCGAACTTTCAACTATATCCTGTTGTCCCAGTTCTTGAAGACGACTTCCTGTCCGTTCGCCTTGATCGCCTCGTAGACCTCCTTCGGCGGACGGCGGTCGGTTAGGGTGAACTGCGCGACGTCCGCCGCGTGCTCCTTCTCGAGGACGGCGTATCCGCCGGGCGTCACGCGCGAGCCCGCGCTCATGTTGTCCGCCGCGACCTGCACGATGTAGTCGCGGAACTTCGGTGCCTCGCGCGTCGAGACCGTCATGCAGCACTGCGGGAAGCAGATCCTGAACGCAAGCATCATGAGATCGACGTCGCGCTCGTCTACTTCGCACGGAGGAACGAAACCGCCCTCGACGCGGCAGAAGCGCGGAAACGCGAACTGCACCTTCGACTCGTAGCACTCCTTCATGAGGTATAGCGCGTGCGCGGCGAGAGAGGCGGCCTCGCGGCGCCACGGCGTGAGGCCGAGGAGGAACGCGCAGCCGAGGATGCGGAAGCCCGCCTTCCCGGCGCGGAGCTGCGTCCAGAGACGCCACTCGTAGTTCGACTTCGGTCCCGCCGGATGGAAGTACTTGTACTGCTCCTGGTCGTACGTCTCCTGGAAGCACGTAAGCGACTCGAAGCCCGCCTCGAACATCGCGCGGTAGCCTTCCTCGCTCTGCGGCGCGACCTCTAAGGAGAGGTTCGAGAACATCGGCTTCAGGAGCCGCGCGACGTCGCAGAAGTGCTCGACGGAGTTGACCTTCGGGTCCTCTCCCGCGACGATGAGGAGGTTGTCGATTCCGCTCGCGCGAATCGCCTCCGCCTCGAGGCGGATCTCGTCCAGAGTCAGGTTGCGCCTCACGGTGCCCGTGTGCTCGCGCCTAAAGTCGCAGTACCGGCAGTGGTTGACGCACGTGTTGCCGATGTAGAGCGGAGCGTAGACGCTCACCGTCTTGCCGTAGTACTTGATCCGCGCGAGGCGGGCTTTGCGGCGCATCTCGTCCATGAACGGATACGCCGCCGGCGAGATGAGGTTCAAAAGGTCGAACCAGTCGTGGCGGTCCTTCGCAAGCGAGGCCCTCACCATCTCCGGCGTCACCTTCGCGTAGTATTCATCGACCTGCTCGGCCGTGTATTTCAGCAGTGGAAACATTTCACGTCAGCTTCACTGAGTCTTTTCCGGGCGCGGTATCAGAAGTTGTTCTGCTCGAGCTGGAAGTAGGCGCGCGGATGGTCGCAGACGGGGCAGACTTCAGGGGCGGTCTCGGACTCGACGATCGCGCCGCAGTTGCGGCACTGCCACTTGTTCTTGCCGACGCGAACCCACACTTCGCCGGACTCGATGTTGGCGGCGAGCTTGCGGTAGCGCGCCTCGTGCTGCGCCTCGACTTCGGCGACCTTGCGGAACTTGAAGGCTATGTCCTTGAAGCCCTCCGCCTCGGCCTCCTCCGCGAAGCGCCTGTACATCTCGGTCCATTCCTCGTGCTCTCCCGCGGCGGCAGCGAGAAGGTTCTCCTTCGTCCCGTCGATCCCGGCGAACAGCTTGAACCACATCTTGGCGTGCTCCTTCTCGTTGAGCGCGGTCTCCTGGAAGATGGCGGCTATCTGCTCGTAGCCGTCCTTCTTCGCGCGCGAGGCGTAGTAGTCGTACTTGTTGCGCGCCTGCGATTCGCCGGCAAACGCCGCCATAAGGTTTGCTTCCGTCTTCGATCCCTTGAGTTCCATTGTGTTCCTCCTTTTATTTGTTTTCGATGGCAGTATTATACCATTTATCTCGCTTCCTGCGGCACTGCGTGTTCGCGGATCCAAGCGAGGAGTTTTCCGTAATCCATGGAGCCGTCGGCGAGTGACAGCCCGGCGCGGACGATATCTTCGTCTGTGCATTCAACCCGAATCCCGTTTACCTCAAGAAACGTCAGCATCACATACATGCCGATCCTCTTGTTTCCGTCGAGGAACGCATGGTTCGAGACGAGCGACGCGCCGATGCGAGCCGCTTTCTCCTCTTTCGTCGGATAGAGCTCCTTGCCCTCGAAAGTGGCAAACGCACCTTCAAGCGCCGATTCAAGAAGACCTTCGTCGCGAAGCCCCACACTGCCGCCAGTTTCCGCCGCGATGTACTGGTGGAGCAGGAGAACCTTGTCTTTGGAGAACTTCGTCATTTCGCCAGCTCCAGAAACGCGGCCTTGTGACGCTTCATGATGCGTCTCGCGACAACATCAATCCTCTCGTCCTCGCTGAGGTCGAGATATTCGCCATCATCAAGGTCGATAAGAATGTATTTGGGGCGGTTGTTCTTGAATATTACTGACTTGCCGTCCCTGTCGGTTTGCCGCGCTACGGCGGAGAAGTTCTGGTTCGCCGCCGTCATTGTGACGATTTTATCAGTGTCAATGTACATTATAAATATCCTATTATTTGCATCAAGGGGAATTATAGGATATTCTAATCCTACATGTCAACTACACGATGGCGGAAAATTTAGGCTCTTCGGAGTTTTTAGCGGAAGCGCATTAGTAAAAACTCCGATGGTTAGGGTTCTCGCGCGGGGCCTTGCGGCTGCTTCGCAGTTCGCGCTTTGCGCTCACCCGACCCGACGCCTTCGGCGCGGGCGCATTCCCGCTTCACAGCTTCGCGCTTTTCAACCACAATCAGTAGCAGCTGTTGTGCAGTGATTAGAGCGGCCTTCGGCCTGCGTCTCCTATTCGGCAAACACGCCTTTGACCTCGGCAAGGATGTCTTCCGCCGAACCTATCGAATAGCGGGCAGCGACTTCCAGAAGATCGTCGTCGGTGATGTCCGACTGCTTTCCGTTGATGCTCATCGCGTGGCAGTTGGTCCATGCTCGACGCGCATCCCCTTCCGGGGCCTCCGGCGGAACGCCGCCCGTGAGATCGTATGCCGGCGCAAGACGCCATGGATCGCCCTCCTTCATCATGAACGAGAAGTTCTTCGAATGATCGTCTGTTTCGTCGGAATAGACATTGAACGCCATACGGCGGAACATCTGCGAAAGCGCGTCATAGCCAAGTCCAAGTGCCACGATTGTTTCGAAAAGCTGTCCGTAGGAGTTCATTTCAAGCGACACGTCCGGAGGAAGCGTGCGCATTGCGCGGAAAGTCATCAGATGGTGGCGCCTTGAGCCGTCCCTGTCGAATCGGCGCGTCATGAAATGCCGCGCGCCGTCGAGTTCGTACAGCCTCGATTCGCTTATGTCAACGCCGCAGGCCCTTGCGAGCTCATACGTACGGTATTCGGCGACGCCCAGATACGGTCGCTCGTCGGGAGTGATCTTGACGATCCAGTGCTCGAATCCGTCCGGCATATCCTCGCTCGGGACACAGAATTTGTCGGTTTGCGGATTCCATCCGACGACCGCCTTGGCCTGCGCGCCGCCCGCAGACGTTCCAACCCGGAAAATCTCCTTGAGTGCGTCCGGGCCGGACATTCTCTCTATTCTGCGATTCAGGACATGACGCGACTGCTCGACGACGTTTTTCATGCGCAGCGCAAGAAAGGCATCCCTGCGCGGACCTCTTTGCGGAGCATACTCCAGCGCCCCCATAGCCCTTGAACCGACATAGGCCAGACGATCAAGCGCCGTGACCGATGACTTCATCACGTTCTGCTGTTCCATCCATGCATCGATGACGCTGTTTCCGAAGGAATCCGGCAGGGAGTCCGCGAATACCGCGGGAAGGCCGTAGAACGCCGAAGCAGGTCGGTCGAGAAAAGAGAACTCGCGTTTTTCAAGCGGAAGCTCAAACGGCGCGATCTCCGTTCCCGAACGGAGAAACGCGTCGTCGTACTCAAAGCGATAGTGCGTAGCCGTCTTGGGTGCGATCGTTCCGACATGCCGCCCCCACAACGAAACTTCGATTGCCCTTACGTGCGAATACATCAGCGCACCGCCTTCCGGGGAGCGCTCGCCCGCAGCCTCGGCCGTCCGCCACGCTTGGCGTAGTCTCTGATCGAGACCTCATCCGGCGGACCGAGCCGCATGATCCACTCGTCCTTCCCGAGCGTACGGCAGACCTGGATGAACGTGGTAAGCGACGCACCGCGTCCACACTCAAGATTCTTGAGCGCGCTCTCGGAAATGCCGCTGCGCTCGGACACGATTTTCTGCGAGAGATTCCTGTACAACCGCTCCCGCTTCAGCATCGATCCGATGTCTACCAGCAGATCCTCTATTTTCCCAAGCACCATAACAGTCTCTTTTTAAACCCTTGTGCTTGATATTATACCATAAGAGTTGCTTTTGCGTCTATAGTAAACCACTACTTTGCGATCTTCCAGCAGAGCCAGGCGGACAATGTCTTGGAATCGAAGATCGTACCGCCGCGGATGGCATCTTCGACCTCGGCCTCGGCGCGGCCGACGGGGTAGACGTTCTCGTCCGGATCTT
>JAEEOY010000095.1 GCA_016284515.1 Kiritimatiellia bacterium | reverse complement strand
CAGACCGGCAAGCCGATCGGGCAGGCTTTCGAGGAGGCGAACGACGCCCTTTGCGAGGGGAACTCCTCCAACACCTTCGTGACCGCCTGGGCGGGTGAGCTGAACATTCGCACGGGTCACGTCTCGTACGTGAACGCCGGGCACAATCCGCCTATCGTGAGGCTCGGCGGGAAGGTCGAGTACCTCAGGTCTCGCCCCTCGCTCGTCCTCGGTGCGATGGCGGGCGCGCGCTACCGCGTCAACGAGCTGCAGCTCGAGCCGGGCGACGCGATATACCTCTACACCGACGGAATCGTCGAGCAGCACAACGCGGCCGGGGAGCTCTACGGCGACGACCGGCTCCTCAAGACGGTGGCGGGCTGCGACAAGAGGCGCGACGGACTCCTCTCGACCGTGATAGCCGACGTGCGCCGCCACGCCGCCGGCGTGGAGCAGGCGGACGACTGCACGCAGCTCGTCCTGCGCTACCGCGGCGAGCCCGAGACGTTCTCGTGCGAATACAAGCCGACGATGGAGGACCTCGCGAAGGCGTCGGCGGACCTCGCGAAGGCGCTCGAGGGCGTTCCGGACGACTGCGCCAACATCATGATGGTCGCCTCGGACGAGATATTCGCGAACATCGTGCGCTACTCGGGCGCGACTGACTGGACGCTCACGGTCGAGCGCACGCACCACCCTGACGGCGTGCGCCTCGTGATAACCGACAACGGCAAGCCGTTCGACCCGCTCTCGCACCGCGACCCCGACACGACGCTCTGCGCAGACGACCGCGAGGTCGGGGGACTTGGAATCTTGATCGTCAAGAAGACGATGTCGCCTGTCACCTACAGGCGGAACAACGACAGGAACATCCTTACAATGGGGAAAGAATATGGAGATCAAAACTAATGCAGAAGGAAGCACGCTGACCATTTCCGTCAGCGGACGCGTTGACACCGTAACCGCGCCGGAGCTCGAGGCCGGGCTCAAGTTCGGCGACGCCACGCAGGTCGTTCTGGACCTCGCGGACGTTCCGTACATGAGCTCTGCGGGCCTTAGGCTGCTCCTCACCGCCCACAAGACGATGATGGCGAAGGGCGGCGAGCTCAAGATCGCGAACATACAGCCCACCGTCAAGGAGGTGCTGGACATCACCGGATTCTCCGACATCCTGAACCTCGTATAAGGGACGAAAGGCCAAGTTGATATGAGCGACATCAAGGAATCGATTCGTCGGCTCGAGAAGACGATTCTCGAGGACGGGAAGGTAGACCGCGCCGAGGCGGTGCTGCTCCTCGCGTACGCGAAGGAGCGCATCAAGCAGAGCGACGAGATGGCCGAGTTCGTGCAGGCCCTTGAGGACGTGCTCGAAGACGGCGTCGTGACGCCGGAGGAGTCCATCAGGATCGGCGCCCACCTCAAGTGGCTGACGCGCGAGGCGGAGAGCGAGGAGCCCGAGACGACGTTCCTCGGCAGGATATTCAAGCTCAAGCGGAACAGGACAACGGTGCGCACCGAGTTCGTCGCGGGCCTCACGACGTTCATGACGATGGCGTACATCCTCGCCGTCAACCCGAGCATCCTCTCCTCCGCGGGCATCCCGAAGGGCGGCGTCTTCGTGGCGACCGCCGTCGCCGCGGTGGTGGGCACGCTCCTCATGGCGTTCATGTCGAACTATCCGTTCGTCCTCGCCCCGGGAATGGGCCTCAACGCGTTCCTCACGTTCGGCGTCGTCATGGGCATGGGCTACAGCTGGCAGTTCGCGCTGCTTGCCGTGTTCGTGGAGGGCCTTGTGTTCCTTGCCCTCTCGCTTACCCCCGTCCGGGAGGGGATATTCAACGCTATCCCGATATCGCTCAAGAAGGCGGTCGCCGCCGGCATCGGACTCTTCATCTGCCTTATTGCGATGAAGACGGCCGGCATCATCGTTGACAGCCCTGCCACGCTCGTGTCGATGGTGAAGTTCACCGAAGTGCCGTTCCACACCAGCGGAATCTGCGCCGTGCTCGCGCTTCTCGGAACGGTCTTCACGGGCTTTCTTCTCGTCAAGGGGCTGAAGGGTGCGATCCTCTTCGGAATCCTCTTCACGTGGGGACTGGGAATGGCCGCGCAGGCGTGCGGCGCGTACGTTCCCGATCCCGCCGCCGGGTTCTTCTCCCTCTATCCCGACTTCTCGGTGAAGGGGCTCGCCCAGAACTTCTCAGAGTTCGGCTCGACCGTTGGCGCGCTCTTCAATCCGGAAGGCTGGACGCACACCGTGAAGGGCGAGGTCGTCGGCTCGGGCTGGTCGCTCGTCAAGTCGCTCGACTTCTTCGTCGTGATGTTCGCGTTCTTCTTCGTCGACCTCTTCGACACGCTCGGCACGCTGATCGGCGTGTCGATGAAGGGCGGATTCCTCGACAAGACCGGCAAGCTCCCGCGCATCTCCGGCGCGCTCTGCGCAGACTCAATCGCGACTTCGGTGGGCGCGGTGTTCGGCACTTCCACGACGACGACGTTCGTGGAGTCCGCCTCCGGCGTGATGGCCGGCGGCAGAACCGGCCTTACGGGCGTGACGGCCGCTGCGTTCTTCGCCGCCGCGCTCGTCTTCGCGCCGATATTCCTCGCGGTTCCGGGTTTTGCGACGGCGCCGGCGCTCATCATCGTCGGATACATGATGCTCTCCTCCTGCGCTGACGTCGACTGGCGCGATGCGGGCGAGGCGGTCCCTGCGTTCCTCGCGATCGCCGCTATGCCGTTCACGTACTCGATCTCGGACGGCATCATGTTCGGCGTGATCTCGTACACGCTCATCAACGCGCTCGCGGGCAACTTCAGGCGCATCCACTGGATTATGTACATACTCACGGCGATCTTCATCGCGAAGTACGCCGTGATGTGAGGAGATAGGTATGGTCGGAGACTACAGACTGCTCAAGATACTGGAATCCCTGCGGACGGCCGTGATGTACGACGGACGCGTCACGCTCGGCGAGACCTCGGTGATACTCAGGACAATCCGTCCGTTCGTGCTCAAGGGCGAATCCGGGGCCTGCGAGCTGGACGCGCTGCTGCAGCGCGTCCGCCAGGACGGCGTGGTCACGGACGAGGAGTCGGTCCAGATCGCAAGGCTCATGGACAAGCTTCTCTCGGGGCGTCCGCGCCTCGCCGACTATGTCCGCGAGATACCGGACTTCCCTAAGCCCGGCATCCTCTTCCGCGACGTGACCGGGATCCTCGAGTCCGGCGAAGGCTTCAACCTCGCCCTCTCCGAGATCGCAGAGGCGCTTGAGGGCGTCACCTTCGACCTTGTCGCGGCTCCGGAGTCCCGTGGCTTCATCTTCGGCGCGGCCATTGCCGCGCGCTTCGGCAAGGCGTTCGTGCCGATCCGCAAGCCCGGCAAGCTCCCGCGCCGGACCATCTCGGAGGACTACGAGCTCGAGTACGGCAAGGCGACGCTGCACATGCACGCCGACGCCGTGATCCGTGGGGAGAAGGCCGTCATAGTCGACGACCTCCTTGCGACCGGCGGAACGGCCAAGGCGGCTGCGAAGCTCGTCGAACGGCTCGGCGGCACGGTCGTCAAGATGATCTTCCCGATTGAGCTCGAGGGCTTTGGGGCGAGAAGCAAGCTTCTCAGGAACTACGACGTGGCCTCGCTTCTCAAGTACCCAGGCAAATAGCCGGGAACGGGCCTTTGGACATGAAAATCAAAACTTTGGAACTGCATAGACACTAAGACTTCAAAACTGCTTTCGGGGGGGAAAGAATGAAGATACCGCTAATAGGAAAGATTCTCATAGGATTTGTGCTCGGCACCACGCTGGGCCTCGTGCTCTCGGAGTGCTGCGCTCCTGAGACCACCGCGAAGATACTGCCATGGGTGGCGCCGTTCGGCAATGTCCTCGTCGCGATGCTGAAGATGGTCGTGTACCCGATCATCCTCTTCTCGCTTATACTCGGCGCGGCCTCGCTGCCGCTCAAGAAGTCCGGCAAGGTGGGCGGAATGGTCCTCGCGTGGTATTTCGCGACGTCCGTCTTCGCGACTGTCTTCGGCGTCGCCCTGGCGTACATGATGAATCCGTCCATGGCAAACGCCAGCCATGCCGCCGGCTCCAATCTCGACGCCGTCGCCAAGATGTCGACGTCAGGCGGCTCGGGCTCGTTCGGAGCGTTCGTAACGGGGCTCTTCCAGAATCCGTTCGCCGCGCTCGCCAACGGACAGTTCCTGCCGATCATCGTGTTCTCGATTGGGTTCGGACTCTGCGCGCGCTGGCTGCTCGACTCGTCCGAGACCGGCGGGCAGACGCGCAAAGCGGTGGAGGCTGCAGTGCTCGTCTGCGACGGAGCGCAGAAGATATCGTTCAAGCTCATCGACTGCGTCATCCACTACTTCCCGATCGGCGTCTTCGCGCTCTCCGTCGTCAACTTCGCAGAGAACGGCGTGCTGCTCTTCGGACCCTACGCCAAGATAACGCTCTGCGTCGTCGTGGGCGTTGTCTCGATGATCCTCTTCGTGTACCCGGCCGCGCTGGCCGTCTTCTGCAGGGAGAACCCGTACCGCGTGCTCATGCGCATGCGCGAGCCCATCATCACCGCCTTCGTCACGCGCTCCAGCGCGGCGACCCTGCCCGTCTCGTTCAAGTCCGCCGACGCTCTCGGCGTGGACCGCAAGCTCTCCTCGTTCTCCCTGCCCATGGGCGCGACCGTAAACATGGACGGAGTGTGCGTCCACCTGCCGGTGTTCGTCATCCTCGCCGCGAACATGTTCGGACACGAGCTCGGCGTCCTCCAGATCATGACGCTCTGCGTCTCGATCGTCTTCGCCTCCGTCGGAGCCGGCGGCATCCCGGGCGGGTCGGTGTTCCTCCTCTTCATGGTGCTCGAGAACATGGGCCTCCCGGCCGACCAGGTCGCGCTCGTCGTGGCGCTCTGCCTCGGCATCAACCCGATACTCGACATGTTCGAGACGTGCTGCAACGTCACGGGCGACAACGTGTGCACGTACATCGTCGCCAGGAAGAGCGGACTTGTAAAAGTGCCTGATTCAGGCCGAAACGAAACTGAAAGGAAATAAGATGGCGGAAATCAAAACTGCGGACAACTGGACCCTCTCGCTGCTCATTACGGCGGCGGAGAAGTTCACGTTTGCGGACGGCAAGGCGGACATAGACGAGACTAAGGCGTTGATAGGCCTCGTCCATCCGTTCGCGTCAAAGGACGAAAACCTCGCCAAGTTCGAGCAGATCCTGCTGGCGGTTGCGGACGACGGAATCGTCACCGCCGAGGAGTCGGCGGAGCTCGCGGCGGCCATCGCGCTGCTGCGCGCCAAGTTCCAGTCTTCCGACGCGGTCTACGACGCGCGCACCCTGGGCATCCCGAAGATGGCGGTCCTCGGCGTTCAGCATATGTTCGCCATGTTCGGCGCGACGATCCTCGTGCCGATCCTCACCGGGCTCTCCCCGAGCGCGACGCTCCTCTGGGCCGGACTCGGGACGCTCCTGTTCCATCTCCTCACCAAGCGCATGGTCCCGGCGTTCCTCGGCTCGTCGTTCGCCTACCTCGCCGGATACTTCGCGCTCGCCGGGATGGCGGGAACGGCCGGCTTCGAGGACTGCGACAAGACGAAGATGCTTCAGTACGCCTGCCTGGGCGTCGCGTCGTCCTCGCTCCTGTACTTCGTCGTCGCCGGGTTCGTAAAGGCGTGCGGCGTGAAGACGGTGATGAAGTTCTTCCCGCCCGTCGTGACGGGTCCGATCATCGTCGGCATCGGACTCGTCCTCGCACCTGTCGCAATCAACAGCTGCACGACAGACTGGCCCGTCGCGCTCGTCGCGATAGCGACCGTGATCGCGTTCTCGATCTTCGGGCGGGGCATGTTCAGGATCATCCCGATCCTCATGGGCGTGATCTTCTCCTATGTCGCGGCGGTGATCCTCGGCAAGTTCGGCATGAGCCAGGCGATCGACTACTCGAACGTCGCGAGCGCCGCGTGGATCGGCCTCCCCGTGAAGGTGGGGAACACCGTGTTCCCGCTTTTGTCGAATCCGGACTGGGGCAGGATCACCAGTGCGATACTCATCGTCTTCCCGCTTGCCTTCGCGACGATCATGGAGCACGTCGGCGACGTGTCGGCGATCTCCTCCACCGTGAAGCGCAACTTCTTCGAGAACCCCGGCCTACACCGCACGATGCTCGGCGACGGACTCGCCACGTGCCTCGCCTCGCTCTTCGGCGCGCCGGCGAACACGACGTACGGGGAGAACACCGGCGTCCTGTCGCTCTCGAAGGTGTATGATCCGCGCGTCATCCGCATCGCCGCGTGCCTCGCGATACTCGTCTCGTTCTGCCCGAAGTTCTCGGCGTTCATCGGAACGATCCCCGCGGCCACGATCGGCGGCGTTTCGTTCATCCTCTACGGAATGATCTCCGCAGTCGGCGTGAGGAACCTGGTCGAGAGCCAGGTGGATCTCGGCAAGTCGCGCAACATGCTCATCGCGGCGCTCATCCTCGTCCTCACGCTCGGCATCTCGTTCTCGAAGGCTGGCGCGATCGCGTTCACGGTTGGGTCGCTCAAGATCTCGCTCTCCGGACTCGCCGTCGGCGCGCTGATGGGCATCGTGCTGAATGCGATTCTTCCAGGCAAGGACTTCACGTTCTCCGAGACCGCGCCCACAATCAAGGACGCGGACCGCTTCGGCGGCAAGAAGCCGGACGGAAAGTGACGGCATCGGTGGCCCGGCGGGCACTCAGGAATCCTGCGGTCCGCCGAGGCGCATGCAGATGCGGAAGAGGTGCTCGACGATGTGGTTGTCGAGCACCTTCTCTATGTAGGGGATGAGCTCGTGGCGGACCCTGTTCCTCTCGATGGAGACGTCTCCGTTGGAGGCGTCTTCCCTCCACTCCTCGCCGAACTTCCTGAGGTACTCCTTGAGTTCCTCGTCGCGGCATCCGAGAAGGGGGCGGACGAACTTCACGCCGGCGACCTCGCTTGTCTCGCGTATGCCCGCGAGCGTCGCGCGGCGGAGCTTCATGAGGAACGTCTCCGCGACGTCGTCCATGTGGTGTCCGGTCGCGACGGCGTCGAGCCCGAGCGACTTCATGCATTTCGCGAAGAACGCGAGTCGCACGCGCCGCGCGGCCATCTCGAGCGACTCGCCCCTCTTCCGCACGACCTTCGCGTGCGTTCCGCGGAAGGGGACTCCGAGTCGCTTTGCGAGCGACTTCACGAACTGGTATTCCTCCTTCGACTCTTGGCGGAGCCCGTGGTCTACGTGCAGGACGACGAAGCGTTTTGAGGCGTTTTTCTTCTTCCCGCCCTTGGTGAGCAGGAAGGCGAGTGCGACCGAATCGGAACCGCCGCTGACGGCGAGTCCAATGCGTCCGGAAGGGAGTATGGATCTGTTTACTTTCACCCTTGCACATTATACCAAAAAAATGATATACTATGTGCCGTTCGTCTGAAAAAGCGGGCGTAGCTCAATGGCAGAGCTCCAGCCTTCCAAGCTGGCTACGAGGGTTCGATTCCCTTCGCCCGCTCCATTGGGCGGATCGCGTCGCCAGGGTGGCGTAATGGCAGCCGCGGCAGACTCAAAATCTGCTATACGTGAGTATGTGCGGGTTCGAGTCCCGCTCCTGGCACCATAGCGTTCCGAACGGCAGGCGACACAACAACGACTGGAAGGGTGTCCGAGTGGTCGATGGTGCAACCTTGGAAAGGTTGTGTGGGGGCAACTCCACCGGGGGTTCGAATCCCCCCCCTTCCGCCAACATTGGCGGCAAAGAATTGGTCTTTTGACCATTGCATAAGTTGATATGTCATTTGCGCACTGGTGCTTCGCGTTGTGATACAATGCGGGCATGAACAAGTTTCTCCTGTATGTTTCCGTCGCCGCTTCGGTCGGCGGTTTCCTCTTCGGATTCGACTCCGGGGTTATATCAGGTGCAGAGAAGGCGATCCAGGCCGAGTTCGGGCTTAGCGCGTTCTGGCACGGGCTCGTCGTGTCTGTGGCGCTTATCGGCACGCTCTTCGGAGTGTTTCTGGCCGGAAAGCCAAGCGACAGGTTCGGACGCCGTCCGACTCTCTGGGCGATGGCGGTTCTCTTCCTCGTTTCGGCTCTCGGCTGCGCGTTCACTCCGACTGGCGCCGCGGGCCCGCATGCGCTCGGATGGTTCCGCTTCATCGGCGGGCTTGCCATCGGCGGCGTTTCCGTCGTCGTTCCCCTGTACATCGTCGAAATCGCGCCTGGCAGGTGGCGCGGGCTTCTCGTGGGCTTGAACCAGTTCAACATCGTCTTCGGCATCCTCGCGAGCTACGTCACCAACTACCTCGTCGCGCGCTACATGCCCGGCTTCGACCCGCGCGTCGTGTGGCGCGTGATGCTCGGCGTCGAGTGCATCCCGATCGTCGCGTTCATGGTTATGCTTGCGACGATTCCCGAGTCCCCGCGCTGGCTTGTGCGCGTGGGGAGAGTTGCGGACGCGACAAAGGTTCTCGCGCGCGTAGGGTGCGAGCGGGTCGCCGAAACCGTGGAAGAGATCAAGGCATCGCTTCTCGCCGCGACGAACGGCGCCGCCGTGCCGCTTTTCCAGCGCAGGTTCCTGAAGCCAATCCTTCTTGCGTTTTTCATCGCGTTCTTCAACCAGATAAGCGGAATCAACGCGATCAACTACTATGCGCCGCGGATTTTCCAGATGATATTCGGCGAGGGGTCGTCGCTCGCGGCCCTCGCCGGCACGATGGGCATGGGGCTCGTGAACCTCGTCTTCACCGCGATCGCGTTCGCCGTAATCGATAAGGTGGGGCGGCGTGTCCTCATAATGATCGGCGCTGCGGCGATGGTCGCCATGCACTCCCTCGTCGCCTGGCAGCTGTCGCTGCCGAATCCGACGGCCGCAATAGCGGTGTTCGGGATCTTCGGGTTCATTGCGGCGTTCGCCATGTCCTCCGGCGCATGTCTCTGGGTCTACATATCCGAGGTGTTCCCTAATACCGTGCGCGCGAAGGGCCAGGCGCTCGGATGCTTCACGCACTGGTTCCTCTGCACCATCATCAGCTGGACGTTCCCGATGGCAGCCGAGAAAGCCGGATCGTGGACCTTTGCGTTCTTTGCCGCGATGATGGTCTGCCAGTTCTTCTGGGCCGTGTTCTTCATGCCCGAGACGAAGGGCGGCAGCATCGAGGACATAGAGAAGAGACTTGGGATTAGCGGGTAGCGGTGATTTCAACGCAGAGGCGCAGAGTGCGCAGAGACTCTGCGGCCTTTGCGTCTCTGCGTCTCTGCGTTAAACATGAATTTGAAAAGGGAAACTACAATGACGAGTCGAATCAAATCACTTTTAGAGAGGACGTTTGACAAGGAGCAGGCGAAGTTCCGCCGCGATGTCGACTGGAAGCCGCTACTTGAGCGGTTCGTCGCCGAAGGCACGAGCGACATGGCGCGCGCGCGCATCGGACTCGAGGAGATGCTGAAGGCCGAGACGCCCGCGTTCATGGACGGGGAACGTCTCGCGTTTCTTCGGACGGTGAAGCAGATTCCCGACCTGCATACGGATGAGGAGATGGCCGCGCGCCGCGCAGCGGGAACGGCGTTTGGCGAGAAGGGCGTCGTCTTCAACTTGACGGCAGACTTCGCGCCGACGATCCGCGACGGACTCGACGCGCGGCTCGCGGAGATCGATGTGCGCCTCGCAGAATTGAAGGGCCGCCAAGATGGCGGCTCCCCCAGTCAGGGCGATTGCATGCGCCGCCAAGATGGCGGCTCCCCCAGTCATGGCGATTGCATGCGCCGCCAAGATGGCGGCTCCCCCAGTCAGGGCGATTGCATGCGCCGCCAAGATGGCGGCTCCCCCAGTCAGGGCGATTGCATGCGCCGCCAAGATGGCGGCTCCCCCAGTCAGGGCGGCTCTAACTGGGAGAGCCGGCGTCTCGCCGGCGATAATGCTGAAAGTATCGAATTCCTTGAGAACGCGCGTCTCTCCGTTGAGGCGGTGCTTGGCCTCGTCGAGCGCTATCGCGCAGAAGCCGAGAAACGCGGCCTTGCGGAGATCGCAGCGACGCTTGCGCACGTTCCGATGAACGGCGCTCGCACTTTCCACGAGGCGCTGCAGACGCTGCGCATCCTCCACTATGCGATGTGGTGCGAGGGCGAGTACCACTGCGGACTCGGACGCATCGACCAGTATCTCTTTCCGTACTACGAGGCGGATGTCAAAGCAGGGCGGCTGACCGAGGAGACGGCGCTTGAGGAGATGGAGGAGTTCTTCATCGCCTGCAACCGCGACAGCGATCTCTACATCGGCGTGCAGCAGGGCGACAACGGCCAGTCCGTAATGCTCGGCGGCGTCACGCGCGAGGGGAAGCCGGCGTTCAACGACCTTTCGCGGCTTTGCCTGAAGGCCTGCGGCGAGCTGAAGCTCGTCGACCCGAAGATAAACCTGCGCGTCGACAAATCGACGCCGATCGAAATCTACGAACTTGGCACCGAACTTACGGCAAAAGGGCTGGGCTTCCCGCAGTACGCGAACGACGACGTCGTGATTCCGGCATTGCAGAGGTGGGGATACGAACTCGGGGATGCACGCGACTATTCCGTCGCGGCGTGCTGGGAGTTCCTTGTCCCCGGCTGCGGAATGGACATCAACAACATCGACGCGGTTAGTTTCGTCGGCGCGCTCGACAGGGCGCTTCGTGTTTTAACGCAGAGACGCAGAGGCGCAGAGCTTCTTTTTGACGACGTCAAGCGCGAGTTCTTCGCCGAGATTCAGCGCAGGGCGGATGCACTTGTGAAGAAATACGCGCATGTCGAGATCCTGCCTGGGCCTTTTGTGTCGGTCATCTCGACGGATTGCATAAAGAAGGCGCGCGACCTCTCGAAGGGTGGAAAGTACAACAACTTCGGAATCCACGGAACGGGACTCGCCGTCGCCGTAGATTCGCTCGCGTCCGTCAGGGAACTCGTCTTCGAGAAGAAGCTCGTTACGCTCGAAGAGATAGTGAAGCTGCTCGACACCGATTTCGCCGGACGCCCCGATGTTCTCGCTGCGGCAAAGGCCGCGCCGAAGATGGGCAACGCCGATGCGAGGGCGGACGATCTCGCGAAGGAGCTTGTCGAATTCTGGGGACACGCCTTCGACGGAAAGCGCAACGACCGCGGCGGAATCTTCCGTCCGGGCACCGGAAGCGCCATGTACTACATCTGGCACGCGCGCGAAGTGCCGGCGTCGGCGGACGGAAGGCTGAAGGGACAGCCGCTTTCCGCCAACTATGCGCCTTCCCTGGACGTGCCGGTGAAAGGCCCGGTGAGCGTGGTCAGGTCCTTCACCGAGCCAGACCTTGGCCCGGTGTGCAACGGCGGGCCGCTTACCATAGAGATACACGACTCCGCGTTTGCAATGCCGGATGGAGTGGGGAAAGTCGCCAACCTCGTGAAGTTCTTCATCGAGCGAGGCGGACACCAGATGCAGATCAACACGATAAACCGCGACACGCTTCTCGACGCACAGGCGCATCCAGAGCGCCACCGCCATCTCATCGTCCGCGTCTGGGGCTGGAGCGGATACTTCATCGAACTGGATAAATGCTTCCAGGACCAGATCATCAAGAGAGTGGAGCTGAGGTGAAATGCTGAAAGGCAGAGTGTTCGAGATCAGGGAATTCACCCTGCAGGACGGGCCGGGGCCGCGCACCACGGTCTTTCTCCAGGGATGTCCGCTCCGCTGCACTTGGTGCCACAATCCTGAAGGGCAGGAGTTCGGCGCCGGACGCGAGATGACGGACGAGGAAGTCGCTGCCGAGGTGCTGAAAAACGCCGACTTCCTCGTGATGTCAAAAGGCGGTGTTACGCTTTCAGGCGGCGAACCCCTCGCGCAGGCCGGTTTTGCCGTGGCGATCATCGACGGCATCCGGGCAAAAGAACCGCGACTTACGCATGCCATCGAGACAAGCGGTTTTGCGCCGGCGGAAGCTTACCGCACGGTCGTCTCGCGGCTTGATTTCGTCTACCAGGACGTCAAGTTCCCCGACCTTGACGGCTACCGCCGCTGGACCGGCGTGGACGCGACGCCGATATTCGAGAACATAAAATGGCTCCAGAAATCCCGGGTGCCTTTTGTCGCGCGCGTTCCGTGCATACCAGGCGTCAACGATTCGCGCGAGACGAAGTCTGCCATCGCGCGGCTTGTTGACGGCGCGCCGAATCTCCTCGGGGTCGAGATGCTTCCATACAACCGCCTTGCGGGCGCGAAGTACGCGAAGCTCGGCAGGGCGTATTCCCCGGGCTTCGACGAAAGCCGCGAACCTGACGTATCGATTGTGGTATAATGTGCGCAGAAACGGAGACCGAGAAGATGGAAGACACGGCAAAGTACAGGAAAATATTCGAGCATCTGCGCAAGGAGATACGCGACGGACGCTACCCGCGCGGCGTTCCGCTTCCGTCCGAGGAGTCGCTTGTCCGCAAGTACAATGTTTCGCGCATAACGGCGGTGCGCGCGATGGACGAACTTGTGAAGTGCGGACTCGTCTACCGCAAGCGCGGCGCGGGAACTTTCGCGACGAAGACGGCGGCGCTGGAGTCTGGACGGCTCGGACTTATCATGCCGAGTCTTGCATTCGGGGAGGTCTTCCCGCGCATCTGCCAGGGGTTGATGCGGTGCGCGCAGAAGGACGGATACACTCTTCTCCTCGGCGACATCTCCGCCGCAACGCCCGCAAAACGCGCGGTCGAGGCGGCGAAAGTCGCACGCGCCTTCGTCAAGCAGCGCGTCGCCGGTGTGGTGCTGCAGCCACTCGCGTTCCTGAAGTCCCCCGATAGGGTGACGCGCGAGATACTCGCCCTGTTCGACGGCGCGGAGATTCCAGTCGTTCTCATCGACAGGAACGTGAGTCTCGGACAGGATCCGATTCGGCACGACTTCGTCGGCATAGACAACTTTGCCGCGGGGCGCGCCCTTGGAGAGCATGTTGTCGCGCAGGGAGCGAAAAGGGTTCGGTTCCTGATGCGCCCAGAATGCGCTACGGTAATCCGCGACAGGCTCGCGGGAGCAGCTTTCGCCGTCGGGAAGCGCGGCGGTGCGGAATTCGAAATCGTTGCGGAGCCAGACGACGTAGCGTTGCTTGCGCCGGTTTTCCGTAAGAAGAACCGGCCCGACGCCGTCATCTGCGAGTCCGACTACGTCGCCGCAGTCCTTCGCAACACGCTTGACAAACTGGGGCTCTCCGTGCCTAAGGACGTGATGCTCGCAGGTTTCGACGACGTGCGCTGCGCCGTCACGATGTTTCCGCCGCTCACGACCGTGCACCAGCCGTGCGAGGATATCGCGCTCGTCGCCTACCGTGCGCTTCGCGAGCGCATGCGCGATCCGTCGCTTCCGCCTCGCCGCATCCTCGTTCCCGCGCCCCTCGTCGTGCGCGAGTCGACGCGCCGCACTCGATAAGGATTGGCGCACGGAATCGGGCGTATCTGCGTAATTCACCGCCGAGTCTTCCGATGGTTGGAAACAAGAAAGTTGAAACAACTTTTTTACGGCGGGCAACCGTCCGCCAGCTTAATAACGCCGCGCAGTTGCGCGGCGAAAAGGAGAGGTTGTTTTCATCAGCTGTAACGGCTTAATATTGGGGAATGAAGTTATTTAATTATCGGGAACTAAAATGATTATTTTTGTGGAATACCATTGACAATCTGCGCTTATATTTGCTACAATTTGAGGTGTTTTGGCTGAAGAAAGGCAGAAACGATGAGAGCAGAATATAAGAGGAGAGTCGTAGACGACGTCTTGACTTTTTACCTTGAGTGTATGGGGGCGGTCTTGATAGAGGGGCCCAAGTGGTGTGGCAAGACGCGCACTGGAGAAGAGCATGCAAAGAGTGTTATCAAATTGCAGGATCCTGACAATGTGGATAAATACCGTGCCGCAGTCAAGGTAAAGCCCTCGATTCTACTTGAGGGGCCGACGCCACGTCTGGTTGACGAATGGCAGGATTTTCCCATCTTGTGGAATGCCGTCAGACATCTTGTGGATGAACGTGGTGATGATGGGCAGTTCATATTGACGGGTTCAGCCGTCCCCCGAGAGGAAAAGAAGGACGAAGAGTCTCCGCGACATACGGGTACAGGGCGCATCGTCAGGTTGCGGATGCGTCCGATGAGTCTTTGGGAAAGCGGTGAATCGACAGGAGAGATTTCTCTTTCGTCTCTTTTTGATGGCGTGGGAAATGTCGCTGGCCGCGCTCGCATAGGTGTTGATGAACTCGCCCATCTTATTTGCCGGGGTGGGTGGCCGCAGGCGGTACTTGCCAAGACCCCGCGTGCGGCTTACATGAAGTCCTCCAGCTATGTAGATGAAGTTGTTCATGAGGATGTTCATCGGGTGGATGGCGTCGAGCGAAATCCCGACCGCGTGAGGAATCTGCTGAAATCGCTGGCACGAAACATTTCAACATTGACCACGGCGGATACTATCTTGCAAGACTTGAGGACAAATGATCCGACCTTCAGCGAAAAGACGCTGTCATCCTATTTGAATGCGTTGCGGAAGATATTTCTCGTGGAAGACGTTCCTGCCTGGTCACCATCGCTCAAGTCGCGGCTGGCGATTCGATCGGCTGCGAAGCGCCAGTTCGTAGATCCTTCGGTTGCAACTGCCGTATTGGGCGCTACGTCCAGACGGCTTATGAACGATTTTCGCTCATTCGGGTCGTTGTTTGAGTCCCTTTGTGTACGTGATATGCGTGTCTATGCCCAGCCGCTTGATGGTGAGGTTCGTCATTATCGAGACCAGACCGGGTTGGAAGCGGACATGGTCGTTGTCTTGAAAGACGGTCGATGGGGTGCTGTCGAAGTCAAATTGGGCGCGGGTGATATCGACAGCGCGGCAGAGGGCCTCAAGAAACTGAGAAACAAGGTCGATGTCAGCCGAATGGGCCATCCCTCCTTTCTGATGGTTCTGACGGGTACCGATCTTGGCTATACGCGGGAAGACGGGGTTGTTGTCTGTCCCATTGGCTGCCTGCGTCCTTAGTGTTTAATAACGCAGCGCAGTTGCGCGGCGAAAAGAAGAGGTTGTTTTCATCAGATGTTCCTGTTGTTCCCAAATCCAAAAAGGCGAGAGCAAGCTGAGGATCTGCTAGTACAGTCACGATGGGGCGGGTGAATCGTTCTAAATGTCCACAAAAGACATAGATTTAGAGAAGTTGACATGTCATCTTCATGTCGTCTGCGTGCTTTTTGATATAATGGTTGCATGAAGAGAATAGCAACAGCCGTTTTTGCGGCAATGGCGTCGGCATCGGTCTGGGCAGATGCCGAATTTTCTGTCGGACAGTGGAGCGTCGTTTTTGCCGATGAAGGCGAACGACTCGTCATGGCCCATGCCGACGGTTTTGCCGAAGTCGCGGGGACGCTGTCTTTTACGGGCCCAGCGAAAGTCACTGGCGCGGGAATGGGTGCGGACGGCTCGACCGCGCGATGGCGCGTCGCTTCCTCGCGCGACGGGTTCCCAAACCGACTTGCGCTCGTCGATACGCGCGACAACGTGAACGGCTACATCGCGTTCCAGCCCGACGGCGAGGGCGTTTTGCTGCTCGTCTACCACCGCACGGCGTTCGCATACGCTGGGACGCTCGCGTTTCAAGGCGAAGTCCGCTACCGCGACGATGCGTATCCCTGCTCCGTCACGCCGAAGAAGGGCGACCGCGTTCTGTCCGTAAAGAGCGGCCCGGCCGTCTCGCTGGGCGACGATGCGCTCTTCTCTCCTTCTACGGACGAAGCGCTTGCGCTCAAGGGGATGAAGTTGAAAGTGGAAAATGGAAAGTTTGCCGTATCGGCGGAGTTGCGGATCGACGATGCGACGCAGAACGCGTTTTCGCTCAAGATCGTCAAGGACTGGTACAAGTCGCGCTGGGTGCCGAACTGGCGTGCGCCAGATCGCCGGCGTTCGCCCCATGCGCCCACCGGCTGGCTCAGCTGGAACACCTACTTCGATCAGGCCGGCTCGAAGGAGAATCTTGATGAAGCCCGTTTTGCCGCGAAGTGGTTCAAGCCGTTTGGAATGGAGATATGGAACATCGAGTCGTGGCAGGACAACTCGCCGAAGCTCCCCGTCTCTGATTTCCACAACATGAACCTCGAGACCTACAAGGTGCAGTTTCCCGAGGGTATGAAATGGCTTGCGGACGAAATCAGGAAGCTCGGCTTCAGGCCGGGGCTCTGGATGGCGCCTTACGGAACAGGCAACGACAAGTTCTACGCCGAGCACAAAGACTGGTTCCTCCACGACAAGGACGGCAAGCCCATCCGCTCGTGGAACGGAAAGTACACGCTTGACCCGACTGCGCCCGGTGCGCTGGAGCATCTCACTTCGATATTCGACAAGGCCTCACACGAATGGGGATACGAGTTCTTCAAGATCGACGGGATGTCAGGGCGCAACCACGGCTACTGCGCACACCTCTATGAGAGGCCCGAGATCCGCGCAGTCATGCACGACCCGAATTGCCCCAATCCGTTTGAGCGCACTGTAGCCGCGTACAGGAAGGGCATTGGCGACAACCGAATCTTTCTTGCCTGCCAGGGGCACTTCACCGGGGCGGAGGTGGGATATGCCGACGCCAGCCGAACTGGTGCGGACATCGTGCATCCGAACGAGCCGGTGAAGTGGGAGAACATTCTCCTCCAGGCGCGCTGCACGGTGAACCAGTTCTTCGCCCACTCGAACGTGTTCTGGTCGGACCCGGACTGCATGCTTGTTTCACAAGCCGCCCTCGCGCGCGAACAGGCGCAGGTCGAGGCGACGGTCGTTGCGCTTCCGGGGCAGCAGACCTTCGCGGGCGACAAGCTCGCGGAACTTGCCCCGGACCGCGTAAGGCTGATACAGCAGGCGCTGCCGGTGTGCCCGACGCGCCCGGGGAAGCTCTATCCGATGTTCGGGCACCTCCCGGTCTGGGATCTCCACGTGTCGCGTCCCTTCGGCGACTGGCACGTCGTGGCGCTCTTCAACTGGAGCGACGAGGAGAAGGAGGTCTCCGTCGCGTGGGATGAGCTTGGTGAAGATTCCGATCGACGCTTCGTGGCGTGGGAGTTCTGGACGGAAACATACTTTGGCGAGAAGAAGGGCGGTCTTTCCGCGGCAGTCCCGCCGCGCGGGGTGCGGCTCTTCGCGCTCCAGCCGCTTGCGGGCCACCCGCAGTTCCTCACGAGCGACCGGCACCTGACGCAGGGTGCGGTGGAACTGCTCGGCCAGAAGTGGGATGGTTCGCGCCTCGTTGCAAAGATTGCCGCCGTGGGCGGATTCTCGCAGGTCGTGCGGTTTGCTGTGCCGAAGGGGTGGAAACTCAAAAGTGCAACGGCAGATGGCGTGGACGTGAAGACGAAAGAGGAGTGCGACGGCAGGGTAGTGGCCGTTGAGCTTTCGGCTCCGCGCTCCTGTGACGTAGACCTGCGTCTTGACTTTTAGCCTAAATTCGGCAGTTGGATTATGGGCTTATGGCGTGCGCAACTCAGATTATGCTATAATGTTGTCGTCAATGAAAGGAGATTGTCATGAAGCATTTGCTTGAAGTTCGTGTGCAGGTAGCCTGCCTCGTCGCATTGTTCTCGTTGCAGCTTGCGGCGGGCCTTCTGGACGGCGCGTGGATCAAGGGAACGACGGACAAGTGTCCGCTTTCCTACAAGGCCGGGGAGGAGATCGCGTTCACGCTCGAGCCGATGGGCGTCGAAGGGGAGATTCCCGACGGGGAGTATTTCCTCGCGTGGAATCGCTCTGACGACTTTGGCGGATCTGAAAGCGGCGAGGTTCCTTTTTCCGCGCGTCCCTTCGTGTACAGGACAAAACTGGACAAGCCGGGTTTTGTGCGTCTCGAGGCGTATGTAGTGGACAAAGACCGCAAGCGCGTGGCGAAGAAGTTCACTGGCGACGCGTCAACCCCGGAGGGGAAGAAGGCCATGAACAAATTCGAGAAGTCGCCGAAGAGCATCTTCTTCGACGGCGGCGCGGGAGTAGACGTCGATTCTCTCGCGTTGTCGGAGGAATCCGAGCCCAAGGACTTCGATGAATTCTGGGCGCGCCAGTTTGCGCGGCTCGACAAGGTTCCGATCCGCGACGAGCGCATCGAGATCGCGTGCGCCAATCCCAAGGCGCGGCTTTTCGCCGTGCGGATCGACTGCGCGGGGCTGAGGCCGGTCACGGGCTATCTGTCGGTTCCGAAGGCCGTCGACGAGGGGGCGACGTTCCCGTGCCTGCTCGAGACCCACGGCTACAGCGGCGACTCATGCAGACACGACGCGCCCAAATGGGCGCGCGACAACGAGATCGTCCTCAACATCAACGCGCACGGACTAAAGCTCGTCGAGTTCGGCGCGACCGAGGCGGACACGAAGGCGCTCCGGTGGGAGACGCGCTCCAACGGCAAGACGTATGCGTTCGACCCCGAGCAGAACAAGGATCCGGAAGTCGCCTACTTCAACGGCATGGTGCTCCGCGTGAAACGCGCATTGCAGTACCTGAAGACGATAAAGGGGTGGAACGGGAAGGATCTCATTGCAGCCGGCGGCAGCCAGGGCGGACTCCAGACGATCTGGGCTGCGGCATGCGGCGAAGGCGTCACCCGTGCGGAGTCGAGCGTAACATGGTGCTGCGACATGGTCATGAACAACGCCCGCCTGGACAAGCAGGCGTCAAGCTGCGGCTGGTACATCAGGTGGGTCCCGGGCGTTGCGTACTACGATGCGGCGGTGTGGGCGAAGCGCATGCCGGAGAGCTGCTTTACGAACATACCCCGCGCAGGTCTCGGCGACTATACGTGTCCGCCAATGGGACTCGCGAAGCTGTGGAACAACATCCCAGGTTGCAACAAGTCCATCAAGTGGGTGCAGGGTTCGCAGCACGGGTATGTCCCGCCGGAATACGAAGGGCGCGACTTTGTGATCACATCGCCGTGAAGTCCCTCGGCAGGACGGCAGATTTCAGATAATCCCTACTTGTGATTTCCGCGCGGGGCTATTTGCGTTTTCCTCTGGCTGCTACTTGCTGTTTCCGCAACCCTTGCGCGAGAGTCAACCAAAGACGCTACACCGCACTATGGTGTCCCTTGACAGTGTGTGCTCTCATATTGTATACTTCTCACCGTAGTGAACAAATTTGTTCAGCGAGGTGAATAGTTATGTATGAATTGCCTTTAGTGAAGATTATAGCAAGTCGTTTGAATGAGAAACGGCTTCGGATTCAAGTTGTCGCCGGACCGCGACAGGTTGGCAAGACGACTGCCGTCAAGCAAGCCCTGAAGCATTATGGAAAACCGTTCACATACCGACTTGCGGAGGGGTTGGGTGTAAATCCACTTGCCTGGCTGGAGAGCGAGTGGCAACAAGCCCGACTTCAGGCAAATTCTCTTGGGGAATATCTCCTTGTTGTCGATGAAATACAAAAGATTGTCGGATGGTCTGAGGTCGTTAAACGACTTTGGGACGAAGACACGTTTGAAGATGTCCCACTAAAGGTTTTGATCCTTGGAAGTTCCCGCCTCCTGCTCCAGAAGGGATTGAATGAGAGTCTTGAGGGGAGATTCGAGCTTGTTGAGGCATGGCATTGGTCTTACGAGCAGATGCATGAGGCCTTTGGTTTTTCTATTGACGATTTTGTGATGTTCGGGGGGTATCCCGGCGCAGTTCCATACATCCGGGACGAGGAGCGCTGGAGGGTTTATCTGAAGGAGTCAATCATAGAACCGAGTATAAGTCGTGACATAATTCAACTCGAGCGCATTTCAAAACCGGCTCTTATTCGCCAGCTCTTCGCGCTGGCCTGTTCATATTCGGGTAAGATTCTCTCTTATCAGAAAATGCTTGGACAGCTTCAAGACGCTGGAAACGCCACTACGCTTGCGCATTACCTTGTGCTCCTTGGCGAGGCGGGGCTGGTAATGGGAATAGAGAAATACTACGAAGAGGTAGTTCGTGTCAAGGCGTCCAGCCCTAAACTGGCGGTCTGCAACACGGCGTTGATGACGGCGATGCTGCCATACGGATTC
This sequence comes from Kiritimatiellia bacterium, assembly GCA_016284515.1. GTDB lineage: Bacteria > Verrucomicrobiota > Kiritimatiellia > RFP12 > UBA1067 > UBA1067. The sequence continues at coordinate 32,570 of JAEEOY010000095.1, read as the reverse complement.
AATGAGCTCCGTTCGAGACATGAATTATGGGGACATCTCTTTGAGTCTGCCGTTGGTGCGCGTCTCATACCAAGCTGCCGCAGGAACGACATTCAGCTTCGCTATTGGAATATTGGCAACAAGGAGGTCGATTTCGTCCTGAGCAAAGGCGATAGACTCGTCGCGATGGAGGTCAAGACCGCAGATGCGGACAGCGTTTCGGGAATGAAGGAGTTCAAGGCCAGGTATGCTCGAGCAAAGCCATATCTGATAGGAGGGCAGGGCATGCCTCCGGAAATGTTCTTTTCGTGCAAGGTGGATAGTCTTCTCTGATCTCTTTCAGGAAAGATCCACTGACTAGTGCCGTTTTACATCATCCCAGCATCAGCAGAATAAGGGACACTTATCCAGTCAGGAAACTTTTCATTCCTAAAAGTCAACCTTGTTGTTGCGCTAACGCGGCAGATGTGCCGCGGCAGTTTATGTGCAGCCTGAATCGCGCCAGGACGAGGGGATTGCTCGGTTTTGGCGTGGAAAAGATGGAGAACAATTTGCAAAATTGGTGCAATTATTGCATTTTCGTGAATTGGCTATTGCCAAGAGTCAGTCTTTTTTGATATAATGCGTGGTAAGAAAAATAGAATATTAATTCTTACCATGAACCAGAACGAGATCATAAGATTCGCGCGGCAAAAAGGCAACGGCTTTGCTTTTAGCGCATCGGATCTTCCCGATTACAGTTCGCGCACGATGGCCGACAAGACATTGTGCGTGATGGCTCGTGCTGGCAAGATACGAAGGGTGATGCGCGGCATCTACGATTTACCGAGGTGGAGTGACATTTTAAAGAAGGAGGCCCCACCCGATCTCGATGCGGTTGCAAATGCCCTGGCGAGGAAATTCGGGTGGACCCTGCTTCCATGCGATGAAGGTGCGTTGAATGGTTTTGGCCTGTCTACGCAGATTCCTGCCAGGAAAATATACATTTCAACCGGGCCTTCGCGGGTTTACAAGGTTGGAAAGCATACGATAGAGTTTCAGCATCGCTGTTCGCGCGAAACGGATATCCTTGGCAGGAATGCGAGGATGGTTGTCCGGGCGTTGAAGGGTCTTGGCAAGGACTATGCGACAAAAGAGATTGTCGCCAATATGGCAAGCAGGTATTCTGACGAGGAGTGGCGGCAGATATGCGAAGCTTCTAAAAGAGTTTCTTCGTGGATAAGGGATCTTGTCACCGCCGAGATGAAATGTAGACTTCACGCCTAAGTTCTATCCGCGGAGCTGGGCGCATTTCGAACTGTGCAAGCCCGCATGCGCCAACCCGATGCGAAAGCGAGTCAACATGGCGATGAAGTGCTGAGAGCTTTCCAAACTTAGCAAGAATACGGCTTGTTTGGAAAATTTTGGACATATCAAAAATGCATAGTGCAAGTCGCTATTGATTTGGGCAGAGAAAAGGATATAATTTCCCGCGAAACAACAAAAAGATACCTTGCGGGGTATCAAATTGTCATGGCACAATACGACGACATTTGCGAAGAGGCAATCGCAAACTACGGCCTGATCTCGACGGAGCGGGCCGCCGAACTTGGCGTACACCGAAAGGAACTGTACGACTGGGTTCGGCTGGGGCGCTTGGAGAAATGCGCTCGAGGGTTGTTTCGGATCGCTCATTATCTTCCGACGGAATACGACCCATGGCCTTCCTCGCTTCTTTGCTGACCCGTTAGATATTACCATTTGGGTGGCGCGAATTGCAACTGCAAGACATTGCGTTGTGCAAAAATGTATGATACAATATTGCACAACAAAGGAGAAGTGTCGTGAACCCATTCAAGTACGGATGCATCGTCGATGGCGGATATTTCTGCGCAAGGCCAAAACTTGCCAAGCAGCTATCGGACTACATAGCTTCGGGGCAGAATCTCGTTGTCCAGGGAGAACGCCGCATCGGCAAGAGCTCGCTTGTCACGAACACCATTGCAAAAATACGAGGGTACAGGATGCTGTACGTTGACTTCATGGACGTTCGCACCGTCGCCGATGTCTGCAATCAGATTGCCGATGCCCTTGCGAGGTTCGAGGCGGAGGACTCCTTTTTCAAGCGCACCGTCGCAATGCTTTCACATCTGCGGCCGACAGTCACCGTTGATGCCATGACGGGGATGCCCACGATTTCCGTGGATTCCAGGGCCGCCCAGGATACGTCATCGGTCAACACGATGCTCAATGCCATAGCCGATCACGTCAAGGGGCGGAAGGCGTGCGTGGTGTTCGACGAGTTCCAGGACATCCTTGAAGTCCGCGACGGGAAGCGAATCATCGCCATGATGCGCAGCAAGATTCAGTTCCTTTCTGATACTCCGTTCATATTTCTCGGAAGCGCCAGAAATGCGATGCTGGACATCTTCATGTCGCCGAAAAGCCCGTTCTACAAGTCGGCCACTGTCTTTGACGTAAATCCAATTCCGGACGAGGATTTCTACCGGTTCATATCTGGACGCTTCAAGACTGGCGGGCGGAGACTTTCGCGCGACGTGTTCGCGAAGATGCTGGCATTTGCGAGACGGACGCCTGGAGACGTGCAGGAGTATTGCGATGCGGTGTGGCAGGTGACTTCAAGCGGCGACGAAGTTACGGACGGCAGCCTTGAACTTGCTCTTAGGCGCATATTTGAACGCGAGAGTTCGTCGTTCTCGGCATTTGCAAGACGCCTTACCGACATTCAGTTCAGGGTTCTGCGCACCCTTGCGGTGCTTGGCGGCGAGCATCCGCTTTCTGGCGAGTTTCTGCGCATGGCCGACGTCGCCAACAGCGCGAGCGTGAAAAGGGCTCTCAATGCCCTGTCTGCGGCAGATCTGATATACAACATCGGCGGAGAGTACAAGTTTGTAAGTCCATTCTTCCGCGAATGGGTACGTCGCATAAAGGCAAGGGGAAATTGACGTTTTGCCCCTATCCTCTCTCCCGCCAGGCGGAGGGGGATAGGCCGGTTTCCTCGCGGATGAAGTTGGAGAACGAGGATAACGAGCTGTAGCCGCAGAAAACAACACGTTGCTCTCAGCCCTGTCCGAGAACCGAGAGCCAATCGGATTCCACGCATGGCCGCTATGACATCGCCTGCGTCCTGTGGCGGCGGCGGTATTCGCCGGGGGTGACGCCGCGCTCGTGCTTGAATGTCTTGGTGAAGTGGCTCTGGTCCCAGAATCCCGTTTCGACCGCGATTTCCGAGAGGTGCTTGTCTGTCGTCTCCAGCAACTTTCGCGCGGCGTTAAGTCGGATGGTGGTGATGTAGCGTCCGGGGGAGATTCCGAAAATGCGCGAGAACTGGAGACGGAAATTGGATTGCGACGTGTGGATCATCGTCGCAAGTTGATCTGACGAGATGTCTTCCTGGTAGTGGGACTGTATGTAGTCCGTCACGGGCTTCAGTATGCCGTGCCAGTCAGGTGCACCTTGCGCGGACGGAGCCTTGTAGTAGAGGCAAGTCGTCCCGATGCGGCGCCCGCTGCCGTCGTATATGGGGAAGATGCTCTTGACGTGCTTGTCGGACGAACGGTCGGCGTTGTGGTCGCTTGTTTGGTTCACGAGGGGCTTGCCTGTGCGAAGCACTGTCTTGTCGAGCGAGACATAGTCCTGCGCAAGCGCATGAGGGAAGATGTCGACGCTGCGCCGCCCGACGGCGTCCAGCTCGTCGTGGATGTTGCAGAAGTCGCAGTTGCGCTTGTTGAGGGCCATGATGCGGCCTTCCGCGTCCTTCATGTAGAAGGCGACGTCGGGCAGCACGTCCATCATGGCCTTGAACGTCGCCGCATTGGGCCCGGCCGACTTGAGAAAGTCGGCCTGCATTCTTTTCTTCTCTCTTCTGTTCATGCCGCCATTATATCAAATAATCGTAAAAACCCACAAGCGGATTTTACAATTCATTTGGCGAATAATACTATAAAATCCTTGTCGGAAATGAGATAATACCATCACAATTGATAGGGGCGCTGGGCTTGACGGTCTGGTGAGCCTCTTCGGGGTGATATAGGCTTACGAGAACGGAAAAATGATAATGATAGCGGCAATGACACTTCCATGCTTGCTGGCTGCAGCGACGCTTTCGACGGGGGTCGAGATTCCCGACGAAGGAGTACCGACATGTGAAGGCGGGATGCAGTACACGACGCGTACCGAGAAGCGTCCTGCGGCGATAACGAACGAGTCTATGTACTTAAAGTGGAAGTGGCGCATGAACCTCGCCAACCCGAAGACAGGCCTCAACAACGCAGCCCTCCGAGCTGGGGTGACGAAGATCGCCGAAGAATCCGGTTGGAAGGACGGAAAAGAGGACTGGTATGATGTTGCCGCCCGTTGCTTCGATTTCTTGGTGGACAATGTGGCGATTGGCTTTTCGGAATACGACGGATTCCCTGCGATTTCCGCGTGGGATCGGCATAGTCGACCGATGTCCGCCGTCCTGTGGAAGCATGCGGCGGATGTGGACGCGAAGTATTCGCCGGACCTGCATGACAAGATCGTCCAGATGGATCGCGAGGGGCGTGCAACAATAGGCAAGGACTTCGACCACTCCGCGCCCGATTGGGAGGACATCCTCAAGCTTGGATTCCCCGGCATGAAGGCGCGAGCAGACTCATACACCGATGATACACCGTTTTACCGTGCAGAGCGCTGCGCCGCCGCCGCAATGATGCGCTTCCTTGATCGACTCATTGCCGAAGCGAAGAAAACCCGCGCAGAGATCGCAGAGAGCGTGACGAAAACATCTGCAGGCGAAACAAAGCCAGGCAGGACATATTGGCTAGACAAGGAGATCGCCTCGCTGGAGCGACTACGAGTGGGGCCGCCGCTGACCGCCTTCGACGTCATGGAGTTTACGATGGTGTACTTCATCCTCTCCGAGCCGTTAAACTACTTCCAGGTGCGCACATTCGACAACATAGACGTCCGTTGGTGGCCGTACTACCAGGCTGACCTTGCGGCTGGGCGCACCACAGACGCCGAGTTCCGGGAGGACTTTCGCCACTTCATCTGGCAGTTCGGGTCCATTGATAACTATTGGGGCCATCCCATGTATCTTGGTGGAACGAACAAGGACGGCACAAGCGCGTATAATCCGCTTTCTCTGATTATCCTTGACGTCGTTGAGAAGACTGCGCTTCCGACGCCGAAGTTCCAGCTGAAGATGGCGAAGAATACGCCGGACGAAATCTGGTGGAAGGCGCTCGACATGCTCCGCAAGCATGCGCCCCTGTGCCTTATGAGCGAAGAGAATATGGCACGGTCTATGAAGCCAGTCGGGATTACCGACGAGGAATGCCGCGATCTCCTAGTCTGGGGGTGCTTCGAGTATCTTCCGCGAGCCAAGGGGAACTGCACGAGCGCATCGCGCGTCATGTTGCCGCAGCCGATTGTGGAGATTCTTGAAGAGTGCAAAGCGGAAAGTGCGGCTATCAACTCCAAACTCCAGACTTTCGACTCCTTTAAGGCCGAATACTTCAGACTGCTTCACGCCAACACGGACCGCGCGGTGGAGCTGGTGCGCGAGAACGAGCGTCATCTCGCTGAAGTCAATCCGTCGCTGATGCTGTCGCTTGGTCTTGGGTCTGCGCTGGAGAAGGGGGTGGACGCCTTTTCGCTTGGCTACAAGTACAACTTCACGACGATCAGCGAATGCGGTTTTGCGACGGCGGTTGATTCGCTTCTTGCAATCAAAGAGTTTGTCTACGACAAGAAACTGGTTACGCTCCAGGAGTTGGGCAAGATACTTGCGGAGAATTGGGAAGGTCATGATGAGCTGCGTCTTAGGATGAAGAACTCAAAGCTGAAATGGGGCTGCGGCAATCCCGAGGCGGACGCGCTTGCGAAGGAGGTCATAGAGGGCTACACGTCGCACATTGTCGGCAAGCCCAATGGACGTGGTGGCGTCTTCGTGTGCTATGGACTTCATTCGCGCGCCTTCATCAGTAGCGGAACAAGGGCAGGGGCAACGCCAGACGGAAGGAAGAAAGGCGACCACTTCTCCAAGAACATGGCGCCAAGTGTTGGCGCGGAAACGGAGGGAATCACAGGTTCCATCAACAGCTACGCGGTGATTGCGCCTGAGAATTTCCCATGCGGCAGCATCTTCGACGTGATGATACATCCGTCCTCCGTCGCGGGTGACAAGGGGCTTCGCGCCTTCAGGATACTCGTGGAACGGTTCTTTGCAGGCGGTGGCGTGGCGATGAATATCAACGTCGTCTCGCCGGAGACGCTCCGCAATGCGCAGGCGCATCCGGAGAAGTACGAGAACCTTCAGGTACGCGTTGCCGGGTGGAACATTCGCTGGAACGACATTCCGCGAAAGGAGCAGGACGAGTTCATCGCCCGCATTGAAACAGTTGGAGGAGGCCTATGAGAATCACACGCAAGGAATTCGTAGCTTCGGCGGCGGCGTTTGCCGTAAGCCCTATGTTGGCCGCAAGCGGCAGGAAAGTCAATACGCCGCTGATGCTCGACACGAAGCGGATGGCAATCTGGGACGGACCAGGAATCCGCACGACGTTCTTTGTGAAGGGATGTCCGTTGAAATGCATCTGGTGCCACAATCCCGAGTCCATCAAGCCCGAGGCGCAGTGGGCGCGGTTCCAGCACCTCTGCAAGCACCACGAAAAGTGCACGATGGACGAGGCGACGTGCCCGACGCGCGCGCTCAAGCTCTATGGCAAGCCCATGTCGATTGACGAAATCGTCGCAAAGGCGCTGGAGGACAAGGCGTTCTACGACCAGTCGGGCGGCGGCGTCACGCTCTCCGGCGGCGAACCGCTCTTCTTCTGGGAATGGGCGGTGGAACTTTTCAAGGCGTTCAAGGCGGCGGGGCTCCACACATGTCTCGACACGTCGCTCTACGCGCCGCCAGCCGCGATAGACGCGATGCTGCCTGTCACGGACTTATGGCTTCCCGACTACAAGGCGGACGACGATGCGCTGCACGTGAAGTTCACCGGCGTCTCGAACAAGGTGATCCGCGAGAACCTGAAACGACTTGTCGCGGCAAAAGCGAAGATGGAGGTGCGCTGCCTTGTCGTGCCGGGTTGCACTGAGGGCGAGGATATCGCGGCTCGGCACAAGTACCTAAACTCCATCGGTATCCCCGAATCGTCCATCGTCAATCTCGAATACTTCGACTACGCCCGATCCAAATATCTTGCGCTTGGGCTTCCCGACACAATGCCGCCGAAGTAACTGGCGGCAGCGGATCGCGCGATCATTCTGCACGAAGCGGCGTCACTACACTGTTGCGGGCGACGACGGAACATGGGTGGTCGTAGGCGAGCTTCCCGCCGTCCGCGTCGCTCGCAATTCCGCCGGCCTCTTCGACGATAAGCGCGCCTGCCGCATAGTCCCAGGGGGAAAGCGACAGCTCGAAGAACAGCTCTGCACGCCCGGCCGCGACCGAGCACATGTCGAGCGCAGCGGATCCCGTCCGCCGGACGTCGATCGATTTCCTGAAATACGAGTAGGCGAGCTTGAAGGAGCGTTCGCTCAGTTCTTCGTTGTAGGGGGAGGTCCCGAAGATTACAAGTCCGTTTTCAAGCGGCTCCGACGAGACATGTATCCGTTTTCCGTTGCAGAAGGCGCCTTGTCCGCGCATTGCCGTGAACATCTCGTCGAGGTAGGGGTTGTATATTGCGCCAAGTTCCGCCGCGCCGTCGACTACGAGCGCGACCGAGATGCTGCTTGCGCGGAAATCCTTTATGAAGTTCGTGGTGCCGTCGATCGGGTCGACGATGAAGAACTTCCCCTTCGGCGAGAACTCCTGCGTGGTGCCTTCCTCGCCCATGAAATGCGCATCGGGCATTATCTTCAGAAGCCCGCTCTTCAGCCGGTCCTGCACCTTCTTGTCGTAGTCCGTGACGAAGTTGGCGTGCCCGGCTTTCGCGTCGATCTGCAGTGTTGCTCTGTCAATGTCCTTTATGGATCTGCCGCATTCGCGCATCAGCTCGCAAATCGCCTCAATATCGTGTTTCATCTATTTCCCTCGTGCTTGCCAGTTTTTGTTTGCCGCAATAGAATACCATATATTGCTGTCGTCTGCTCGTCAAAAATGTGCTAAAAGCAGGCTCTCTCGTTTAATCTTAGTGTTCTTCAACCCCAATCGGATAGATGGCTGTAGCGCTTGGTCCGCTTGCTGCCGCAGCTTGAGTGCCGCGGGACGATTGGGTTTCAGGCGTGACCGCGGCAGATGTGCCGCGGCAGTTTATGTGCAGCCTGAATCGCGCCAGGACGAGGGGATTGCCCGGTTTCGGCGTAAAAAAGATGGAGAACAATTTGCAAAATTGGTGCAATTATTGCATTTTCGTGAATTGGCTATTGCCAAGAGTCAACTATTTTTGATACAATACGCGTTGAGAAAAAATGCATATTATTTCTCAATTATTGGCATGACAAGAGAGTCGGTAGAGAATTGGATTGAAGCGCAACCGCCGGGGAGTGTCTTTTCGGCGAGCGATTTGCCGCCTTCGATTTCGCGCGGTGTCCGCGACGAAATGCTCTCCCGTTTTTCAAAGCAGGGGAGAATTTCCCGCCTTATGCGTGGCATATATGCAATTCCAGAGTGGAGCAAGCTATTGCAGAAAACGGTCTTGCCGGGAGGGGAAGCTGTTGCGAAGGCAATTGCGCGGAAGTTCGGATGGACGATTATGCCGTGCGATGATGCCGCAGTGAATGGACTTGGACTGTCAACGCAGGTCCCTGCTCGGCTTGTTTATCTTTCAAACGGGCCGAGCAGGCGGTATCGCCTTGGGAGTGCGGTAATAGAGTTCAGGCATAGATGTCTCCGCGAGACATGCATGAAGGGGCGTGATGCTAAACTCGTTATCCGCGGATTGAAGGGCTTGGGTCGTTCGTATGCAACGCCGGAGGTCGTTGCACAGGTTGCTTCGCGCTATTCGGATGACCAGTGGAGGGCGATTTGCGAAGATTCCGCCATAGCGTCTGGCTGGATTTCAAAATTGCTGTGGGGCGAGATGAAGAGAAGGGAGAGAATGCATGAAAGATGTCAAGTTGGAAATCGGACCGTTGGCATCCTGGATGCCATGTGAAAGAAAGCCAATAATCAGCTTTGTCGGGTCGGCAGAACCGCAACTTGGGATTAAGCCCTTCGATGTCCCCGTCATAAAGGCAGAGCGGACGTTCTGGGAGAAGATCGAAGCGCTTCACCATGAGCACTACCGCCCAGAGACGAAAAAGGCGCCGCGTCGCTTCTCACGCCACTACTACGACGTCTATCGTATGTATCACTCGTCGGTCTATGCTGAGGCCAAGGCCAATTTGGGACTCCTTCAGGATGTCGTCGACTTCACTCGCAAGTTCTATCCGCGGAGCTGGGCGCATTTCGAACTGTGCAAGCCCGGTACCATGTTGCTCATGCCGTCCGAACACGCGATGCCGGTCATGAAGGCGGACTACGCGGCGATGCGCAACATGATCTACGGCGAGTACCCGTCGTTTGACGAGATCCTCTCGACGATAAAGAAGCTTGAGTCGGAAATCAACTCATGCGTTTGAGGTAGTGGACGCACAATCATCTATTATGCGCCAGATACTGCCGCAGTCGGTGAACCGCGAGAGAGTCGGGGTTCATTGCTGACCGATCCAATAAAGTTGACATGTCTTTTGCGCATGCGCTATTTAGGATTTGATAAAATTGCGGCAGTCACATGGGAATTCGTTGTTGCATAACATCGGAGCCCTCTTGTAGAAACACAAAACCATTTATGGCCAAAGGCATGTAAACACGAAGAAAGGAAATCCACGCCATGACAAGTGCAGTTCTAAGTGGAAAACCGAATGCAAGAAAAACGTGCGTTTGGTTTGATGATGGGGATGCCGCATCGGCAAAGCTGAGGCGTGGGTCTCTACTTTGCAAGGTTGTCAATAACAAAAACAGTAATATCCGTATGGCTGCAAAGGTGAGCACGCATTGTCTGGTCGCTATGATTGGGGCATTGGCAATGTTTGCGCCTTTGGTGGTCTCTGCAGACTCGTATTCGCTTGCTACGGGTGATTCTGCTTCGTTTACAGATGCTGACAAGCATACATACGACTCGGTCGCGGTAGCGGGCGATCTCTCGATTGGCTCCAACACGAAGTTCATTTCAACGGGTGCGGTATCCCTTTCAGGCGGAACTGTGACGATAGACGGCAGTTCTTCGGTGTTCGGTAAGAACCAGTCGGATGGTTCGATTACCGTCACGTACAGCCCCGCTGCCGACGGCTCGTACACGAAGGTGACCGTCCAGAACGGGAAACTTGACGCGACTACAGTTGACGGCATTAGCGGCTCGTGTTACAACTTTTCAGGGAAAATGCTGACTATTGCGGCTGGCAATGCTTTGTCTGTTGCAAAGTATCCGAGCGGGTTGATTCCGTTTCTTGACCTGAATGGCGGATCGGCGAACTTCCACCAGGTTCAGAACAATTCGTCGTTAACGGGGCTTGTCACTGTGGCTGGAAATGCTGTCAGCCATTTCGGACACCTCCATTCCTGGTTGAACGGTGTGGGCTTTTTCAAAAGCGGTAACTTCTGCATCAACGTAGAAAGTGGTGCAACGCTCCGGTTTGACGCCAAGAACAACAGGGTCTCGTACAACGAGTCAGGATGCGGCGTGTATGCCGCAGGCAACGGCGAGCTTCAGTTTTTAAACGACTACCAGTCTGGCACGGATGCGACTAAGCTTCGGTTTAGAAGAGGTGCGGTTCTCGATGTCGCGGGAACGGTGTCATTCGACGGCACTGGCGGCAGTTCGACGGGTTGGTTTTGCTTTGACCACGACGATGTTTTTGGACCTAACGTCGGCACGATTCAAACAGGCGGAGTCAACAACGGAAAAGTCGTGCTTGAGGTGACGAACGGCGTTGCCGTGACGGTGCATGACTTTGCAGCAAACCGAGAGAAGGATTCGCTTGTGGGCGCTGGAACAATTCGAATCGACGCTTCTGCCGCCGCGCGTTCGTTTGCGGCAAACATTCCTGCGACATACGGTAGCGGCACGGCCAATGCTATCGGTGTCGCCAAGTTCGGTGCGAACGAGGCCGTTCTCGCCGTCACCAATCTCCCGACGTTGAAGATCGAGTCTGGCGCGGTGCGCATCACGAACGACTGTTTTGTTGCGATCCTGTCTGGCGCGGCGGGCGCGACTATCATCGCCGACGGCTGCATGGTGACACTTGGTAGCGGAACCATTTCGGCGTGTGGATTGTCATTTGAGACAAGAAACGGCGGCGAATTCGCTGTCTGCGCCGGTGCTGGACAGACGACAGTTTATGGACCTGGCACCATCGGTTCGACCATCCACGCCGTTTCCGGCAATCTTGTTTTCTCTGCGTTGGGCGTTCAGCAGAAATACCTACGGTGGATATTCCGCAAGGCGAAGACAAGCCCAAACCCGGTTTGGATAGACCGACTGTGGCTATTCGACGTGGACGGCAATCTCGCGACTCCGTCAATGACAAGGGTGTCCGACAACACGTCCTCTCTCTCCGCCGGTCAGGCCTGCTGGATCTACAGTTCCGCGACGAACATCACCCTTGATGCGAGCGCGAGCGCGAGCTACCAGGGTGCGGATAGGCTTGCGACATATGTTCTTGGCGGCAAGCAGAGCAACTATAACAACTTCCTCAAGTGCGCATCTCCTGTTGTTGATCCTGAAAACGCCGACTCTCGTCTTGGCATCGCGATGCGCCTTGCGGATGACGCGAAAAACGTGACCGGCTACAACATGATGGCGCCGGACAAGGACCGCTATCCCGCTTCGTGGACTGTAGAGGCGTCGGACGATGGAGAGACCTGGACTGTCTTAGACACGCATGACGACTATGTGATTAGCCCTTATAGCCAATACGAGACGTATGCGTGGTATGACAGCGTTTACACATCGTCCGGAACTGTCAACGAACACTTCAAGTTCAGCGGCTACAAGAGCAACGGACTTGCGGCAGATCCGTCAGAGGCCGTGTCGCTCCAAGTCGATACTGGCGCGACAGTCGATCTTACAGCGTATACCGTTGCGCCGCAGAAGATTGGCGGCATATCTTACGATGTGGCGCTTGGCGGCGGTGTTATTCGCGGCGGTGCGCTGATTGCAGGGGGGCGTATTGATCTCGCGAATTTCGACGCTGCGAACCCTGCGCCACTGTCTCTTGAGCTGGACGGGACGATTGACATCGCGAATCTTTCGTCGTGGCGAGTGTTTGTGGATGGTGTCGAACGTACGAAATACGTTCCAAAGTACCATCCATCTACAAAGGAGATATCGCTTATTGCAAGTGGGCTTATAATCGTTGTAAAGTAAGATATAACGAGGGCGAGCATGAGAAGATCCTTAGCTTTTGTTGCACTCTTTGCCGCCGCAATGGAGTGCCTTGCTGGAGACGAGCCGGCGAATCTATTCCCGAATCCGTCTTTCGAGGAATGGAACGAGGACGGAACTCCGGCGACAGGGATGGGGACATGGTCAGCAACGCTAGCGGACGAATTTGGGAAGCCGCGCTTCACGCATATCGGCGCATCGGACGCCGCCGCGCATTCGGGACGATACTCTCTTCACATGCAGGACGAAAGAGGCGGACAATACGATGACATCTACAAATTTACGCTTCCGAAGCAATTGGTCGCGTCCTTCCGTGGCAAGGGGTTGAAGTTCTCCGCATGGGTACAACTTGTCGGCAAGGGCGCCGAGGCGGAAGTCGGCATCGGCGCCATCAGCAAGGGTCGCGAGTCAGGAAGAGTTTCGGCAGTTGCCGACTTTCCGCGAAATGTCAAGGCGACCGACGGTTTCGAACGCCTGTGCTGTTACCTCAAGGTGCCGGAGGACGCGCAGACTTTGGCCCTGACATTTCGCTCGGCAAACGGTTTCTACTCGGTGGGTGAGGCATATTTCGACGACTGTGAATTGATCGTCATACCTCGCGAGGACGTGCCGGAGACGGATGCCGAACGCGAGCGGCGTCTCCGCACGCCTTTTGTCCCGAACCGAGAGGCGATGGCGTGGGCGGAGAAATGGACTCGCCCAATGTCCTTTGCCGACGACGGATTCGAGCGCCCTGCCATTTGCGGCGGAAACCTCGTGAATGCCGACGGCTCGTTTTTCCATCCGATCGGGGTGTGGATCAACCCGGTCTCCGACGATTGGAGTAAACAGGCCGTCACGAAGCACGGCATCAACCACCCGGCATACACGATGCCGCCTGGGAAAGCGGTCTTCGGCATCGTCGGCTGCAATGCCGCGCAGATCAGTGGTGCCCCGAACACGCTCGCGGCAGCCTCGCAAGGCTATGTCAAGGACGTGAAAGCCGCCAAGCGACGAACAGATGCCATCCGCGAATATTGGCGTGGTTTCGGCGACACATGGATGGTCGTAGATTTCGCCTTCGGACATGAACCTGCAATCAAGGCGCAGAACATGGATCTCTACGAGCGCATGGACCAGAAATGCAAAGCGTGGCACTGGTTCGTGCCGTTCTGTCCAGAATGCGAGGAGGGCAAGGACTATTATCGCGCATACTTTGAAACGGGTGTCAAGTTTGCGCTTGATGCGGGTCTGAACGTAGGTCTCTGGGAACTCTTCAATGAATCCGTTTACGGGTGCGAATGCAAGTGCAACAAGCGAGGTTTCGCATCCCAAGCCGAGGCGCAATACGGCACCATCGGGGCCGCCAACGCAGCTTGGGGTACAGACTTCGTGGACTTCAACGAGCTGGGGCGAATTGCCGATTACGGGCAGTTTAAGGGTCTATGGAGTGAGTGGTGTGCCTTTCTCTCTACGCGCTATGCCAAGGTGCTGGCGGAATGGCGCGACTACATCCGCACGATAGACAAGAGACCGAATGTCTATTTTACAGAACAACTCGCCGGATTCAATATCTGGAACGGGATGATGGACTACCGTAAGATAGCAGGGGTGCTGGATGCCTTGACACTGGAGGGCGGCTGGGGCTACGGTGGAGGGACGGACAACTTCAAGGCAAAAGACGAGATGGAGGCTGTCGTGTTCTCCGGATCCGGGCACTGGTATGTCCTTGATTTTTTCCAAGCCATCACGCGAGGGCGCAAGCCTGTTTTCAACGACGAGCACAACTGTGCCCGCTACGAGGACGGGAAGCGAGTCTCGTCGCGCGCCTCGGACTATGTGACCTCAATGTGGCTTGAGTTCTTCCACGGCATCGCAGGGTCCCACATCTACATTTGGGAGAAGCGCGCACAGGAATGGACGACATTTGAGGAGGCAAAGGCCAACGTCCTGTCGCCATCCTACAAATCACAGGCCATGCTGAACCCCTACAACTGGCCTACTGGCGATCTGGATGCCTTTTGGCGTTTTCGCCGGGAACTTGCCAAGTACCAAGGTCGGATTTCCGAATTTCCGCGCACGCCGACCCCGCGTGTGGCCATCTACCACTCGCAGACAACAGCGGCGATGGCACCGAAGTTCGGACGTCCGATAAAGACGCCGATGTCGTGTGCTTACGCGGCGGTTTTGCACGCCCTTTATCCAGTCACGTTCACCTTTGACGACGAACTGACGGAGGGGCGGTTGCCGTCGGAAGTCGAGGCGATTGTCGTTCCCGCAGCCGACTTCGAGGCGGAGGCTGTTCGTGTGGCACTGGAAGCCTTTGTGGCACGCGGTGGCGTGGTCGTCGCTGATCGCCGGGCATTCTCCTTTGATGAGCATGGCCGCAAGGCGAAGGGACAGCTGGCAGGTGCCATCCTCTACGATGCGGGGCCGACCAATGCCGCGCCGATACTGGCAGCACTAGAGGCAGCCGGCATTAAGAAAACTGCCGAACTTGTCCCCATTGACGGCTTGGGCGACATCGCGGGCGCGGATGTGCAGGTCATCGACCGTGGAGATTTCAAGCTCGTCCTCGTAGTGAACCTCATTGCTGGCGGCGCAGAACGCCGGGTGCGCCTCGCCCTGCCGGTAGCGGAGGAAGGACGCTGGATAGTGACGGATGCCGTGACGGACGCATCTCTCTCCGCACCATATGGTGGTGAAATATGGACCTCTGGCGATATTCGGAAGGGCATTGAGTTTCAGCTCCCCTACCAGGAACGGGTGCTGATCGCAATAAGGGATGCAAAAGGGATGCAAAAGGGATTCGGACACTGAATGCTATCGCGAGCGTTTGTGAGTGATGTCGGATGAGTGTACTGCATAAACTATCAAATATTAGGCAAGGAATGAAAATTCGAATAATGATGTTAATTTTAGCCGCTGCGCTTTTCTCGTTTTGTGCAGCCGCGGCGGAACCGTTGGTCCGTGGTGACGGAATGATTCCGTTTGTTGCTGTTTCTGGCAATCCTTCAGAGTCCGATGTGCGAGAGAAAGTGGCGTCCATCCAAGCTCAGGGGATGGACTCCTTCCTTGTGTACGCACGGAGTGGACTTGAGCTCGAGTACATGGGGGAAGAGTGGTTGGCGGTGTGCGAATGGTTTTGCGACGAGGCCGAGAAGCGTGGCATGAAGGTTTGGCTGTACGATGAATACAACTGGCCGAGCGGTACGTGCAAAGGTCGTGTGCCAGGCGAGAACGATGCATGGCGTTACGCCGAATACGGAGTGTATCGCAATCAGAACGGGACATATCGCTGGACGTCCGCGCTTGCGCCTGCCGGATGGGTCAATGTGTGCGAACCCGCGGCAGTGAAGCGTTTCATCGAGCTGACTCACGATGTCTATGCGCGGCGTCTTGCCAGATGGTTTGGCAACAAGACGGTTCTTGGAATCTTCACTGACGAACCTGGACATCCAACGGATGTCACCTTCCCAGATGGCAAACCCATTGTCACGTTTCGGAAGTACTCAGGATTGGAGGGTGAATACTTGGCAGTGACCGGACGTGAGCTGAAAGACGAGGTGGAGAAATGGCTGGATACCAAGGAAGGAGATGTGTGGACTGTTTACCTCGATTTGATGGGAAAACGGTTCCGCGCGGCTTACTTTGATCAGCTACGCGATTGGTGCGATGCGCATGGAGTCTTTCTGACGGGGCACATGATCTCGGAGAACGAAATCTACGGCTCAGCTCGGTGCAACGGCAATCCGATTCAGTGTCTTCGTGGTGAGTCGCTGCCGGGCATGGACGAGATCTTCTCTGCCTATGGTGTGGACTCTGGCCCGGCAATTGAATGGGTGACATACAATCTTGCTCGACAGGCGGTGCTACATCGAGGGAACGGCGGGCTTGCCGAACTCTTTGCGTGTGGACCCGCGAACCATGTGCCGGCCACTTTGCGGTTTGGAATGTGGATGTGCGCCTTCCATGGCATTGACCGCTATATCACTTGCATGGATGTGATGGACGAGAGGGGGCTTATCGAGAAGCACGGGTATCTCTCTCCAACGGGACCGATTCATCCTTGGTATGAAAGTCATGCACGTGTGCTTGCGGACGAAGCTCGTGTCGCTGCTGAATGGGCGAAGAAAACTGTCGCTGAACGCGAGGTGGCTGTGCGCTACCCCAATCGACTTGCGTCGCAGCTGGCCATTGCTGGACGAACGAAGGAGACTCCTGGGCCAAACCTCTACGGACTGCTTCAGCGGCTAGAGCGTAACCAGTTTGCAGTCCGTCTCGTGGACGAAGACGAGGCAACTAATCTTCCGCTTGTTTTCGCCTGTCGTGCAGATGGTCGTTATGAAGAAGAGCGCACAGGTCGGGCGGGATTGACTGTAGCAGAGGCGCTGGCGCTTTGCTGCGAACGGATGCCGTCGTCGTTTTCTGTTCTGGAGTTGGATGGATCCGTTGCCACAGATGTCGCTCTGCGCACTTTTTCAGACGGTTCGTCGGCGGCAATCAACCTGCGAGCGTTTTCTGATCGTACATTGGTTGCGGCAAGGGGGAAGGACAGGGCCGAGTTCTGGTTGCCCGCTCGCGGAATCGCCCTGTTCGCCGTGGGCGCACTCCGGGATGCTGTGGCAGCTCCCTCGGCGACAACTTCCCTTGCGGATGTCGACTGGTCTCTCTCTCTAAGCGCGCCTAACATTCATCGGGTGAATTTCGATGAGCAGAAGAATGGAATTGTCAGGGTTGCAGCCCCGTTGGAGGATGTTCGCGTTGTTACGCGCAACTGCGCAATGAGCTATGCGGTAACTGCTTCTGGGCGTCCGATCGGACTCAACGAGCAGCCTGCGAAAGGCGACACCGTGATTCGCCATGTCGCCGAACCCTATGCTTTTGATATGGACGGTGTAAAAGTTGTTTCGCCAGAGCCGTGCAACACCCTGCGCCCATGCTACAATCCTCTTTACTCCCAGACGGTTCCGATGGGCTTCGCTGAGGGTGAGCATCGGTTCACGATATCGTCTGGAGAGGCGGACAACAACTTCTTCCTTCCTGCACTTTTCCTGACAGGGAGCTTTGCTGTGTTGAACGGTGCGGTAATGCCGCTTTCGCAGGGCAAGGTGAAGCTCGGGTCGCTTGAGGCATATGGGCTGGGCGATTTTACTGGCACTGCCACATGGTCTGCTGAAGTGATTGCCCCGAAAGCGGCTCGAGCGCGGTTGCGCATTGCAACAGGCGGACGGGTTGCACATGTGAAATTCGCTGGCAGAGATCTAGGCGTTCGGGCTTGGGCTCCATTTGAGTGGGATGTTCCAGTTGATCTTGCGGGAAAGAAGGGGCTGCTTGAAATTGCCGTAAGTACATCGGTCCAGCCGATGCTTGGCAAGCCAGACGGTGGCAAGTGGGATATGCGTTTCTGGTTGGCGGTCAGTGGCCCTGATGGACCTTGCGGATTACTTTCTGCAGACTGGCTGGAATACGCAAAATAGTATAGGATAACACGGAAAGGAGAAGCTATGAGAAGAGCATTGGTTGTAGTAGTCGCGCTGGCGGCGGGAGCGGCGCTTGCGGACGAGGCGTTCCATCCGTGCGTGGTGCGCGGCAAGACGCAGCCCGGCGCGTGGGTGGTGTCGAACTGCGGGCAGATTGCGCAGGCGGACGAGAAGGGTCGCTACGAAATCACGCTTCCCGTGCAGGGCGTATACTGCCTCAAGTCGATGGCCGACGGATTCGAGGAGGTGTACCGTCCGTGGCTGGAAGTCCCCGCGAAAGGCGACGTCGACTTCGTCATGTGGTCGCGTCCAGATCCCGCGCGCCGCGTCGTGCACGGCGATCTCGGGCATCCCGCGCAGCTTGTCGTCACCGATTCGGGAAACCTGATCCGGGGCTTCGACATAGCCGGCGTGCAGGTCGGGAGCATGAAGACCGCGAAGGGCGTCTGGCACGAGCGCAACCGGCACTTCTGGACGCTCGGCGAATACTGCTTTACGGCGACGGGCGAGGTGAAGGTCGTCGAGATGCGCGACTTCCCCGAGCTGCGCGAGCGCGGATGGTACAAGGGCGACTTCCACGCGCACATCATCCACGGCGAGGACTTCTACAAGGCCAACCTCCAGCAGATGGACTTCATCTGCCGCGCCCAGCGGTACGACTGGATCTATCTCGCCGGACGCCATTCAAACGACAGCTATCCCGTCGACTTCAACGCCCTCGCGGAATACCTCTCGGACAGCAAGCTGTTCCTTCGCGTCAACAACGAGTTTCCAAAGAACATCTACGGGCATTTCGGAAGCGTCAACTGTCCGCCGCTCACGCCGAATGATTTCGGTCACGGCTACAGGGAGGACAAGGTCACAAACATCGAGCTCGCGGAGAAGACGATCTACGCGCGCGGCGGACTCGCCGTGCCGGTGCACCCGATCTACGGCGACGTGGTTCGGACCGATTCCAAAAATGGACGCAAGATGTACGGCATGATCAACAACGAACTGATGATGTGGCTCCTCTGCCGTCCGGACATGGTGCCGGTCGTGGACTTCTTCTATTTCCCCGAAGACCGCGCGGAGAAGTTTTGGTACCGCCTTCTGAACAAGGGCTATACGCTCGCGTGCTCCGGTTCGAGCGACGCCTCGTTTGATGTCGGCCGGACGCCCGGCTCGTCGCATGCGACGTTTGCGAAACTCGACAAGATCGACGGCCCCTCCATCGTGGAGGCGTTCCGCGCCGGACGGACGATGGTCTCCTACGAAGGCAACGCGGTCCTTTTCGACGTCGACGGGCATGCGAGCGGCGACAAGCTCCTGCCTGGCGAGGGAAAGCACAGCATGAAGGTCGACGCCTACGCTGAGCCCGGCAAGCGTTTCATTGCGCGAGTCGTCCGCAACGGCGAAGCCTTCGCCGAAAGGGAGTTCGTCGCGCCAGCGGACGGGAAGTTCTCGTTCGACGTCGAGTTTGCCGAGAAGGAGAACGCCTGGTATGTCGCCACTTTGCGCTCGGTCCGCAAGGACGGGAAGACTTCGATTGTTTCCGCCGCTTCGCCAATATATTTCCGCGGACCCGACTTCAAGCCGCCGGAGGTTGTTCCTCTGCCGTTGCCGCTTCCGCAGAACATCAAGGAGCGTCTTCTCTATCTGACGCCTGAGGAAGTCGATACCGACGCATGGTACGACGAACTCAAGCAACTGCTAAAGGAATCCGCAAGATGAGAAAATACAGAGTAGTGTCGGGAATTGCTTCAATTGCAGTCTCAGTTGCCGTCTCCACTGCTCTCGCAGACATTGAGCTTGTTTCTCCTTCGCAAGACTGCGTTGTCCCGCTTGTGCCAGACATGCAGAAGAAAGTAATGTCTATTGAGACTCTCGCTGATCGTATACACTTGTTTCGTGACGATAGAAATGGGGATAAAGTAATCCGGCATGACAAACTATGGAGAAAGGCAAGCCCGCTGGTCTTGAGGTGGACGACAACCGGTTGCGAGGCGGGTCCCTGGAAGATAGAGATTGGTAAGTCGCCTGATCTTTTTGACGCGAGAATCTGGTATGCCAGAACAGACAAGGTTGACGCTGTTACAGGTCGAGAAATCGGCAAGAAGGATGGGGCGGGAGAAGTGTCTTTTACTGTTCCCATGGCCAACCTCGAAATAGGCGAAAAATACTTTTGGCGCGTCACGACGCGCGGACGTTGTGGTTTTGATTGCGGAATTCGCCATGGGTGTAGTGAGAGTAAAGTCTTAGTTCGTTCGCGAATTGCCTCGTTTTTTACTGAGGATGTTGCACCTCGGTGGATTGCGATAGAGGGAAGGGTTGCAAATATCCGAGATATTGGTGGTTGGCGAACTTTAGATGGGCGACGAGTAAGACAAGGAATGGCCTTTCGAGGTCAAGGGCTAAACGATAATAGCGTGACGGGCGAGTCTCCTGGAAGAAACAGACTCATGCTGGAGGATATCAAATATCTGACGAGCACACTCAGTGTTCGAACAGACCTTGACTTACGAAGCGATGGGGAGACAGCTAATATGAACGAGTCTCCGCTTGGCGCAAATGTAAAGTACATAAAAAATCCATCGGAATGTTATGGTGCCATTTTTACTGACAAGGGCAAGAAGGCCATGGCAGAAAATTTTAGGCTTTTTTGCGACAGAAAGAACTATCCAATTTATTTTCATTGTATTGGTGGCGCGGACAGGACAGGGTCTCTTGCATATGTGTTGCTTAGTGTCTTGGGCGTTGCTCGCCATGATGTTGAGACTGATTGGGAATCTACTTTCTATCCAAACATCCCGGATGACGTACATGACGACCCGAAGTACTGGTGCCGCGAGTCGCATTTCAACCAGGGATTCGGGAAGTATGGCGGCGAGAATGACACATGGAACCGACGAGTTGAACTATATCTTCTCGATTGTGGCGTCACAAAAGACGAGATTGAATGTTTCCGTTCGATAATGTTAACTGTAGAATAAATGATGGTATTAAACAAGGGATCATGATGAAAAATACTATTTCTATTACTTTCACTTTGTCAGTCGTTTCGTTGGCGGCTTTTGCAGACATACGTACGGTGGACATGGAGCCGGGCGAGAATTGGTGGGGTGCGGCGAACTTCTTCGGCACGAACATGCCTTTCACGGCGAAGACGGATTTGAAGATTGACCTTCGGCGGCGGAACTACTCAAACCAGTGTGCGTCGTTGCTTGTTTCCGACAGGGGACGCGTGATCTGGGCGGATGAACAGTCCGAGATTGTCGTCAAAGGCGGGGTGATCACGATGGACGCGGACTCGCCAGTCATTGTTGAGATGGCCAGTGAACGGACTCTTGCGGGTGCGTACCGTTACGCGATGCGTCGCTGGTTCCCGCCGTCGGGTCGCGCTCCCGATGCGCGGTTCTTCACCTCTCCCCAGCTCAACACGTGGATTGAACTTACATACCACCAGAACCAGAAGGACATTCTTGAATACGCGCGGTCGATGGTCGCGCACGGCATCTCGCCCGGCGTCATCATGATCGACGACACGTGGCAGACGGGATATGGTGTATGGAAGTTCGACGCAGACCGCTTTCCCGATCCGAAGGGAATGGTCGACGAACTTCACCGGATGGGATTTAAGGTCATGCTGTGGATGTGTCCCTATGTCGGCATGGACACACCGGCGTTTCGGCGGATCGCGTGGGGACAGAATCCGGACGACGTTCGCGGATATCCGACCAGGGGTGGCTTCCTCACCGATGTCAGCAAAGCCGTTCCCGGCGAAGGGGAGTATAGCTTCAAGGAGAAGCCCAAGGCGTGCGGTTGGTGGAACGGTTACTCTGCATTTCTCGACTTCTCGCATCCGAACGCGAACGCTTGGTTCGCGGAGACGTTGGATGGACTTGTGAAGGACTTTGGCGTGGACGGCTTCAAGCTTGACGGCGCAGACCTCGGCGCATACGACCTCAGCGACCGCCGTGCGTTCGATCCAAAGGCCACAAGCGGCTCATTGAACAATGGATACTGCGCCTACGCGCTCAAGTATTCGTTTAGCGAGATCAGGAATACATGGCGCATGCAGCAAGCGCCTGTCGTTGTGCGGCTCCATGACAAGAAGCATGAATGGAGTGCGCTCGACAGGATTGTCGCGGATATGATCGGCGCAGGGCTCCTCGGGCAGCCGTTTATCTGTCCCGACATGGTTGGCGGTGGCGACTGGATCGCGTTCATACCGGGCTCGCCGTTCGAGCAGGAGCTCTTCATTCGCTCCGCGCAGATTCACGCCCTTTGTCCGATGATGCAAATCTCCGCCTCGCCTTGGCGCGTGCTCGATGCGGAGCACCAGGCGATTTTCTCCAAGACGCTTGCCTTGCGTCAGAAGTTTGCGCCGCGCATCGCCGCTCTTGCAGAAAAGGCCGGGAAGGACGGAGAGCCGATTCTGCGCAATCTCGAATACAATTATCCCGGTATGGGTTATGCCGGAATCATCGACGAGTTCATGATGGGTGACGAACTGCTTGTCGCGCCGGTGTTGAAGAAAGGCGCGACATCACGCAAGGTCGTACTTCCGCCCGGGAAGTGGAGCGCCGACGACGGGCAGGTCTACGACGGCCCCGCGACAATCGAGGTCTCCGCGCCACTTTCACGCCTGCCGTATTTCGTGAAGCATTCATTTGTCGCCAATTCACACTTTTCATTCGTTCCACATGGACCGCCGAATTTTTGGTATAATATCCCGTATAATGAATCTTTTGAAATATATTATCGGAACGAAGAACGACCGCGAGCTCAAGAAGCTCTGGCCGATCGTGCGCGAAATCAACCGTATCGAGGCGGAATATCAGTCGAAAAACCTCAAGGATGAGGATTTTCCGCGAATTACGCAGGAGTTCAAGGATCGCGTCGCGAAGGGCGAGTCGCTCGACCACATTCTACCCGAGGCATTTGCACTCGTCAAGAACGCGTGCCGCCATCTGTGTGGGACGACCGAGGAGGTCTGCGGGCACACCCTCACCTGGAACATGGTTCCGTTCGACGTCCAGTTGATCGGCGGCATCGTTCTCCACCAGGGCAAGATATCCGAGATGCAGACGGGCGAGGGCAAGACCCTCGTCGCGACGCTTCCGCTCTACCTCAACGCCCTTGCCGGGAAGAACGTGCAGCTCGTCACGGTGAACGACTATCTCGCCAGGCGCGACGCGTCGTGGATGGGCCATCTCTACAAGTACCTCGGCCTTACGGTGGGGTGCATCCAGAACTCGATGGACTCCGAGGAGCGCCGCGCTCAGTACGCCTGCGACATCACCTACGGGACGAACAGCGAGTTTGGCTTCGACTACCTGCGCGACAACGGCATGGCGCAGCGTCCCGAGGACGTGGTGCAGAACGGGCACAACTTCGCGATCGTCGACGAGGTGGACTCCATCCTCATCGACGAGGCGAGGACGCCGCTCATCATCTCCGGTCCCGCGACGCTCTCCACCTCGCACATCTACCAGGCGCTGAATCCGATGGTGTCAGCGATCGTGCGCGTGCAGACCGCGCAGTGCAACGACCTCATCCAGGAGGCGAAGAAGGCGCTCGAGTCCGGCGACATCGAGAAGGTGAAGGACCGCATCTACCAGGTCTACCACTCGATGCCGAAGCACAAGCAGCTCATGCATCTCCTCGAGAACGCCGAGGTCCGCAAAATGCACGAGGACGTCGAGCTCCAGATGCTCTCCGAGATGCGCAAGGAGCACGCGCGCGAGCTCAAGGACGAGCTCTACTTCACGATCGACGAGCGGACGCGCGAGGTGTCGCTCACGGACAAGGGATGCGAGAAGATATGCCCCGAGGATCCGAAGCTCTTTGTCCTCCCCGACCTCGCGGCGGAGATGAGCGCGATTGACGGCGACACGTCGCTCTCCGACCAGGAGAGGCTCGAGCGCAGGCGCGACACGCAGTCCGCGTTCGTCGAGAAGTCCGACCGCGTGCACGTCGTCGATCAGCTTCTCCGGGCCTACTGCCTCTACGAACGCGACGTCGACTACGTCGTGCAGGAGAACCACGTCTACATCGTCGACGAGTTCACGGGCCGCGTCCTTCCCGGGCGCAGGTGGTCCGACGGACTCCACCAGGCGGTCGAGGCGAAGGAGGGCGTCGAGATCGAGAAGGAGTCGCAGACGCTCGCGACGATCACGATCCAGAACTACTTCCGCCTCTACAAGAAGCTCGCCGGCATGACGGGCACGGCCGAGACGGAGGCGAGCGAGTTCAAGTCGATCTACAAGCTCGACGTCGTCTCGATCCCGACGAACAAGCCGGTGAACCGCATCGACGGCAACGACCAGATATACCGCACGCAGCGCGAGAAGTACAAGGCGATCGTCGCGGATGTCGCCGAGCGCCACGCGAAGGGCCAGCCGATCCTCCTCGGTACGGTGACGGTCGATACGTCAGAGATTCTTTCGAGGATGCTCAAGCTCGCGCACATTCCGCACGAGGTGCTGAACGCGAAGAACCACGCGCGCGAGGCCGAGATCGTCGCGCTCGCCGGACAGAAGGGCGCGGTCACGATCGCGACGAACATGGCCGGACGAGGCACCGACATCAAGCTCGGCGAGGGAGTGCCCGAAGTCGGCGGTCTCCACGTCATCGGCTCTGAGCGCCACGAGTCGCGTCGCATCGACCGCCAGCTGCGCGGACGCTGCTCTCGCCAGGGCGACCCCGGCAGCTCCCAGTTCTTCATCTCTCTCGAAGACCAGCTCATGCGCCTCTTCGGCTCCCAGAAGATCTCGGGCATCATGCAGAGGCTCGGGCTCAAGGAAGGCGAGGTGATGGAGCACAAGTGGCTCAACCGCTCCGTCGAGACGGCGCAGCGCCGCGTCGAGCAGCAGCACTTCGCGGTGAGAAAGCGCACGCTCGAGTACGACGACGTGATGAACAAGCAGCGCACGATCGTCTACGAGCTCAGGGGCAAAGTGCTCATGGGCAAGCCCGAGGAAGTGCACTCGCTCATCCTCGACGTGATGAACGACCTCATCCAGACGCAGGCCGAGCGCTATCTCTTCAGTCCGAAGGACGGCTCTCTCGTCGACTTCATGAACTGGCTCGGCGTGTCCTTCCCGATCGCCGTGTCGGAGGAGGAGATCGCGCCGCTCATGGGAACGCCCGGCCTTGCAGGCGACCTCGTCTTCAAGCGCGTCGCCGAGGCGTACGAGTCGAAGTGCGCGGCAGAGGACCAGGATACGCTCCCGTACATGGAGCGCGGCGTGTTCCTCAACGTAATCGACCGCGAGTGGCAGGACTACCTGAGGGCGATGGACGACCTCCGCCAGGGCGTGAACCTCCGCGCCTACGGCCAGCGCGATCCGCTGATCGAGTACAAGAAGGACGCGTTCGGCATGTTCGAGACGCTCATCGCGACGATCAAGTCGAAGGTCGTCTCTGCGCAGTTCAGGAGCGCCACGGGCGCTCGCATCCAGCGCATGATCGCGGCTTCGGCCGTCCGCACCAACGCGTCCGAGATTACAGTCACCGAAGGCGAGGCCGCCGCGGCTCGCGAGGAGGAGCGCGAGGCGAAGGCCCAGGCCGCGCCCAAGACGATCGGGGACGTTTTCGCGAGCATGATGTCTCGTCCGGGCGCTGCCGCCGCCATGAACCGCATGGCGATGCCGCACGCCCCCTCGCCCACTGTCGGAAGGAACGACCCGTGCCCCTGCGGCTCGGGCAAGAAATACAAAAAGTGCTGCGGGAGGAACCTGGTATGACTACAGCGATAATCGTCGCCGCCGGAAAGTCCGAGCGGATGGGGGCAGGAACCGACAAGGCGTTTCTCAGCCTTGGCAACAAGCCTGTGGTTGCATGGTCGCTGATTGCGTTCGAGCGCTGCCCTGAGGTCGACAGGATAATCCTCGTCGTCCGCAAGGACCAGCAGCTCGCCGCGAAGGCCGTCGTCAGGATGTTCGGCATCTCCAAGCTCCAGGCGATAGTGCCCGGCGGCAACAAGCGCCAGGAGTCCGTGATGGCCGGTCTCGCGGCGTGCGACATCGACACGCGCTACGTGATGATCCACGACGGCGCGAGGCCGTGCATCAAGCCCGACGTGATCGCCGAGGTCGCAAAGCTCGTGAAGCGCGTCCCCGCTGTGACCGTGGGGCGCCGCATGACCGACACGGTAAAGCGCGTGGAGAAGGGCTCGACCGTCTCCGGCACTGAAGACCGCTCGAAGCTGTGGGCGGTGCAGACCCCTCAGGCCTTCCAGATCAAGGTCCTGAAGGACGCCTACGCAAAGCTCGGCAAGAACGAAGTCACGGACGACTGCCAGGCGGTGGAGCTCGCCGGCGAGACCGTCCGCATATACGAAAACCACGCTCCTAACTTCAAGATCACCACCGTCGAAGACCTTCAGATCGCAAGTGCGGTGCTCGCAAAGTAAATGTCAAAGCTGTTTGCAGTTCTCGGAGACATCCACTCCAACCTCGACGCCCTGAACGTCGTCCTTGAAGACTGCCGTTCACAGGGTGTCACCGACTTCCTGTGCACCGGCGATGTCGTCGGATACAACGCCTGCCCTCATGAGTGCATGGACATAATCCGCGAACTCGGATGCCCCGTCGTAGTCGGCAACCACGATTTCTACGTCGCCTCCCAGCAGAACCTCGACGACTTCAACCCCGCGGCGGCCGCGGTCGTCGAATGGACGCGCAGGCAGCTTTCGGAAGACGAGCTGTCGTGGCTCCGCGTCCTGCCTTTCACGCGCACGCAGATGGGAATCACGCTTGTCCATTCGACGATGGACAACCCCGAGAACTTCGGCTATGTCTTCGACAACCTGCAGGCCGAGGCGAACTTCCTCAACCAGAAGACGCCGGTCTGCTTCCACGGGCACACGCACTGTCCGATGATCTACGAGAAGTCGATGAACGGAGTCTTCCGCATCGACGCCCAGGATTTCACCCTGCCCATGGGCAGGAAGTATTTCATAAACGTCGGCTCCGTCGGCCAGCCGCGCGACGGCGACCCGCGCGCGACGTACGTTATCTTCGATCCGAAGGAACGCACGGTGCGCTACCGCCGCCTCGCGTACGACATCGAGGCCGCGCAGGAGAGGATCCGCCTCGCGGGCCTCCCCGAGCGCCTCGCCGCGCGACTCGCGGTCGGCCAGTGACAAGGCCCCGGCGACGCCTCGACAATCTCAACCACAACAACTGCATACGGGAGCTCCGCAAGCAGCCATGCAAATAGCGGTAATAGGCAAAGGACTGATCGGGGGGTCGTTCGAGAAAGCCGCACGTCGCGCAGGTCACGACGCGCTTATTTTCGACAAGGGGGATGATTTCCGAGTGGAGGGCGCAGACGTCGTTTTCGTCGCCGTGCCTCCGTCCGCCGTCGTGCCCGTCATTGACGCGATCGCGCCGCGCCTCAAGGAAGGCGCAGTCGTGGTCGATGCGACGGGCGTGAAGGGTACAGTGTGCCGCGACCTCAGGAAATACGCGTACGAGGCGCGCTGGGTCTTCGTCGGCGGACACCCCATGGCCGGCAAGGAGAAGAACGGATACGAAAACTCCGACGCCTCGCTCTTCGACGGCGCGTCGATGATATTGACCCCCTATCCCACCTACGGACGCGCACCTCTCGACATGCTCGAGCGCCTTCTCAGGGAGATGGGCTTCGCGCGCATCGTCTACACCGACCCCGCTCACCACGACGAGATGATCGCCTTCACCAGCCAGCTCTGCCACCTTATCTCGTCCGCATACGTGCGCGAGCCGCTCGCAAGGGACCACGTCGGATACTCCGCCGGAAGCTTCCGCGACATGGCTCGCGTCGGCGCTCCGGATCCGGACACGTGGACTGAGCTCTTCTTCGCGAACCGCGACGCGCTTCTCCCGATACTCGAGCGCTACATCGCGCGCCTCGACGACTTCCGCGGCGCACTTGCCGCGAACGACCGCGGCCGTATGCACAAGGCGCTCGAAGAGGGCGTACACGCGAAATCTCAGTTCGGGAAGGGGCTGAAATGAGCTTTGGCAACTTTCTCAGGCTCGACGTCCGCGGAGCGTCGCACGCGCAGAAGATGACATTCACCGTCGAGAACTTCCCTGCGGGCGTTCGCGTCGACGCGAAGAAGCTCGCCGAGTTCATGGAGCGCCGCGCGCCCGGACGCGACAAGCTCTCCACCGCGCGCCGCGAGACGGACGAGGTGCTCTGGCGCAGTGGCGTCGCCGCGATTGGCGATGTCCAGTGCCGCGGCGGAAACGCCGCGGACCTCGTGACCACCGGCGAGCCGATCGTCGGCGAGATCGCGAGCCGCGACATGCGCCCGGGCGACTACGGCTCGGAGCGCACGATTCCGCGCCCTGGGCACGCCGACTTCGGCCAGTGGATCGAGATGGGGCGAATCCCGACTGGCGGCGGCAAGAACTCCGGACGCCTCACCGCGCCTCTTTGCGCGACAGGCGCGCTGTGCCTCGAATATCTCGCGCGGCGCGGAATATTCGTCCAGGCGCAGATCGTGGCGCTTGGCAACGTAGTCTGTGGGAAAGACGCGGACTACGAAAAGGCAATCCTCAAGGCGCGCAATGCCGGCGATTCCGTCGGAGGAATGATTGGATGCACCATTTCCGGGCTTCCGCCGGCGCTCGGAGGTCCACTATTCGACGGACTCGAAACGGATATTTCTGCCGCAGTGTTCGGCGTCCCCGGCGTGAAGGGCGTCGTCTTCGGCGAAGTCCTTGGGTGCGAATTCATAGGCACTACTCCAGGATCGAAGTACAATGACCAGTTCTCCGTAAGTGACAACGGCCTTGTCGGGACGGAGACGAATCAGCAGGGCGGCATCATGGGCGGACGCACCTACGGGATGCCTGTCTGCTTCACCGTGGCGATGCGTCCGACCCCCACCGTGTTCGTCGAGCAGGACTCCGTCGACCTTGCGACGATGAAGCCGGCGAAGCTCTCGATGAAGGGACGCCACGACCCGTGCATCGTCCGTCGCGCCGTTCCTGTCGTAGAGGCTGTTACGGCAATCGCTGTAATGGACGCGCTCCTCACTGCGGAAGCGGAGCGCTCCAAGATCTGCCTTGCACTCACCGGCGCGACGCTTGAAGAGGACATCGAGCAGTACAGGTCGCAGCGCTACTTCACCGACATGGTGGAGCTTCGCGTCGACTTGCTCAAGAAGAGCGAACGCGCGAAGGTTGCAAAGTTCCCGGCGATGCTTGCGAAGGAGGCGACATGGCACGTGCCGTGTCTGCTCACGTTCCGCCGCAAATGCGATGGCGGCGCGTTCGAGGGCGATGAAGCGGAGAGGGTGAAGTTTTTCGAAAAGATTTTAGCCGCAAAGAACGCAATGGTCGCAGAGGGTTGGTTTGATTATGTTGATTTCGAGGAAGGCTTCGGCGACGAGAAGCTTGTTGCGCTTGCGCACAAAGCCGGCGCGAATGTCGTCAGGTCGCTCCACAAGTTCGACGGCCCGGTGAAGAACCTCAAGGCGAAGCTGCGCGAGCTTGCGAAGAGCGGCGATGTCGCGAAGGTCGCGTTCATGCCGCGGAACCTTGGCGACGTCGCGAAGGTGTTTGCCGAAGATTTGGGCGATGTTCCGCGCGTCGTATGCGCCATGGGCGCGCAGGGATTTGCTACCCGTGCGCTCGCGGCTCGATTCGGTTTGCTCTGGACGTATGCGTCCGTCGGCAAGCTGGGAGCAATCGGACACGTCACGCCGTACGAACTCGTGCGCGATTTTAGGTTCCGTTCCGTCTCGCGTTTCGCGACGCTCTATGGCGTCACCGGCTGGCCGCTCGAGAAGACGCGTTCGCCCGAGATCAACAACGCGGCGTTTGCGGCGGAGGACGAAGACTCGGTGATGGTTCCGTTCCCGGCGAAGACTGCGCGCGAGGCGTTCGACTTCATGAAGGCGATGGGGATGAAGGGGATGGCGGTGACGATTCCGCACAAGCTTGAGATCATGCCGCTCCTCGACCGCATCGATCCCTTCGCGAAGAAGGTGGGCGCGGTGAACACGGTGGTCTGCGAAAACGGGAAGTACGTTGGATACAACACGGACGTCGAGGGCTTTGCTGAAGCGCTCGTAGCGTTTGCGGGCGAGGTAAAGGGGCGCAGGGTCGCGCTTCTCGGCGACGGCGGCGCGGCGCAGGCGGTCAAAGTCGCACTTAAGACGCTCGGCGCGAAGTTCCGCGTGTTCCACCGCGAGACGCCGCCTCAGGAATTCGACATCCTCGTCAACGCGACGCCGGTGGATCCAATTCCCGACTACAAGTTTACAGGGCGCGAACTTGTCTACGACCTTCGCTACGTGCCGGAGACGACTCCGCTCATGGCTCGCGCGGCGGCTGCGGGATGCAGGGTCGAGAACGGATTCTCCATGCTTCTCTCGCAGGCCCGCGCCCAGCGTCGCCACTATGATTCAGCACGGACGGTAGGTAGCATGCACGAAAGGAGACGGAAATGAAGCTCTCGAAGAAAAGCCAGGCCCGGCAGAGGGCGATAGCGAAGATGGTCTCGTCGGGAAAGGCTCTCGGCGGGCTCCTTGCCGGACTCGTCGCTACGGTGATTCCTGGATGCCGCTACAATTCCCCGGCAACGCCGATGGGCGATGTCCCCTGTACACAGCAGGAGCAGAAGCCGAATTCCGGCAACGAGAAGCGCGGCAGGAATCCCGCCGTGCGCGGCAAATACCTCATCGAGCCGGAGAAGTCGAACGAGACGAATGAAAAGAGCGAAGATTTCATAACTGCCGGTGTGATGTTGCCAGAGACCGAGCCGGAACCAGAGCCGAAGCCCAACGCCAAGAACGAAAAGAAGCCCGTGTTCGAGGAAGGCGGAGACATCCAGGTTTCCGACGAATGACGCGTTTCCCTCACCACATGACGCTGGAGCTGACGGCGAAGTGCAATTTCCGCTGTCCCTACTGCTACTGCGTCTGGCACGAGCGCCCGGAGCTTGCGAAACCCGAGCTCGATGCCGCCGGATGGAAGCGCCTCCTCGACAAGTGCGCCGCGGACGGAGTAGACGAAATCCTCTTCACCGGCGGGGAGGCGCTCCTCAGGAAAGACCTTTTCGAGATCATCGACTACGCGCGGCATGAGATGCCCGAGGTGCGCCTTTCGCTCTTCACGAACGCGAGCCGTCTCGACGAGAGATTGCTGCGCAAGTTCAAGCGGCGCCGCGTCCACCTCGCCACGTCGCTCCAGGGGCTTCGCACCTACGCCGAAATGACGGGGACGCGGCGCAGCTTCAAGCGGCTCCTCGCGGTCGTTGCGCGCGCGGCGGAGCTCAAGTGGCCGATCGCGGTCTCGATTACAGTAACGCGCGCGAACATGTCCGAGACCGCGGACATCTTCGCCGCCGCCGCGCTTTCGGGGGCGAAGTCGATACAGCTCGGACCCATGATGGCCGGCGGGCGCGCACGGACGCGTCCGGACCTCATGATCACGCGCGACGAGTGGGAGTCGGTGAAGGAGCGCATCCGGGCGCTTCCGGACGGACGCGTCCCCTACACGTTCTGCGACGAGTTCATCTGCGAATGCCGCACGGACCTTCCGGACGCACTGCGCGAAAAATGGCGGGACCCGAATCACAAGCCGTGTCCGGCCGGCAGGGACTTCGGCACAGTCGGACCCAACGGCCGCTACCGCAATTGCCTGCATTCATTGTGACTTGACGTTGGCACGGTCGGTGCTACTAAGTATTTGCGAAAACAGGTGTAACGTTTCCGGACCTGATGCGTTTATGTCTGTGAAAGCCGAAAGGAAAAGAAAATTCAAATGAAGAAGAACTTAGAGAATATGCGCGCGAAGTTGCGGATGTTAAATCTGCGACTTGGACGCTATTGCTCGGGGTTCGTGAACTGAAGCCTGCTGGATACTTCAGCAGTCGGAGGAAGAGGCCGGCCCCGCGCATGCGAGGACCGGCCTCTTTGCATACATTGATCTTTCACAACACACGGAACCGTAGCCCAACTGGCAGGAGGCGCTTGCTTGAGGTGCAAGACAGTGCGGGTTCGACTCCCGCCAGGCCCACCAGACAGAAGGGAATTTTAGATGGAAACGATAGATGATTCGATCAGCTCGGGAATTGAGCGGGGGGACGAACGGACGTGGACGGCGTTCTATGCGGCGTTCGCGCCCGTCATGCGCGCATATGCCGTGAGGCGCGGATGCGACGAGCCGGACGACGCCGTGCAGGAGGTGTAACGCTGTTCGGCGAATTGCGTTTAGGAGAATGACGCGACGTGGGGTTGCAAAGGCCTTGCGGTTGCGTCTGCGAGAATGCGGGATTGACTGGAGTGGTTCCAGCGGCAGTCTCATAAGCTGTAGAACGTCGGTTCGAATCCGGCTCCCGCAACCAATTCGGATGTAGCTCAATGGCAGAGCGCCGCACTGTTAATGCGGCCGTTGCCGGTTCGAGTCCAGCCATCCGAGCCAGTTCTGTCGCGCGCTTGACAGCAACAAGAGCCCGGTAGCATAATTGAGGCATGAAAGCCAAACTCCAGGGAGGGAGAAGTCAAGCAGCTATATATAATTATAGTCGGCTATATTGAATTATACGCCCTGCACAGTGGTTGCGGCTTCTGGGGCGGGGCGCGTCTTTGACTGGGGTTGGCACGGGATGTGCTAAACAAAGGGCGCAATGAAAGAACTGATTACTATAGACGGCTCGATGGGCGAGGGCGGCGGCCAGGTGCTGCGCACGTCGCTGTCGCTTGCGGCGATCACTGGGCACGAGCTGTCGCTCGCGAAGATTCGCGCCGGACGCGACAAGCCGGGGCTCAAGCGCCAGCATCTGA
>JAEEOY010000094.1 GCA_016284515.1 Kiritimatiellia bacterium | reverse complement strand
CGCAACATGGGACAAGGAACTTGCCGTGGAGGGCGGGAGGGCAATGGGAGCGGAAGCCCGCGCGGTATTTCCCGACGACGATCCGGGCGGTGTCTGTAGGATGCTGCTAGGACCTGGGCTAAACATTGCGCGTTCACCGCTTGCCGCAAGAAATTTCGAATACGCCGGCGAAGATCCGGTCCTCTGCGGAGAAATCAACGCCGCGCTTATAGAAGGGCTACAGTCGAGACAGGTGGCTGCCTGCCCCAAGCACTGGTGTTTCAACGACCAGGAGTGGTGTCGCGGAAGACTAACCGTCCTCTGCGGGGAAAGGGCGGCGCGAGAGATATACCTGCGTCCATTTGAAATCGCGCTAAAGAAAGGGAAGCCGTGGTCCATGATGAACACGGCGGTTATGCTGGATGGAATCCATGCAAGCTGGAACACAAACCTCAATGACATTGCGCTTAGGGAATGGAAATGGGACGGCGCTATAATCACGGACTGGGGCGTATGGTACGACGACGTCAAGGCCATGAACGGAGGGACGACGATAGAGACAAACTGCAAAGAAGATCCTGAGCGCGATAGAAAGGAAGTTGATCTTGTCCGGCAGGGCGTCGTTAGCCGCGCCAGGTTTGAGGATGCCGTGCGAAGAGCGCTGAGACTCTATTTTCGTGTAGGGGCGTTTGATGGCGGCAGCGAGTCCGACAAGCGGAACGCAGCGGAATGTGCCGCCGCATTCAGGAGCGAGGCGCATATGGATCTTGCGCATCGTGCGGCAGCGGAGTCGCTCGTCATGGCGAAGAACGACGGATTCCTTCCGTTGGATGGAAAGAGGAAATACAAGGTCTGCATCGCGGGGCCTAACGCCGACCAGTACCATTCGATGTACGACGGGGCGGATTTATTCTCGCGCGGTGGGTCTGGTGCGATAAAGGCTGCCCGCGAAATTACGCCGCTTGAGGGGTTCTGCGAGGTCTTTGGAAGGGAAAATGTGGTCTTCGCGCCTGGCATGCGGTTCGAGAATCAGGGACGTGAGGATGCCATAAGTGTACCAGGGATGGAAGCAAGACCTATTATCGAGGCTGCCAGGGAATGCGACTTTGTTGTATTTTGCGGGGGCTTAGACCATTCCCTTGATCGAGAGGGGGGCAACGGACGATCGTTGAACGGGGAGCTTTCTGACAGGCGCGACTTATGGCTCAAGAGCGTTCCGGGCCAGTGCCAGGAAGACCTGATACGCGAAGTCGCGACGGTCAATCCAAACCTCGTGGTTGCGATTACGTGCGGAACGCCTGTTAGCGTGGAAGAATGGCACGACAAGGCGAGGGCGATCTTCTTCACATGGTACGCAGGCGAATTCGGCGGCAGGGTCCTCGCGGAGACAGTCCTCGGGCTCGTCAATCCTTCGGGGCGCTTGCCTTTTACATTCGGCCAGACGCTGCATGACTGGCCGAGCCACAGGATGGGACTGGAGACATTTCCCGGGCTAGGTCCTATGAAGCCCAAATCATGGACGCGCGAGTGGCCAGTCGAGACTTATGCGGACGGAATCTGGGTGGGCTACCGGGGATTCGACCATTTCAAAACGAAGGTCAGATATCCATTTGGTTTTGGCCTTTCGTATACGCGCTTTGAGTACAGGCCAGTGTTGCGGCATCATGACGGCGAATGGAGCGTCGTGGTCCGCAATGCAGGGACGATGCGAGGAAGAGAGGTTGTTCAGTGCTATGTCTCAAAGCCAACTTCTCCGGGCGAGGAAATGCCTAAAAAAGAGCTTGTTGATTTCGCAAGCGTTGACCTTGCGCCCGGAGAAGAGCGCACGGTCGTTATTAGACTTGGAGAAGATGCTCTTCGCCATTGGGACGAGAAATTCCATGACTGGCGCATTGGGGCGGGAACGTACAAGATAATGTTTGGTCCGTCGTCTGATAACTTGCCGGTCGAATACATGCATGAGGTAGGGAAATGAACAGGACGCAATTTTCTTGCAACCATCCCACTAGCCACTTGGCTACTATGCCGACGGAAGGGCGTTTGGTAGAATACCAGTCGATGAAGACGAATATTCGCCAAATTCCGTGCCTATTTCTGTCGGTATTCACCGCTACTGCGCTTTCGTGCGCGGCGGTTGCTGCGGTTGAGGCACCATGCGGCGGCGAGGCGCAGGGCCGTAAGGGCTGGTATGTCGCTGAGCTAAACGGCGCTCCTGCACTGTGGCACGACGGCAAGCCCGTTCCGCCGATTATGTTCTGGCAGTGGGAGCTTCAGGAACGAGACGTAAAGTCAATGTCGGACGCGGGCATCGACCTTTTCGCCATGATGGGCTCTTTCCCGCATTACGAGCATCCCTACTGGCGTGACGACGGCACATTCGACACCGCATACTACGACAGAGAGTTTGACGCGCTTCTTGGGTGGAATCCGTCGGCTCAGGTATTGCCGCGCATTTTTGCGACAGCCCCTGACTGGTGGAGCGAATTAAACACAAACGAGCAGTTTGTCGCAGAGGTGCCGGCAGGGGCTGATGTCTCCATATGGCACCTCCCGCGTGAATCGTTTGCTTCCGAGAAGGCGAGGAAAGAGGTTGCGCCCTATTATCGCCGCATTGTTCGTCATCTGTTCGAGCGCTACGGCGGCAATCTCCTCGGCGTACACGTCGCCAACGGTCCCTGGGGCGAGAATTTTTCCTGGGACGCATACTATCGCAAGCGGCTGCGTCCAGTTGCGGGCGACCAGTCCGAGCCGATGCGGCGCGCCTTTGTCCGGTATCTTCGCGGGAAATACGGGGACGACGAGAACCGGCTGCGCGATGCATTCAGGGACCCGACGGTTACGTTTGAGAACGTGAAGGTTCCTACCATGGCTGAACGTCTGCGCGTTAATGCGGACGGCTGGCGCGATCCCGCCGAGGGGCGAAAGGTACTTGACTACTTCGAGTGCCACAACCTTGTGACTGTGGACATGCTGGACTACTGGTGCTCGATTGTCAAGGAAGAGTCGGACGGGAAGCTCCCGACGCTCGTATTCTATGGTTATACACAGGACGAGCGTTGGCCAGTCGAGTGCGACCATCGTGCAATCGCGGCGCTCTATGGCCGCCCGAGCGTGGATATGCTCTCGGCGCCCCACACGTACCATCGGCGCGACTTGGGCGGCGATGGCGAAATGCGGCAGTATCTCGCGTCCGCGGCGCTGCACGGCAAGCTGTTTGTGGACGAAGGCGACGACATGCCGCATCTTGAAATGCTCAAGCCGAAACCTGACCATCGTGCCCATGCAAAGACCATAGACGACTCCCTCGCGCTTCTCTACCGCGAGTTCGGCAACACCGTCACGCATGGCGTCGGGCTGTGGTACATGGACCTCAAGAAGGAGACGTTCCGCGATCCGCGCCTTTACGATGCCTGCGGGCGGATGCGGAAGTGGTCGTTGGAATCGTTGAAGCACGACCGCTCGCACATTTCCGAGGTGGCGGTCGTTTCCAGCGTGGAGAGCGAGTTCTATCTGCCCTACCGCGAACAGGAGGGCAAGGACGACAGGAACCCGTGTACGCGGCTGTACCTTGAGCAGATGGGCGAGTTCTACAGGGCGGGGGCTCCGTTTGACTGGTATTTGGTCGAGGACATAGACGCTGTGCTCTCGCGCAACTACAAGACCGTCGTGTTCCTCGACTGCCAGTACCTGACGGATGAACACTATTCGAAGATCATGCAACTCAAGGGAAACGGTCGGTCGCTTGTCTGGTTCCACGCTCCGGGATATGCTTCCCAGACAGGGTTGAGCGCATCGCGCATGAAGGCTCTGTGCGGATTCGACTACGGCACTACGAACATTGTGGCGCAGGACTTTGGGAACTACTACGGGGTGTTTTCTCCAGGGGCCGGGCTTTCGTCCAGTCGCTTGCGCGATATCTACCGCAGAAGCGGCGTTCATATCTACACCGATTCGGATGTCGTGCTGTCTTGCAACCGATCCTGGCTGATGCTCCATACGGCGCAAGGCACGAACTGCACGGTTAGACTTCCCGAAAAGGTTTCTCGCGTCTTTGAAATCACTACCGAAACGCCTGTCGCGGAAAATGCGGACACGTTCACATGGAAATTGCCCGACCGCAGCACGGCGATATTTCTTCTTGAATCGCATAATTCTAAAGCAAAAGAAGGGGCAGCAAAATGAAAACTAACAGCAGGTGGGTGATTCGCGTTGCCGTGAGTGCCGCGTTGTTCGTGGCGATCGTGGCGAGGGCTGATGTCGACTGGACACAGTTCGAGTGCACGTTCAACGTCAAGTTCAATGGCTATCGTGGTTCGACGCCCTTGCAGGATTTTCCGGTGCTTGTCAGGCTGTCGCCGGAGCTTAACGGCTTTAAATATTCCAAATGCAGGCTTTCGAAGGGGGGCGACCTTAGATTTTCTGATGCGGCCGGCAATCTCCTTCCGAGCGAGATTGACACATGGAACCCAAGCGGCACCTCTTTGGTGTGGGTGAAAGTTCCGTCTCTTAGCAAAGGCACCAAGATCAAAGTGTTCTACGGATGCGCCAATCCACCGGCCGTAACCGCATCCGATGTCTGGACAAACGGCTATTTGGGTGTTTGGCATCTTGGAGATGCAAATAACGCGACGCAGAAAGATTCCACGACGAATGGGTTTGACTTTGTCTGTTCCGACAGCCATCTCTCCAAGGTTGATCTTGCGGTTTCCTCTGGTGCGGTTGGCGGTGCCGTGGGGTTCAACAAGGACGGCTCAAATCAAGGCGCACTATCTGCCGCAGATAGCAGGGATGTGCTTGCCGGAACTGATGACTTGACAGTCGAAGCATGGATATGCCGGACGCAGGCAGACCTGGAGAAAAGCCGTTACATACTCTCCAAGCGTGCCACTTCGGGTTCAGCTATAACCTATTATGTGGAAATGACGCGAAATGGTGCTCCGCAGATGCGTATCTCAAAGAGCAGTACCGACAGTGGCATAAATTATGGTACTACAAGAACTGACGCTCCTTCTGTCGGCACGTGGGCTCACATGGCATTCACGCGTGTTGGCGACACAAGGGTGCTTTCCGAGTGGTTGGATGGAACAAACACATTTTCGGCTGCGCAGAGCGGCAACACGGCCGGCCCACTTTACAATAAAGGTGGATACAGCGTTTTCCTCGGGAACGCATATACAACGGCCAGTAGCACGTTCATCGGCAATGTGGATGAAGTTCGCATCTCTGGCGTTGCCCGCTCTGGAGATTGGGTTGCCGCTACGCGCGACACAGTTGCCAATGTCGACTTTGCCGAATATGAAATGGACAACGATTGGACGCGGTATACACATAAGTTTACTGTTTCGTTTAATGGATATGCGGGCTCAACAACGCTTGAGAATTTCCCTGTGCTGATCAGGGTATCCGAATCTTCTCCTGTCGGGTTCAAGTATGCCGACTGTCAAAGAGAGAACGGCATAGACCTTCGTTTTGCAGACGAGGCGGGTAATCTCCTTGCGAGCGAAGTCGAGACGTGGAACACGAATGGTACGTCTTGTGTGTGGGTGAAGGTGCCTTCGCTTTCCTCTTTGACGAAGATTACCGGATACTATGGTTGGAATCTCGCTCCCAAATCCGAGGCATCTGATGTGTGGGACTCTGATTATGTCGCGGTCTGGCACATGAACGCTGCCGCCGACAGCTTTGTCCAGAACGATTCTACAGGCAATGGCTGTGCTCTTGAACTTCCGACAACCCATTCAGAGCGCGTTGCAAGGGGAGTGTCCGGCGTTGTTGGGTGCGCGGCAGAATTTGACAAGCTCAGCGACACGACTGGCGGATACAAGTATAATGACGAGAGTGGGCTGTTCGATGGCAAGGATGCCTTGACGTTGGAACTCTGGACATATCAAACCGAATTTACCGACACGAAAAGGCGTATGTTAAGGCATAGGAACAGCTCGACGAATGTTCTTGAAGTCTCGTCGCAAACCGCAAGCAATGGCGGTCGGATTGAGGGTAATCTTTACAGAATACTAAGCAACGGAGACAGAGATTATGTCACTATAAATCCATCGTCCAAAACGGAAGGTGCTAGTCCTGCGCTTTCTGAATGGAATCACCAGGTGGTTCGTTTTGACTGCGGCAATAACGCGATAAAAGGCTTCATGAACGGAACGGCAATCTTGTCGGAAGAGAACGTTAAGTTTCAGTCCGCTTCGACGACTTCGATAAGCGACAGCGATGCGATTTCTATAAATGGATCTGTATATGTTGGCAATCTTGATTCTGGTTCTGGCACGGGTGCCTATCACGGTATGATTGACGAAATACGGTTCTCCAAGGTCGCGCGTTCAGATGACTGGATTACAGCGTCTCATGACACTGTGGCGAAAGCTGGCTTTGCCACGTATTCCCATTCGAAGCAGACTGGCTTGGGCTTTGTCATCATTGTCAGGTAAGTGTTGATGCTTTCTTAAAAAAGGTCTGAGCATGAAGCTGAAGACGACGATCTGCTGCTCGCTGGCCGCCGGCCTTGCGATGATGGTTCACGGGGAATCTCTTTCCGTGAGGATGTTGCCGGGTGAGAAATGGTGGGGGCTTTGCAACAACTTTGGTCGGGAGATGCCGTTTGCGGCGAAGTCCAACTTTAAATGCGATTTGCGGACGGACAACTACGGGCACCAGTCGCTTTCTTTTCTCTGCTCCGATAAAGGACGAGTGATCTGGTGCGCGGAACCGGTCGGGGTGAAGATCGCGGGCGGCGCGATTGCGCTAGAGTCAGACAAAGGCGAGATCATTGTCAGGGAAGATGTCGGGCGCACTCTTGCCGATGCCTATCGCTATGCGTCGAAAACATGGTTCCCGCCGACTGGCGAGGCGCCGGAGCTTTTGTATTTTGCCGCGCCGCAGTACAACACGTGGATCGAGCTTACCTACCATCAGAACGAAAAGGACATTCTCGCGTATGCCAAGTCGATGCTCGAGCATGGACTCCCCCCTGGAATTTTCATGATTGATGACACTTGGCAGCATGACTACGGCGAATGGAATTTTGACATGAGTCGTTTCAACGATCCAAAGGGGATGATGGATAAGCTACACGGCATGGGTTTTAAGGTGATTCTCTGGATGTGTCCGTTTGTTTCGATGGACTCCCCCGCCTATCGGCGCATCGCGTGGGGCAAGAATCCAGACGATGTGAAGGGATATCCGAACAAGGGCGGGTTCTTGAGTTCGTCGCAGAAAAACGGCTGGTATGGCGTTCCGCCAGCAGCATCGATAGACTGGTGGAATGGAACAAGTGCGCTTCTTGACTTTACCCATCCAAACGCAGTAGGCTGGTTTACGGAGCAACTTGATCGGCTCGTAAAGGACTATGGTGCGGACGGATTCAAGTTTGATGGAGGTGGAGTTCATTTCTACGCAGGTTGTGTTGGATTGGAGGGTTCTTCGCACAAAACGTTCGCGCACGATCCTTCTGCTTCGCCATGTGTGCAAAGCGCGCTCTATGGCAACTTCGCACTCAAGTACAAGGGTAGTGAATATCGTAACGGATTTGGCTTTGCGGGCAAGCCTGTAATCATGCGTCTTCATGACAAGGCGCACTCGTGGGATGCACTTCGTCGGCTTGTGCCAGACATGCTGGCAGCGGGGTTTGTTGGATGTCCGTTCATCTGCCCGGACATGATCGGCGGAGGAGCATGGACGGCGTTTCTCCCCGGGGCGCCGTTTGACCCTGAACTGTTCGTCCGCTCGGCGCAGATACACGCGCTTTGCCCGATGATGCAGATTTCCGCTTCGCCTTGGCGCGTTTTAAAGCCAGAGCATCAGGAAGTCTTCAAGAAGGTGGTGGAATTGCGCCAGCGTTATGCGCCGCGCTTCGTCGAATTGGCGAAGAAGTCAGCAAAGACAGGCGAGCCCATGATGCGAAACCTGGAGTATTGTTTCCCGGGGAATGGCTACGCGGACATCAAGGACGAGTTTATGATGGGCGACGATCTGCTTGTCGCGCCAGTGATGGAGAAGGGGGCGATTTCTCGAAAGGTGGTTTTGCCGCCCGGCAAATGGAAAGCCGATGACGGACAAGTCTACGATGGACCAATGACGATTGATGTCGCAACGCCCCTCGAACGTCTGCCTTATTTTGAAAAACTGTCCGGACTACATTGATGCAGGCAGTGAGAACAGTGTGTCAAGACTATAACGCGGAGATGTCATCATGATGAAACAATCAGTTGCAAAAATATCATGTGTGGTCATGGCGGGTATTGTGTTTCCGCTGTTCGCTGGAATTTTTGACAATGCCTGGATAAAAGGCACTACCGACAAGAACCCGCTTTCCTACAAGGCCGGCGAGGAAATGGTGTTCACTTTGGAACTTCAGGGCGTTGATGGCGATATCCCCGACGGAGAATATACTTTGTGGTGGAAGCGTTCTGACGACTTTGGAGCGACAGAAGAGGGATCGATACCATTGGCGAAGACGCCGTTCGTCTACAGGACAAAACTTGAGAATCCCGGATTCGTGCGGCTTGAAGCGTATGTCGTGGACAAAGACGGCAATCGCGTGGTAAAGAAATTCACCGGCGACACGTCCACTCCGGAAGGGCGGAAAGCCATGAACGAATTCGAGCGCAAGAAGAAGAATGTTTTCTTCGACGGCGGTGCCGGCGCGGAGATCGAGTCTTTGTCGTTGGCGCAGGAGGCGGAACCTGCGGACTTCGACGAATTCTGGGCGCGGCAGTTTGCGCGTCTCGACAAGGTTCCGATCCGCGAGGAGCGCATCGAGATTGAAAGCCGCAACCCGAAGGTGCGTGTTTTCGCCGTGCGAATAGACTGTGCCGGTCTTAGACCGGTGACAGGATATCTCTCAATTCCAAAAGCGGTTGACGAGGGAGCTGCGTTCCCCTGTCAGCTTGCAACGCATGGGTACAGCGGGGATCGCTGTGTCCACTCTGAAAAATGGGAGTGGTATCCTTCCGACAAGATACTCTTGAATATCAATGCACATGGACTGAAGCTTGTAGAGTTTGGCGCAACGGAGGCCGACACGAAAGCCCTAAGATGGGAGGTGCGGTCCAATGGCAAGACGTATGCGTTTGATCCAGAGCAGAACAAAGACCCAGAAGTTGCTTACTTCAATGGAATGGTGCTGCGCGTGAAACGCGCTTTGCAGTACCTCAAGACGCTCAAAGGTTGGAACGGGAAAGACTTGTATGCTTCCGGCGGAAGTCAAGGCGGTCTTCAGACGATTTGGGCGGCGGGCTGCGGTGAGGGTGTCACCCGTGCGGATTCATCAATCACATGGTGCTGCGACATGTACATGAACAACGCCCGTCTCGACAAAAAGGCGTCTAGCAATGGCTGGTATATCCGCTGGGTTCCAGGCGTTGCCTACTATGATGCCGCCGTGTGGGCGAAGCGAATTCCTCTTTCGTGCAGGACGGTTGTGCCGCGTGCCGGGCTTGGTGATTACACCTGTCCTCCTATGGGGCTTGCAAAGCTCTGGAACGGCATCCCCGGCAATAAATCTATTACATGGGTTCAAGGGTCGGAGCATGGCTATGTGCCGCCGGACTACGAAGGACGTGACTTCACGATGGAGAAGTGAGACATGCTGCGAATCCAGACACTAACTTGCGGAACGATCCTTGCGGCGGCATTTGCCTTTGCTGAAGAAACCGATATCGGCATCGGCATGGATACCGGCGCTCCGTCCATGCGGATGGATAGCGCCGCCGTTGTCGAAGAGGGCCTGCCGTATCTCGACGAAACACGGCCAATAGAAGACCGCGTTGAAGATCTTCTTGGCCGCCTGACCATGGAAGAAAAGGCGCATCTTCTCCATGCTACCGGCGGGCTATCATTGGGGAACATTCCGCGTGTGCGGCTCGAGAACTTTCGTATGCTTGACTCTGGCAACGGACCGAGGGCCGCGACGCAACCCGGCGTGACATATTTTCCGACGACCATCGGAATTGCCGCGACATGGGATAGGGAGCTCGCTCGCGAGGTCGGCCGCGCCATGGGCGCGGAGACGCGGGCGGTCTACCCGCAGGATGATCCTGGCGGTGTTTGCAGGATGCTGCTCGGGCCAGGTCTCAACATGGCGCGGTCGCCGCTCGCGGCGCGGAACTTCGAGTATGCCGGCGAGGATCCTGTCCTTTGCGGTGAGATCAACGCCGCGCTTATCGAAGGGCTCCAGTCGCGGCGTGTGGCGGCGTGTCCGAAGCACTGGTGTTTCAACGATCAGGAGTGGTGTCGCGGCAGGTTGACCGTGCTCTGTGGGGAGCGGGCGGCGCGGGAGATCTACCTCAGGCCTTTTGAAATCGCGCTCAAGAAGGCCAGACCGTGGGCGATGATGAATACTGCGGTCAAGTTCGACGGCATCCATGCGAGCTGGAACACGAACCTCAATGACATCGCCCTCAAGGAATGGAATTGGGATGGAGCGATTATCACGGATTGGGGCGTGTGGTACGACGACGTCAAGGCGATGAACGGCGGCACGACCATCGAGACTAACTGCAAGGAAGACCAGGAGCGTGACCGCAAAGAGGTAGAATACGTCGAAAAGGGGATTGTCGACAAGGGCAGATTCACGGATGCAGTCCGCAGGGCGCTGCGGCTCTATTTGCGCGCCGGTGCGTTCAACGGCGGGAGCGAGGCTGATCGACAGAACGCGGCAGAGTGTGCTGCCGCTTTCCGTAGCGAGGAGCACAAGCGTCTCGCGTACCGTGCGGCGGCTGAATCGCTCGTAATGACGAAGAACGACGGCTTTCTGCCGCTTGACAGAATGCGGCGGCACAAGGTTTGTGTGGCAGGGCCTAACGCTGACCAATATCATTCAATGGTGGATGGGGTGGATCTCTTTTCGCGCGGCGGATCGGGCGCGATCAAGGCGGCGCGAGAGATTACGCCCCTTGAGGGTTTCTGCGAAGTGTTCGGCAAGGAGAACGTTGTCTTCGCTCCCGGCATGAGGTTCGAAAACCAGGATAGCGCATATGCCGTGAGTGTGCCGGGGATGGCGGCGCGTCCGCTTCTGGAGGCGGCGAAGGACTGCGACCTTGTGGTATTCTGCGGAGGACTCGATCATAGTCTCGACCGTGAAGGCGGCAACGGACGAGCGGTGAACGGTGAGATTTCCGACCGGCGTGACTATTGGCTCAAGAGCATCCCCGGGCAGTGTCAGGAGGACTTGATACGCGATGTCGCGGCGGTCAATTCCAATCTTGTCGTGGCGATGACCTGTGGAACGCCTGTGAGCGTGGAGGAATGGCACGATATGGCAAGGGCGATTTTCTTCACCTGGTACGCTGGCGAGTTTGGCGGCAAAGTTCTCGCCGAATCGGTCTTTGGACTTGTCAATCCCTCGGGGCGTCTGCCGTTCACATTTGGCGAGACGCTGCACGATTGGCCGTGCCACCGGATGGGGCTTGAGACGTTCCCCGGTCTCGGGCCGTTGCGTCCAAAGTCGTGGACACGTGAATGGCCTGTCGAGGAATACGCCGACGGGATATGGGTGGGCTACCGAGGATTCGATCACTTCAAGACGCGCGTCAGGTATCCATTTGGGTTCGGTCTTTCCTATACGCGTTTCGAGTACGAGGCGATGTCGCAGCTTGCGGACGGAGAATGGCGCGTAAGGGTTCGCAACGCAGGGGCGATGCGCGGCAGGGAAGTTGTGCAGTGTTACGTCTCGAAGCCGTCGGCTCCCGGCGTTGAGATGCCGGAGAAGGAGCTTGTCGATTTTGCAAGCATTGAGCTGGAGCCAGGCGAATCGCGCACAATCGCCTTTAGGCTCGGCGAGGAAGCGTTCGGTTATTGGGATGAAATCACGCACTGCCGTCGCGTCGCTTCCGGGAGAAACTGTGTCCTCATTGGCCCATCGTCGGATAATCTTCCCATAAAGTATGAATACAATATTTCTACGCCTTATTCGACAGGGGGCATGCTACGGCCAGGTTCGTCGGCTGACGATGTGGCTGCGAATGCGAATGTGATGTAGTTTATTGATATAAATTGATATAATTTGACACGGGATAAAGGTACGCTATGGTTGCAACCCTCAAAAAGATGATCCTGTGCGGAACTGTTCTTGCGGCGTTGGGCATGTTTGCCGATGTCGCCATTGGCGCGGTTCCACTTGAAAAGGGTTTTCGCAATCCGCCAAATTCGGCGAAGCCGCACACTTGGTACCACATGATGAATGGCAATGTCACGAAAGTGGGCATCACCTGTGACTTCGAGGCGCTTGCCAAAGCCGGCATAGGCGGCGTCCAGATGTTCGACGCGGGCTGTAGCATACCATCAGGT
This sequence comes from Kiritimatiellia bacterium, assembly GCA_016284515.1. Taxonomy (GTDB): domain Bacteria; phylum Verrucomicrobiota; class Kiritimatiellia; order RFP12; family UBA1067; genus UBA1067. Next base: position 11,367 of record JAEEOY010000094.1, on the reverse strand, counting down.
TCGCTCGCTTTTAATTCTCCGGAGTGGTTTGACATGTTCAAGCATGCGGCATCCGAGGCACGGCGGCTGGGGCTTGAAATCTGCATCCCCAACTGCTCGGGGTGGTCGTCGTCAGGCGGGCCGTGGAATGTGCCTTCGAACGGAATGAAGAAGGTAGTGTTCACTGAGACTGCGGCCAAAGGGCCATCGAAGTTCGCGGCGAAACTGCCGCGCACGAAAGACGACCACGGCTTCTACGAAGACATAGCGGTGTTGGCGTTTCCGACCCCGCCGGGGTCGCCGATTTGCATATCGAACATTTCGGCCAAGATATTTGAAGTCCGAGGCGAGGTCACGAGGGATGCCTCGGTCGCGTCCCCTGATCAGGTCGTGTCCGTCGATCAAATAGTCGACCTGACGGAGCGCATGACAAAGGATGAAACGCTTGCATGGGATGTGCCGAATGGCGAATGGACCATACTTCGCGTAGGATTCGTCTGCAACGGACGGCGCAACCATCCCGCATCGAAGTTCGGCGGCGGTCTGGAAGTGGATAAACTTTCCGCTTCTGCGATGGACTACCATTTTAGCCAGTATGTTGCGCGTCTCTGTGATTATCTTGGCCCGCTTGCAGGCGCGGTCGAGAGTGGCTTCAACAACATACTTGTAGACAGTTACGAGGTGGGCTCGCAAAACTGGACGCAGGGGATGGAGAAGATCTTTGAGTCGCGTATGGGCTATTCGCCTTTGCCGTATCTTCCAGTTTTCGCCGGCCGAGTAGTCGGAAGCGTCGATGAAAGCGAGCGATTCCTCGAGGACTTCCGCCGCGTGGTGGCAGATCTTTTTGCGGAAAATTATGCGGGGCGTCTTGCAGAACTTTGTCACAGTCGCGGACTCGTGCTTTCGCTGGAGCCCTACGGGAACTGTCCTGCGGACAACCTTCAGTATGGCCAGGACGTTGATATTCCTATGGGCGAGTTTTGGTCGTGCGCCACATTTGGGGATCATTTCGTATACTGCGGCAATGCTCGATTCCCCGCCTATCTCGCGCATGTGTGGGGGCGTAGATATGCCGCTGCGGAGTCCTTTACGGCGAATCCGGCCAAAGGCGGAAGGTGGCTTACAACACCGTTCTCGATCAAGGCTCAGGGAGACATTGTCTATTGTAATGGCGTAAACCGCATCATCTACCATCGCTTTGTCCATCAGCCGTGGCCGGACAATAAATATCTGCCTGGCATGACGATGGGGCGTTGGGGCATGCATCTTGACCGAACCCAGACATGGTGGGAGTTTGCGCGTCCTTGGTTCCGCTACCAGGCACGCTGCCAGTGGATGCTGCAGGAAGGGGAGCCGGTTGCAGATGTGCTCTTTTTCTGCGGCGAGCAGGTTCCAAACCAGGGCGGCAATGTCTTTGGCACCGGCGGGAGGGGTAAGTCCGAGATGAATCTTTCGGACGGCTACAATTGGGATGTCTGCGCGGCCAAGGCATTCAAGGAGCTGAAGGTCGTTGACGGGAAAGTCGTTGCGCCAAGTGGCGTAAAGTATCGCCTGCTCGTTTTGCCAAATCTCGAGACAATGTCGATGGAGATTATAAACAAGGTTGAGGCACTTGTCGATGCGGGAGCGAAAGTCTGCGGCATGAAGAGGCCAATCCGTGCGCCTGGGCTTCGAGGATTCCCAAACGAGGACGGACGAGTCCGAGACATTGCCGAGAAGGTATGGGCGAAAGGCGTGATGACTTGTTGTCCGCAGGAGGCGTTGAAGCGTCTTGGTGTGGAGCCGGATTTCGCGTCGAAAGAGAGGAATCCGCCTGCGATATGGATACATCGTTGCGGCAACGGAATGGACTGGTATTTCGTTTCGCTCAACAATGTGGATGAGTATGTGTTTGAAGCATCGTTTCGGTTGAGCGGCCGCCAGCCCGAGATTTGGGATGCAGAGACAGGCGAGATGCGAGATGCGGAAGAGTGGCGCGAAGAGGGCGGACGGACGTATGTAACGCTTTCATTCCGCCCGAGCGGTTCGGCATTTGTAGTTTTCCGCCGCGCTTCCACGGTTAAGTTTGCACATGCATCGAAGCGAACTAACGAGCGGAGTGTCGCCGTCGAGGGTGATTGGTGCGTCGCATTCCCAACGGAGTGGTATTCTGGCGGCACGTCAAGGAAGTCGGTCGTTTGGAATGCGCTTGTGGACTGGAAGGATGTTGACGATGATGACATTCGCTATTTCTCTGGAACGGCAACTTATGCAAAGCGTTTCCCCAAGCCGGAGAGCAAACTCGGCGAACGTATTGTTCTTGATCTTGGCGATGTCAAGAACTTTGCCGAGGTGACCGTCAATGGCAAGACGCTTGAGTCGCTCTGGAGGCCGCCATTCAGAGTGGACATTACAGACGCGATTCAAAAGAGCGCTGATATTGACCTTTCAATATGTGTGGCGAATCTATGGCCGAACCGCCTTATAGGTGATGACATTCTCTATCCTGACGACTGCGAATGGAAGGGTGAAGTGAAGGACGGAGTCAAGGAAATCGGCATAAAGGAGATTCCGAAGTGGGTGAGGGAAGGGAAGCGCTCTCCTACGGGCCGCCACACTTTCACGACGTGGAAACATTGGGATAAGAACGACAAACTGCTGCCGTCTGGTCTTCTTGGCCCCGTCCGGCTGTGCATAACTAATGGTGTGGACGAATGAAAAACAATGGGAGTAGTTGTATGGTAGATCTTAAAAATAGAATCCTATGCGGAACAGTTCTTGCGTTGTTCGCTGGCGTGTCGTTGACGAGCAAGGCGGGGATTGTCGTATATCCTGAATACGATGCGCGGATAGAGCGTGACAATGCGTATGAGGTGCGCGTCTGGCAGGGGAGCGAGAAAAGGCAGTTGACGGTCTACAACCACTGCGAGAAGTCGATGCTTGAGACTCGGACGCGTGGCGGCGACGTGAACCGCCGGTTCTGCGAGTTCGCGTTCGACGGCGGACCGGTCCGTGTTGACGTCGCGTTCTGCGAGGACGTGAAGTCCTATGCCGTGTTTCCTTCCCGGCTTGGGCTCAAAAGCGCGTTCAAGGACGGCGTCCTCTCGGTGATTCTCGACAGGCCCGCAAATTTCGGAATGCGCATCAACGACTACGACAAGACGATTCTGTCCGTGTTCGCCGATGCGCCTGAGGACGCGGCGAAAGTGCCGCGGAAGGGCGATCCAGGTGTGCTCTTCGTAGACGGGTGGATGGATCCCCCGGGCGAAGACGGCGTTCTGACGGTTGGCGATTCGATCAAGGAGGTCTACATCGCGCCGGGGGCGGTCCTCAATTCGCGGCTCGTCGTGAAGTCGAAGGGCGTATACATCCATGGAAGGGGAATGATGCTCGATCCATTCTCCGATATATTCAGATTCGACCAGAAGAAGAACACGAAGCGTGGGTTCCTGAAGGTCCAGGCTGCGGACGTGACGGTTGAGGACATAAAGCTCGTGGACTCCCGCACCTTCAATTTCATGAGTTGGGGGTCCGGAGTAACGTTCAAGAATGTCAAGGCACTTTCGTCTATGATGTGCTCGGACGGCATAACGTGCGGCGGGTCTAACTTCAGTGTCGAAGGCGCCTGGCTCTATGTGGGTGACAACGCACTTGTGGTAGGGGGCGTAAAGGGGGCGTATCTCCGGGACATCGCGATAGGTACGTCGTGCAACGCGATCTTCCCTCAGGGAACAAATGCCGGTGTCGTGATGGAGAACGTCGACGTCTTCCGCGCGGACGAAAGCCTCATCAGGAACGTATACAACGGCGTACTGCGGCGCAACACCAAGTGGAACGAAATGAACGCGGGAGAGGCGAAAAAGGAGCCGGGGCCGCAGGACCTTGTGCACCAGCGACAGGAGTTCTTCTTCAGGAACCTTTCCGCAGTGGACAGCGTTCTGTTTTCGCGTTTCTTCGTCGGTGGCAATATGGGAACGCTCCCCAAGACGTTTGCCTTCGAGAACGTGTCGGTCCCGTTCTGCACCGGCAAAGACGACTGGCGCACCATAGGAAAGAGAGATGGCGCAATCGTCAACATTCTCCACGATTCCAAAAAGTGGCTGGACACGACAGGATACGAGCTCTCCATCACAAACTTATGGGTGGGCGGCACACGCCTTGACGCGATTCCGCCAAGTCTTGTGAAGAACGCGGACAGGGTGGCGGTGTCGGTCACGAACACATTCGATGAGGCTGCGATTCCAGCCGTCGCCGACAGGCACGAGGTGAACTGGACGTGCCCGTTCAAGCGTTACATCGGTGCGTCGCTTCAGCGCGATGTCAGGAAGGCCTCTCGCGAAAAAGACGAGCAGCGGATGGTACAGCTGGCAGACGGCGAGAATCTGCTGGAAGACCGCAAGTCAACGCGCAGCGCATGGCAGAGGTGCCCGTCGTGGCTAGTGAAGTTTGACGCGACCGAAGTGGAGGACGGCGAGCGCATCTATCGTCTTGTGCAGTGCGAGAAGAACGCGGGGATGCAGAACGTCATTACGGATGCGTTCCTGAGACACGGAAACGGAACATACCGCCTTTCGTTCGAGGCGCGCGCAAAGTGCGACGTGCCGGTTTCCGCTGCGGTGCATGTCCTCTCCAACGAAAAACGTACGGTAGAGAAGTTCACTGTACCAAACGACGGGGAATGGCATGGCGTTTCAGCGGACCTTGCACTCGATTTCGTTCTTGCCGAGACAGACCTGGTGTCGATAATGATTCGGACGGTCATGCCATGCGATGAGCTGTGTTTTAGGCGCCTTTCCTTCGTCAAGACAGGCACTTCTGCTTTCCGTGAAAATGTTGCCGAGAGAGAGGTTATCGGGACTCTCTTACCAGAAAGGAATAGCAGAGAATGAGGTGCGGAAAAATAACACTTGCACTTTGTGTCGCGCTTGCTTCATGCATGACAATGGCCGATGTCGGTTCGGCTATGGGGCCTGCTATCGCTGATTCTCGGTATTTCGCGGGCGAGACTGGTAAGGCTTGGATTCCCGTCGGTTGCAATATTTGCTTTGACCGCAACGCGGGAGGATCGGCGAAGACGCGGGAACTGTACGACGGCTGGATGACGAAGTTCGCGGCGAACGGCGGCAACTACATGCGCGTGTGGCTGTCGGTTCCCTTTGTCGATGTCATGCCGGAAAGAGCGCATGAGTTCTCCGACGAGGCGACGGGCAACTTGAAGTGGCTCGTCTCCCGCGCCGAGTCGCTTGGCATCAAGCTCAAGTTCACATTCGAGAACTTCCGCATGATCGGTCCGAGGACGGACGTGGATGCGGCAAAGGGGATTGTCTCATTCAGAAGCCCCGTATATGCCCCGTACGCAAAGACGGTGCGCGATGTGTTCACTTCGCCGCAGTGCTTTGACGTCTATCTCGCCAAGGCGAGGCATGTCGCGGAGGCGGTCGGGAAGTCGGACGCCCTTGTCGCCGTCGAGCTTTGGAACGAGATAAACTCTGTCGGAGGATTCGATCATGCGGTCGTGGGCGAGTGGAGCGAAAGGATGCTCGCAGAGTTTAAGAAGCTGTTCCCCGGCAAGATGACGCTCCAGAACCTCGGCAGCTTTTCCGCGCCGCGCTCGTACAGCGTATACGACTGGATGGCGGGCCTGAAGGGAAACGACTTCATGCAGGTGCACCGCTATCTCGACCCAGGCGCGGAACTTGATGTCTGCCGAGGTCCGATGGACGTTCTCTGTGCGGACGCGGTGCGAGAGCTTCTGGACAGGCTGCCAGGCCGCCCGGCAATTCTTTCGGAGGTCGGTGCGGTAAAGGCGAACCACACGGGGCCAAGCGACCTATACGCAAAGGACACCCAGGGGATGCTCCTTCACGACGAAATATTCGCGCCGTTCTTCGCCGGTTCCGCCGGGAGCGGACAGCCTTGGCATTGGGACTACCAGTACATCGACGGCAATAACCTCTGGTGGCACTTCGCGCGCTTCGCGGAGGCGGTGAAGGGCGTAGATCCCGCGGCAGAGCATTTCCGTCCGTTCCACACCGAGACGCGGCGGCTGCGCATCTGGGGACTTCGTGGAGAGAGAGTTGTGCTTTTGTGGTGCCGTGACAAGGCGAACACATGGGAGAGCGAGCTTGTGCGCGGCGAATCACCCGCGACCGATTTGAGAGGTCTCCAGAAATTTGAATCAGAAAGGAGCTAAGTATGAGGGATGGCATGCAGTTGTTGAGGCGATTAACGGTGGCGGTTTGCGCGGCGGCGCTTTCGCTCTGCGCGAGGGCGGAATCGGCTGCAGTTGAAGGTGTTCCAAAGGACAGACCGCTTAAGGTGCTGATGATCGGGAATAGCTTCTCGCTCAGCAATTTTCGGCAGATGCCAAAAGTCGCGGCGGCGATGGGTCGTCGCCTGGACTTGGCGTCTATACACATCGGCGGCTGCTCGCTTGAGCGTCATTGGAACAATGTGCTTGCCGCCTCGACAAATGCGACGTTTCGTCCGTACAAACTGGATCGAGACGTGGAGGGACGACGTACCGCTCGGGATGTCATGGTGAACATGCCAGACGCCCTTGTGCTCGACAAATGGGATGTCGTCACGATTCAGCAGGCGAGCTCATTGAGCTGGCGGTCCGAGACATATCAGCCGTTTGGCGACTTGCTCGTCGCCAAGATACGCGAGTTTGCGCCGCAGGCGAAGATCGTCGTTCAGGAGACGTGGAGCTACCCGTCGTGGGACAAGCGGCTCGCAAATTTCGGGTTCGGTCCGGAGGAGATGTATCGCCGTCTTCACGACGCATACGGAGCCTTTGCTAAGAAGCATGGCTTTGATGTTGTCCCAGTAGGCGCGGCGGCAGAACGTTTTCCAAATCGCGAATCGCTCTTCACCAAGCCGGACTTCCACTTCAACCGCGACGGGGAGTATTTGCAGGGTCTTGTCTTTACGGCAAAGCTCTTTGGCGCGGATGTCAGGAAGTGCGCCTACAAGCCAGACTGGATGGATGCCTCGCGAGCAGAGGAAATGAAGTCCATAGCGATGGCTGCGATAGAAGGCCAGAGACGATTTATGCCCGTTGATTTCAAGTTCAGTTGCGATAAGCCGGGCGGGGTCTATTCCATCGGCGAAAAGGCCTTGATTACGGTGGAGGCAATTGAAACCAACGGCGCACCCGCGGAGAATGGCGTTGTGAAATGGAAGTTGAACAACTTCGGCGACGAGGAGTTTTCATCGGGGCGGTTTGACCTTTCCTGCGGCACAAACGCTTTTACAGTGGCGGGTGCAATGTCGGAGCCGGGTTTTATGCGGCTTGACGTATGTTTCGAACGTGCGGAAGGAACACATGGCGCAACGAAGTACTTCGGCGTCGCGTACAATCCCTACGAAATCAAGCCAGGCGCAGAATGTCCGGCTGATTTCAACGAATTCTGGCGAGAGGCGGTGCGGAAATTTGACGAAGCCGTTACTGCGCCGATTAAGATGACGAAAGTCACCGACGACCCGCCAGTGGATCGGGATCTTTACGAACTCGAAATCCCAACGATTGGCGGGCGGTCGATATGGGGGTATCTTTCTGAGCCCAAAGACTTGTCCAAAGGTCCGTTCCCCGTCATTGTCCACGTTCCAGGCGCAGGGCCATCCGAGTGGGGTGTATGGGGTGATGATAAACGCATCTGCGTCTTGCTTAATGTCAACGACTATCGCCCAGAACGGCGTGCGGACGGCAAGCTCGGCCGCAGTCCACGCAACCTGGAACTTCATGAAGTCCAGAACGGGGAATGGTCGGCACGGTATCCAGTGAAGAACAAGTACTACCATCAGACTGGAATCGCATCAAGCAGGGAGGATTATTTCTACTATGGCGTTTTGCTCGCCATGAACCGTGCGGTTGACTGGATTGCCGCCCGTCCCGAAGTTGACAGGACGCGATTCCGGTACAATGGGACGAGCCAAGGCGGCGGCTTTGGATTGTGGCTGTGCGGGCTCAACTCGAACTTTACCCGCGCTACTGTGTATGTGCCGGCGCTCACGGATCTGCTTGGGTTTCGTTGCGGCGGACGCGAGAGCGGATGGCCGCGTCTCGTTGAAGGGCAGCTGGACGAGAACAGAGCGGCAGCGGAGGCGAATGCTCCATATTTCTGTGGCGTGAATTTTGCCCGCAACATCAAGATTCCGATTCGCGTAAATGTCGGTTCCGCCGATACGGTTTGTCCGCCGATGGCAGGCTTTAGCGCTTTTAATGTCATGCCGTCGAAGAATAAGGAAATCATAATCGGGCTTGGCCAGGGTCACGCCGTATTTAAGGATATCAGGAGCAGACTAGACAAATGGCTTGCTGATGATTTCAAGTCTTCCCAGGCGAACAAGCATAGAAGTGCCGAGGTGGTTGCGTTCCCGGATGCGCCGTTCGAGATGCCGGCGATTGCCGTGCCGCAGTTTGCCGAGCGGGACTTCTCCATTGCCGACTTCGGCGCGAAGGAGGGAGTGAAGTCGACTGAGGCGTTTGCCAAGGCGATGGCGACGTGCGAAGCAGCAGGCGGCGGACGCGTCGTTGTGCCGAAGGGCACGTGGCTCACGGGCGCGGTGCATTTCCGCAACAACTGCAATCTGCATCTTGCCGATGGCGCGACGCTGGAGTTCACCGATGATCCGGCGGACTACCTGCCTGTCGTGCACACGTCGTGGGAGGGTGTTGAGTGCCTGAACTACTCGCCACTCCTCTATGGCTATGGTGTCACGAATGTCGCCATCACGGGGAAGGGCACGATTGCACCGCGCATGGACTTCTGGAAGACGTGGTTTCCGCGTCTGCCAGAGCACATGAAGGCGACGGAAATGCTCTATCACTGGTGCTCGACGAATGCCGTCATGTCCGCGCGCGACCTTACGGCGATCAAGGGCTCGAATGTACGTCCTCACCTTATCCAGTTCAACCGTTGCGGGAATGTGCTGCTGGACGGATTCCGCATCCGCGAGTCGCCGTTCTGGACAATCCATCTCTATCACAGCGAGAATTGCGCGGTCCGGGACCTCGATGTGTATGCCCATGGACACAACAACGATGGGCTAGACATCGAGATGACGCGGAACGTTCTCGTCGAGAACTGCCGCTTCGACCAGGGCGACGACGGAATCGTCCTCAAGGCGGGCCGCAACCAGGACGCGTGGCGCTTGAACCGTCCGACAGAAAACGTCGTCATCAGAAACTGTGAAATCGTAACAAGCCATAGTCTGCTCGGAATCGGCTCTGAGCTTTCGGGTGGAATACGCAACGTCTGGATGCATCACTGCAAACAGACATTCGTGACGAATCTTTTTTCAGTCAAGACGAATCGGCGGCGCGGCGGATTCGTAAGGAACATCTACTTTGAGGACATCGAGGCCGACAACATCATGAATGCCGTGGTGCGCATTAAGACCGATCGGTTGTTTCAATGGGCGCAGTTCCCCGACTATGAGCTAAGAAGAACAGAAATCGACGGACTCCACATCCGCAATATCCGTGCGAATTGCGCCGACCATGCGATTGACATAACGGGAGACGCCGCAATGCCTGTCCGAAATGTCGATATGGAGAACATCTGGCTTGGCGCGTGCCGAAAGGAGTTCGAGCAAGTCGAGAATGCCGTCGGTGTCGTAAAGCGAGATGTCCGTCTTGGTGATCTCGCCCCGAAGCCGTGGGTGCAGCAGATTGACGAAGTCTGGCACCGCAAACCGGCGGCTCGTGTGCGGGAGCCGAACTACGACGAGGCGAAGGTCGCGCCGTACACGCTCGAGGATCCGCTCACGTTTGCTGACGGGCGCAAGCTGAAGGACGCCTCCGAATGGCCGGCGCGGCGGAAGGAGATTCTGGACATCTTTGCCCGCGAGATGTACGGCGTTGAGCCGCCCGCGCCCGAGGCGGTCGTCACGGAGATTCGGGAGGAAGGCCCGACTCTCGCCGGACTCGCGATACGCCGCCAGTACAGGATGTGGTTCAAGTCCGACAAGTCGGGGCCGTTCGTCGACTGGCTGCTGGTGCTGCCGAACAGGATAGCTGGCGAAAAGGTGAAGACGGCTGATGGCCGCATTGTCTGCGAGAATCGCGAAAAGGTTCCCGTCGTTCTCATGCTGAACTTCCCGGGCAACCATGCGGTGCTGGACGACGAGGAGGTTCCGCTCACAGAGGGTGGATGGTTCCGCGCCTCCGGCGATTCCGGCGACCATGGTCCGAAGGAATCGAATCGCGGAACTTTAAGGCGCTCGCAGCTGCGCACGACCGTCCCTGCGGAGTTCATCGTCTCCCGCGGATACGCGTTTCTAACCGCGTGCTATGCGCAGGTCTCGCCTGACGTCGAGGTGAAGAAGGGCGATCCAGAAGGGCTTGCGTACACGCATGTCTTCGAGCTGTGGGGGAAGCGCGACGAATCCCGCACCGACAACACGACCGCGCTCGGCGCGTGGGCATGGGCGCTTTCGCGCGGACTCGACCTCGCGGAGACGATCCCCGAGATCGACGCAAAGAGGTGCGTGGCGACGGGTTCGTCTCGTCTCGGCAAGGCGGCGCTTCTCGCATCCGCGCGCGACGAGCGCTTCGCTGTGTGCGTCCCAAACCAGACGGGCGGTGGCGGAGTGCCGCTTGCGAAGCGGAATTTCGGCGAGAACGTCTCCACTGAAATGGCGAGCTTCCCGCACTGGTACTGCAAGTCATATGCGAAGTACATCGACAACGAGCAGGCGATGAAGTTCGACCAGCATCTCCTCGTCGCGGCAATTGCGCCGCGTGCGCTGCTCGTCGAGGGCTTCAACCAGGGGTGGTTCGATGCGAAGGGTGAATGGCTCTCCTGCCGCGCCGCTTCGCCGGTCTGGGAGTTCCTCGGGAAAGAGGGGCTGCCCAAAGGCGACTTCCCGGAAAACTACGACCGGTCGCGCATCGGTGCGTCGCTCGGCTATGTCCGCCGTGGCGGACAGCACGGGCTTTCGGGCTACGACTGGCTCTGGATGCTCGACTTTGCCGACAAGGCGCTCGAATTGTAAATGCGATAGGCAATTTGTCGCATTTTGTGCGGCAGCAGTGAGGCGGGGGAGCGAAGGTCCGAGCGAATGGATACGGCGTATTCGCCGAGGCTCCATGAGTTGGAATGGCTATCGCAACACCTGTTGCGCAGGAACAGGAATGTAGTCTATCAAAAACTGACTAGACAAGGAGGAGCCTTCGGCCACCGCCTCACGGACTGCATTTCGCCTGCAAAGGGCTTTGAACGGACGCTCTTGCGTCCATCTCGCGTCGTTGGGTTGTGGTTGTTGCCTAAGTTATAGAATCACGAATGTGGGATGGTTGTGTCGAAATCGTTCTTGGATTCGACACGAAGGATGGTTGAGTAGTGGTTGGGGTTGGTTTGGCTGTGGCTGGAGCGTGGTTGAGGAATGGTTGTTGAGCGAAGG
>JAEEOY010000093.1 GCA_016284515.1 Kiritimatiellia bacterium | reverse complement strand
CTCAAGAAGACCAAGCCCGAAGCCTAAGACAAATCTTTCTTAGTCGCTGAAAAAGCCGCGTCCGGTCCGCAAAGGATCCGGGCGTGGTTTTTCTTTTCCCGCGTGGAGCCGCCTTAGTCCACGCGCGTGGAGTCGCACGCGCGGCGGACGACGATCGTCGAGTTCGCCTGCGAGCCCGCGATGCGGTTCCACTCCCTGAAGAGCGCCGCACGGTCGGGCAGACACCACCCCGCGCGGTGCGCATCGCGAATGACTTCGACCTCCACGACCGCCGCGCCGTCCTCTACGTACGATTGCGTCGTCGCCGCATACCATTCAAAGCAGAATGACTCAGGAATGTGCTCGATCTCTGCGTAGCCCTCAGGGAACCGAATCGTAAATGTGGTGAACTTCTCGGTGTCCTCCCCTTCCACGCCGACCGGATTCTCCCTCGCAGACCCCGTCAGAGCGAAAAGACGCTCGGCGAGCTGCGGCACATCCAAGGAGATCGTATCGTCCGTTACGACGGCCATGCCCGGCACGAAGGCGGAGAACGAAAGCGAAAACGGATAACCCTCCGTGTCAGTCTCAAGCTCGCGCGTCGCGCTCGCAGCCTGCGCGACCGAGCCCAGCAGCTGCTGGAAGTGCCGCGAGCGAAGTTCCGGCAGCATCTCCGCATAGCGCTTCCTCGAAGTCCCCGCGGCATACCCCCAGCGCTCAAGGCTGTAGTCGAGATCGACCGCCCCGTTCTCCCGCACCGTGAAGTTCAGCTCCTCTTCTTCCTTTGCTCCGAGTTTGGCGTCCGGCACCGTGACGGCACCGAAGTCTCCCGTCTGCGGATCAAGGGACAGCGAGCCGTTGAAGGCCGTCGCGCCGAGCGGCGTGTACTCGTTCTCCGCACCGAGGAAATACGTCGTCGTCTCTCCGCCCCACCAGAGGAATCCGCCCGTCCTCACTCGGACACGGCAGAGCGCGTACTTGAACCGCGCTACATTCGGACAGCGATACAGATCCAGCGAAATAAGCTGCATGTCCGTCTGCGCCGTGTCGCCCGCGAAGACTATGTCCGCGTCGTATCCCGCGCCCTTGAGAAGCGCACAGAGAGTCCGGATGTACCCGACGCGCGTCGCATACCGCTCCTTCAGGACCGTCTTAGGATCGACGATATGGTCCTCGAGCCGAATCTCGCCGAACGCGGGGCCGACGCGGCGGATGTGCCGCGCCATCCAGTCGCGGATGCGCAGGAGGTCCGAGGGCTTTTCCTTCGTCGACGGAGAAGTGAAGTCCTCGGCGAGTATCTCGGACGGATCAAGCGGCTCCGGGTCTATCGCGCGGTACCGCTCGGCGGCGGACTTGAAGTCGCCGCGCGATTCGGTGCGGTGGTCGCGCCAGAGCTGGCCCGGCGGAAGCATCGGCTCGTCCGCAAGCAACTTCGGTTTCACCACCTCGCGCTTCCAGTCGCCGATGCGCACCGAGAGGAAGTCCGTCGGAGTGAACGTGTCGAAGTATAACGTCGCGTAGAACGGCATCGGCGAGTCCTTCACGGTCGTGACGACTGTGTAGGAGACAAAGCTCCCGACTTCGACGGACGGGAGATTCACGACAAGTTCCTTTGACGCAGGGTAGCGCGGGGCGGAGGCGACCCAGTCCGCGTCGAGTACATTCGTCTCCTTCTCCCCCGCGAACACGACCTGTCCGTTCCTGTTCGAGACGGACGCCGAAACGAGCTCGACGTTCTTCCATGTCGGGTTGTACGAGAACTTGAGCTCCGCGGCGTTTTTCTTTCCGTCGTACGTAAGGATCTCCTTCACGACCGTGTTCGTCGAGACCCACGAGAAACTGTCCGTCAGGTCGTAGGTGAGCGTGCGCGAGACGATGCGCTCGTTCGCGTTCGCGAGTCGGTTCTTCGCGAAGGCGGGCTTCGCGCGCTCCGCCTTCTCGACGCGTTTGATCTTCTCGCGAAGTTCAAGATACTCCTCCGGCGAAAACTCGACCGCGCCGATCGAGAGCCGGCGCGAGAAGACAAGCGTGTCGCCGTCGCGGGAGAAGGAGCGCGAGAACGAATAGCCGCCGTCGATCGTCTCGTTAGACGGAAGCGACACCGTCTCGCCTACTGCTCCGCCGAGGTCGATCTCGAGTTCCTCCTCGGTGGAGGCCGTGGAGGAAAGCTTCAGCGGATACTTTCTCTGCTCAAGAGCGGTGCGTCCCTCGAGAAGCCAGTTCGCCGTGCCGAGCGCGGCGGAGAGCGTCGGGACGGACATCTCGTCGCGCGTCTCGCCCTTCAAGAGCGCCTCCGGGAACTTGACGAGGATCTCCGCCTTCAGCTCGGACGCGGTGTCCTGCAGGTCCTTAGGAGTTATCTCGCAGCGGAGAAGCTCCGCACCGGACGCGACGCCCGTCGCGACCTTCTCGAAGAAGTCGCGCCTCTCTTCCGGCTTCAGCGACAGAAGATGGCGGCGGTAGGCGTTGTCGTTGAGTCCGCGGAAGGCGAGCGAATACTCGACGAGGAGCGATCCGTCCTTCGCAAGGCGTCCCTTTCCGGACACCGCGACGGCGTTCTTCTCGGGCGGGACGACGGGAGAGGTGCGCAGCATATCGCCCTCCGGCGTCGCCACGAGGTACGAGCAGTCGCTCAGGTACGACGGCAGCAGGTCGCGGCTCGACTCGTCCGTCGGATCCATAAGCACGTATTCTCCGTCCATCTTCGCGGCGACGATCGCGTGGTTGAAGAACGGAGACGGCACCTCATCGTCCATCTTCGCGCGACCAGCGCTGATGAGGACGGGGTACGCCTCGAATCCGGCGATCCTGAGCATCGCGACGAGAAGCGCGGCCTTGTCGCGGCAGACTCCGTATCGGTTGTCGAAGGTGAGCGACACGTCGTGCGGCGCATAGCCAGGCGATGTATCTTCCATCGTGAGGCCCATGTAGCGAACCTCCTGCGAGACGAACTTGTAGATCGCCTTGAGGAGGTCGTCGTTCGCGGAGCGGCGAATCTCCTCGACCTTGTTCGACATCGCGGCGTTCGTCTTCTCGAGGTGCGGAAGGCAAAGCTCCCAGTACCACTTCGACAGCTGCGGCCAGCTCTCCGCGGTCGAGACGCGCAGGTGCTGTCCCTGCGTCCAGAACGGAGGCATCGACGGCTCGGGGAACATCTGCGCAGAGTCCTTCGCCGTCCAGGTGTAGACGACGCGATCCCCGTTGGTGACGACCGAGGACTCCATGTTGCCGAGCGGATGGCGCACGGCGATGTTCCTGAGCGGACGCGACAGAGGGCCGTCGATCTTCACGGACGCGCGGACTATCGGGTCCGTCGACTCGAAGAGCTCTATGTCAGCCCACTGGTCCTTCACCCGGCTCTTCGTCGCCTCGCGGCGCGTTATGACATGGCGCGTCTCGCCAACCTTTAGTCCGGGAACGACGCACGACAGCGTCTTGTCGAGTGGGTCGTAGATGTTCATCGACGAGGCGGAGTTGTCCGTCGCCTCCTTGAGCGTCTTCGCGAAGTCGACTGCGCGCGTCTTGCCGTCCGCGCCGATGATCTCCACGAGGACGATCTCGCCCTTCCCGTAGCGGAGCGAGTAGTCGAGCGATATGGTCGAGAGCTCGCGGCGTCCCTTCTCGGTGAGCGCCTTGACCCATTCCTCGTCCGTGGTGACGTATGTTCCGTCCGCCTGGTAGACGGTCTCAATCTGGTCGTTGACGATTACGGTATCCGCGTCAGGGTATTTCTCGGACGTTATATCGTCCGCGGAGAACGCAACTATGGCCGCGACTGCGGCAGCGAGGCATGAAATGTACTTTTCCATGCCGCGCATTTTACCATTTTCGCGCCTCCCTGCGCAACAGCGGCACCAACTTTATCGCGCCCTCTGTATACACGAAACCGAAGCGCTGAAGATGACGCTTCGGTCTGGTGCAACAAGTTAACTGTTAGAGTATATGCGCGTTTTGGTGGACAATGACAAAAAACTTCGCGGTAAAATAAAATTGCTATTTTTTCGCAATACGCGCGCGAATCTGATCGGTTAAGATGACAATAAAGAGCGCCGCCATCGAAAACTCCATGCCGTTCGTCCAGGCGCGGAGGCGGTCTGGGTCAACGACATGCCCAAGCACGGACACCACAATCGCGCCTACGGTAAGCCCCACGACCCAGTAGGAGTGGTTCATAACCGAAAGCGCCGTGCAGTAGTACAAGTTGCGCCGCGGGTCCTTAAGCGGACACGCCGCCTCGAGCGCGTAGTTCTCATCCGTGAGCATAAGGACGAGGTACGCCTTGCGAACGAGCGGCACGTCCTTCCAGCGCGTCAGCATCGTGAAGCCGTAGAACGCGTAGCGGAAGTTCACCGCGAGCGTCATCAGCGCGAATGCCGCCCACGAGGCGCGCTGCGCTATCTCGCCGACGCCGGCGATGGACATCGTTCCCGTCACCCAGAGGGCGGACGACAGAAACGCCCACAGCGGCGCGAGCACGACGTCGCCCTTCGCCGCCAGCAGCACGCCCGCGACGAAGCCCATCGTCGTGTAGCCCATCAGCACCGGCACCGAGTCGATGAACGCACGGCGCAGTATCGCGCGGCGCTCCCGCCGCGGAATCTCATTCCCCCCGAGCTCCATCATTCCCACTCGATCGTTGCCGGAGGCTTCGAGGAAATGTCGTAGACAACGCGGTTGATGCCCCTGACCTCGTTGATGATGCGGTTGGACATCACAGCGAGCGTCTCGTAGGGAAGGCGCGTCCAGTCCGCAGTCATCGCGTCGATGGAGTCCACCGAGCGGATTGCGCACGTGTACTCGTACGTCCTCTGGTCGCCCATCACGCCGACGGTCTTGACCGGGAGCAGCACCGCGAACGTCTGCCAGATCGACTTGTAGTTCGGGAGCTTCTTCACTTCCTCCTGCACGCGGAGGTCCGCCTGCTGGAGAAGCTTCACCTTCTCCTCGGTGACCTCGCCGAGGATCCTCACGCCCAAGCCAGGGCCCGGGAACGGCTGGCGGTCGAGGAGCTCGTCGGCCATGCCCATGACGCGTCCTACCGCACGCACCTCGTCCTTGAAGAGGTCGCGAAGCGGCTCCACGAGCTCGAACTTGAGGTCGGGGGGAAGTCCGCCGACGTTGTGGTGGGACTTGATCGTCTGCGACGGACCCTTCACCGCGTGCGAGCTTTCGATGACGTCGGGGTAGATCGTGCCCTGTCCGAGGAAGCGGCAGTGCTTGAACTTGCGCGCCTCGTCCGCGAAAACGTCAATGAACGTCTTGCCGATCGCCTTGCGCTTCGCCTCCGGATCGTCGAGACCTTTAAGCGCGTCGTAGAACTTCTGCGCGGCGCGCGCCACGGTGAGGTCGAGTCCGAGCTTCGCATGGAACATCTCCTCCACCTGCTCCGCCTCGCGGTAGCGGAGGAGTCCGTTGTCGACGAAGATGCAGTGAAGGCGCGTGCCGATCGCCTTGTGCAGGAGAACGGCGGCGACGGACGAGTCGACGCCTCCCGAAAGCCCGAGCACAACCTCGTCGTCGCCTACCTGCGCCTTGAGCTTCGCCACAGTGTCGTCGATCCACGTCGTCAGCTGCCAGTCGGCGTTGGCGCGGCAGATGTTGAAGACGAAGTTGGAGATGATCTGCTTTCCGTGCTCCGTATGGACGACCTCCGGGTGGAACTGGATGCCGAAGAAGCGGCGGCTATCGTCGCGCACCGCGGCATAGGGGCAGTTCGCGGACCTCGCGCTCACCTTGAAGCCCTCGGGTATCGCCGCCACGCGGTCGCCGTGGCTCATCCAGACGACGAACCTGTCAGGAAGCCCCTTGAAGAGCTCGTTCCCCGGCTCGACGGTCATCTCGGTCTTGCCGTACTCGCGCTTCTCGCCCGGCTGTACCTTCCCGCCGAGCTCCTGGCTCATGAGCTGCATTCCGTAGCACACGCCGAGGATCGGGATGCCAAGCTCGAAGATCGCGCGGTCGATTCCGGGCGCGCCCTCCTCGAAGACGCTGTTCGGCCCGCCGGAGAGGATCACGCCCTTCGGCGCGCGCGCGCGGATTTCGTCCGCCTTGATGGTGAACGGGACGATTTCGGAGTAGACGTGCTGCTCGCGTATCCTGCGCGCTATGAGCTGCGTGTACTGGGAACCGTAGTCGAGAATCAGAATAGTGTCCATGGATGCCACCTTGTCTTTTGTTGTCAAATTTCCGCCAGCGAGTTGAGCCTGTCGATCCAGAGCTTGCCGAGCGCGTCCTTGCGCTTCATGTGCTCCGTCGTCGCGGCGACGAACGGATTCGTCTCGAACACCCCGCGCACGCCCTCGAAGTCGGCGTCCGCGGTCGTTCCGTCGCCGTCGAATCCGAACCCCGTCTTCGCCGAGAGGGAGAACTCCTTCTTCGCGTCGTCGTAGAGCATCCGGTCGAGGCGCAGCACCGAGTCGCGCCAGCGGCGGAGGATCATGACGAGGTCGCGGTAGGTGATCTTCCCCTCCTCGAGTCCGTAGTAGCGGAGCATCAGGTCGTACGCCCACACCCATTCGTAGTCGTAGTACTTCGCGTGCAGCTCCTCGAAGCGGCGGTCGAGCTCGGCGCAGGACGATATCGCGCCGGACTCTATGTCGTCCTGTATCGCGGCGACGCAGGAGTGCGGCGCGATGAGCCCCGAGAGGTCCACCCACTTGCCGCGTCCGACGTCTTCCTCCGGCTTCAGGTGCGCGAGGTAGTCTCCGTCGAACTTCTCGAGGCGCGAGATGAGGGAGTTCCCGAGGAACTTGTCGAGCGCCATTCTGTAGAACCCGAGGCCCTTCTCGAGGGCGGACGCGGTGATGCGCGCGCTCTGGTAGGCGTAGGTGTCGCTCGTCGCTCCGGAGAGGCGGCGGAGATCCTCGAGGACCCCGATGCCGCGCACCATCTTGTCGATCGTGTACGGCGAGAGCAGGTTGAAGTTCACCTTGTCGAGCCGTCCCGCCTTCGCGCGGCGGTCGCGCTTCGGCCATTTCTGCACGTCGCGTATCGTGCCGACGGACCTGAGGTTCACGCCAGGCACGAGGTACGTCTCGCCCTTCGACTCGATGAGGTACGAGAACGGAAGCGCGGACGTGTCGGGATGCGTCGTGTGGCGTCCCATGACGAGCGAGAACGCGCCTACGCGCGCGGGCCAGAGGACATACGAGTCGCTCGACGTCTTCGAGCCGCGCTCGAGCGCGCCCTGGTGTATCGGCCCGAGCTTGTACATGTGGTTGGACTGGTTCGAGCCCGAGCCCGCGTTCATGAAGCTGAACATTCCCGCGATGAGGAGCGTCGACTTGTGGTGCGTCACGGTGAAGGGTCCGGCGAACACCGCGCACGCCTCGCCGTTCTCCTCCTGGCAGTTGCAGAAGAAGAGGGAGTCGCTCGCGGAGTAGCCGTGCCCCAGCTCGCAGGACTGCCCGACGAAGCAGCGCGTCAGGCGCGTCGCGTCCTCCACGCTCGAGCCGTCCTGCACGATGAAGTCGTCCGCAATCACTCCGCGTCCGATGACGACGGGCGAGTCCTTCCTGCTCGCGAGCGTTCCGTTAGTGAGCCGCGCCGCGCCGTCCACCACCGCCGCCTCGCCGATCTTGACGCCGCAGATGAGCCCCGTGTCCATCACGGTCGCGCCGGCGCCGATCGTTCCGCGCTCCGAGGACGCCGCCTCGGCGAACGCGCGCGCGAAGCCCTTGAGCTTCTCGATGAGGACCGGCCTGTGGCGGTACATCGCCTCGAGGTACGCCTCGTGCGCAGTGAGGTTCTCGTGTATCGCGACCTCGCGTCCGCCCGTCTCGTTCAGGACGGCGACTTCCACGCCGTTGCCGAAGGACGACCTTCCGTCGACGTAGATCTTGTCGACGTTCCCGACGTGCGCGCCGGGTCCGATGTCGTAGTTCGCGATGTAGCTCCTCACGTTGGCGATGCGCGCGTCGTCTCCGACGGTGACGTTGTGGAGAGTCGCGTTGTAGATTCCGGACGGCTTCTTCACCCCGCCCGGAAACGTGAATTCGCCGGAGAAGCGTCCGAGGCGGCAGCGCCCCGAGAACGCGGCGGATGCGACGCGGGACGCGTCGAAGTCGTCTGCGACCTCTACCGCGTTCCAGTCCTCGGCCGTGCATCCCGCGGACTCAAGCCGCCCGATCTCCTCCGCCGCAAGCTTGCGGTACTTCATTCCTTTGCTCCTTCATGAATCCCCCCGGACCATAAAAATCACCAGCTCATGCGCGTCGGGACCCCGCCTTCGTGCATGACCTTCTTGATGTCGGCTATCGTGTAGTCGCCGAAATGTATCATCCCCGCGACGATCGCCGCGTCCGCCTTCGCCTCGCGGAACAC
Source organism: Kiritimatiellia bacterium (assembly GCA_016284515.1). Classification (GTDB taxonomy): domain Bacteria; phylum Verrucomicrobiota; class Kiritimatiellia; order RFP12; family UBA1067; genus UBA1067. The sequence continues at coordinate 3,717 of JAEEOY010000093.1, read as the reverse complement.
CGTGACGAGGTGCTCGGGCCTTCCCGCGCCGCCGGACGCCACGACGGGCACTCCGACCGCCTCCGCGATGAGGCGCGTGATCTCCAGCTCGAAGCCCTCGCGCGTTCCGTCCGCATCGACCGAGTTGACGACGATCTCACCAGCGCCGAGGTCCGCAGCCCTCTTCGCCCACTCGACGGCGTCCATTCCCGTGAACTCGCGGAATCCGCGCGTCGTTATCTCGTATCCGCTCGGAGTCTTCCCGCTCCGCACCGGATCCATGCCCAGCACGATGCACTGCGCGCCGAACGCCTTCGCGCCCTCGGCGATGATGCCGGGGTTCCTCACCGCGAGGGAGTTGACGGACACCTTCTCGGCGCCCGCGAGGATGACGCGCTCCATGTCGGCGACGCACGATATGCCCCCGCCGACGGCGAACGGGATGCGCACCGACTTCGCGACGGCCTCGACCATGCCGATATCGATCGGACGGTGCTCCGCCGACGCCGTGATGTCGTAGAACACGAGCTCGTCGGCTCCGCCGTCGGAATAGCCGACGGCCATCTCGACCGGATCGCCCAGGTCGACGTTGTTCTTGAACTTGACGCCCTTCGTGACGCGGCCGTTTCGCACGTCGAGGCACGGTATCACTCGCTTGGTCAGCATTGGGAATGTGAAAGTTTAAAGGTTGAAAAGTTGAAAGGTTTCGGCTACCGGCGCCGGACGTCGAGCCAGGCGCGGAGAAGATCGAGTCCGACGCGGCCGGATTTCTCCGGATGGAACTGGCACGCCCAGAGCGGGCCGCGCTCCACCATCGCCGTGAACTTCACGCCTGCGTACTCCGTGACGAGCGACGTCTCCGGCACGACCTCGGCGTAGTAGGAGTGGACGAAGTAGAACTCGCGCCCGGAGAAATCCGCGGCACATTCGCCGCGCTCCGTCCGAGACACGTCGTTCCAGCCGATCTGCGGAATCTTGTCTCCCGTCCCGTCCGGGAAACGGCGCACGCCGCCCTTCACGATGCCGAGGCAGTCAACACCGCCGTCCTCCTCGCTGTGGTCGAAGAGAATCTGCATTCCGAGGCATATCCCCAGGAACGGACGCCCGTCCGTCGCCGCGGCCTTGACCACTTCGACGAGGCCAAGATTCCGCAGGTTGTCCATCGCGCTCCTCGCGGCGCCCACGCCGGGGAAGACGACGCGGTCCGCCGACGCGATGGCGGCGGGGTCGCTCGTCACGACCGTCTCGACGCCAAGCGCGGCGAACGCATTCTTCACGCTCGTCAGGTTTCCGGCCCTGTAGTCGACTATTGCTGTCATAAGGGCGTATATTTTACCATTTTCAGCGCCCTCGCGTCTATCGGACCAGCAACGGTTTTCACTCCTCCACGACGACCGAACGGAACTCTATCGCGCCGCCCTCGGACTGGAGCGCTATCGCGCCCTTCGGAGTCTTCACGCCCTTCACGCGGTTCATCTCGACGCCGTTGAGGCGCGAGACGAGCTCGTCGCCCTTCGCCTCGATCTCGAGCTCGTTCCACTCGCCAAACGCCTTCTCGGCGGACGGGACCTTGCGAGGCGCGGCGGCGATGCCGGACAGCGCGTCCGCTGGATTGTACGGCGTGCGCGGCGCGACGCCCTCAAGCACCGAGCCGCCGAGCGCGAAGATCGAACACGCGCCGTTCGGATCGAGCTGGTTCTCGTAGCACGTCGGGACGAACGTGCCCGTCTCGCCCGAGAGGCGCAGGAATATGCCGGAGTTCGGATGCTCCGTCTTGCGCCACCAGCGGTACTGGAGCTTCAGCTTGAAGTCGCCGAAGTCGGCGCGCTTCGTGCGCAGATAGCCAAACGGCGTGCCGGTGGTGCGTATCGCGCCGTCGACCACCGACCAAGTCGGCTCCTCGGCGGAATATCCGCCCGTCGCGTCGTTGTCCGCGACCGACACCCATCCGGAGAGGTCCTTGCCATTGAATACTTCCGCAGCGGAGCACGCGGCTCCGACAAGCGCCGTCAAAACGATAGCAACAGTTTTCATGCCGTATATTTTACCAAAACCCACAGCCCTCCGGCGAAAAGATTGACGCGGCATCGCGATTTCGCCCACGCCATAATCTCACAGCTCGGCAAGAATCCTCGCCCGCTGGAAGGCGTGCTCATCTTGTGTGATCAGCCCTTGGGCGAAGTACTTGTCGAGCCGCCTGAGTCGCGCGGGAACGCTGAGGTCGACTCTGCCTGTACCCCTTCTCTTCACTGATAATCTACTCGATCCTCCCCTTCTCGCACTGCACTTTACTGCACCATCTCTGCCATCCTAAAATCGAAGGTCGCTTGTATTTCAGCCTTCTACCCAAATACTAACGCTGTCGGCTACGCGCAGAGCGGATTGCAGAATGGAGCAACGATGGTCACTCCGCAGTTCGTTAATGTAGGAGCTGGCTCGACTCTTGATTTGCAGACGCTAAAAGCAACGGGCGATAATGCCTCGGACAATGTCCAGATACAGGTTCTTGATGCGTACGGAAGAACTCAGGTTTCTTACGACTGGAACGACTGGGCGGCTTCTACAGCTTGCTGGGTCGATGGTGATTGGAACCCCGTTGAAGAAGTGAGCATTTCCGCAGGACAAGGACTTTGGGTGATGGGTTCTGCATCAACGCAGGGGATCCTGTCGGCAGGAAAAGTTGGGCGTGACGATGTTGTTGTTGTGCTTAGAAACGGGGGCACCGGAGCTGGCAACCCATTCCCTGTTTCGATTGATTTACAGGACATCGTTGCCGAAGGAGACGAGGCCTCTGACAATGTTCAGATTCAGGTTCTTGATGCGTATGGGCGCACAGTTGCATCGTATGATTGGAACGATTGGGCTAATGCGACTGCTTGTTGGGTCGACGGCGATTGGAATCCAGTAGAAAATGTAACCATAGAGCCCGGGCAGGGGCTTTGGGTTATGGGTTCTTCGACTTCGCAGTCCATTAGGTTCTCCTCTCCAACACTATAATTTATGTGCGTGGGATAGGCTCATGCGCTACAAAAGGAAAAAAACAATGAAAAAACTACTGATTATGGCAGCATTAGTCCTTGCTGGTGTTATGGCAAATGCTGCGTCATTCAACTGGCAAGCTGCCAACATATATGGGGCGGATGGAACCACTAAATTCACCGGAACCGCTACTCTATATGCAATAATAGGGGGAACTGCTACAGAGGTTCATTCTGCAAGCGTATCAGCAGGTGCAATTTCCAAAGCAAATACAGAGTTTTCCTCTACATCAATGACAGCTGGAAATAATTATGATTTCTATTTTGTCATTGAGGACGGCGGCAAGCAATTCACGTCTGCAGTTAAAGCCGATGTTGCCGCGCAGGCTACAGCCACGGTTACAATCAACTTTGGCAATATGCAGACCGCAACACAAAATGCCGGCAACTGGCAGTCTGTACCTGAGCCGACGAGTGGACTTCTGCTCATCCTCGGCATGGCTGGTCTTGCTCTGAAGCGTAAGCGCGCCTAAGACAAACGGGGCCTAGTGCCGCACGGAGAGCGACCTCTAACGGGGTCGCTCTTCTGCTATATTCTGCACTTGCCCTTGACAAGGAATGCCGTCGCGAGCTCTATTTATAGGCTCGCGGCGGCACTCATGCGTTGTCGGCTACGCTCAGAGCGGGTTGCGTTCCGGGTTCACTATGGCAACCCCACAGTTCCTTGGCGTGGGTTCCAATACCGCTCTTGACTTGCAGT
>JAEEOY010000092.1 GCA_016284515.1 Kiritimatiellia bacterium | reverse complement strand
CGTCGCGGCAAAGGCCATGCACATAACTGTCGCGAAATGTTTCATCTGTTTCACACATATTATACCATTTCGCGCGGCACATCTGCCGCGTTACTTGCCGACGCGGCGAGACGCCGCATCTCCTTGTCTCATCCGCCTGGCATCGCACCCCAAGGAGACGCACACCCCTGTAGCCACCGCTTCGCGGCTCGCCTTCGGCTCAGGGGATATGTCCCGGTGCGTCACGCCGACGCGGCGAGACGCCGCATCTCCTTGCGCTGCCAGACCGCTCACAACCTCCTTGACACGACATATCCTCCCAAACTCCGAAACTCCCAACAGCGAAAGCAACCATATAGCGACGGTTGAAAAACGCGAAGCACAGGGCGAAGTGGTAACGAAATTTGATGGGGACAGTCCCTATTTCTGAAGCAGGACACACCCCTCCTCGGTCGGCGGTTTAAGGGCCGATGAAAGCTTTTTCCGGTCTTCTTTAGCTTTTCGGCCCAACAAAAGCCCATCAAGGTAATAAAATTTGTCGAATTCGTTTTTGAAGCCAAATTTCTCGACAATGGACTGCTTCTGGTCTTTGGCGAAATAATAGATGTTGTCATTTCGGACATCAATAACGAAATAATAATCGACATCGTTCTTAAGAGGATGCACTCGCCTCACACCCGCCTTCTTGAGTTCGGGGCTCAACTCATTGGCAATCCGCGCAGTGCATTCTCCCCAAAGCCAAGGATATTTACCTGTCAACTTCAGCGCCCCCTCAATCAAAACTTTTTCGTTCCTTGTCAATATTTGGACCGGAAGTCCTGCCTCCGCCCCGAGCGTCGTCCACTTGTAAGGTCCTATCTCAACCGACATGCCCGGACTTGCTACGCATTCAATGTTGAGAATGCTATGCTTAACAGTCTTGGGCGGATGGATCTCGGTTCCATCGCTTGTAAAATAGCGCTCTTCGGAAAACGGACCGCCGGCCTGACGATGCATCACGACGCGATCAACATTATTACCAGACATCTCACGCTCTGAAAACAAGGTCAGGACGGAATCTTTTGTTTTCGGATCCGTAGTCAACCCCGAATGCACTTTCCCGCCACGATACTCATAGCACTCGAAGCCTCCGTCTTTTTTAAACAACCGCACATACGAAAGCGAGCCCTTGGCATCATAGGTAAATGTCAGCCGTCCGCGCTCATCTTCCAAGGAGATAACGCGTTCATCCCAATTCGTCAGCACATTTGCCCTCGGGAGTTCAGAAAACTGACGCTGATAACTCGCCGCCTCCTTGCGATTTGATTCCGCGAGTGCACACGCACAACAAAAGCAACAACAAATCAGATATAAGCATCTCATTCCATACCTCCTACCACACTATTGAGAACCTGCTTTCCCTCATGTGGGAATTATACCAAATAAAACGTCCTGCGCGCCAATCACGCCGCGGCGAGACGCCGCATCTCCTTGCGCTGCCAAGACCGCTCACGACCTCCTTGACAAGACATATCCTCCCAAACTCCGAAACTCCCAATAGCGAAAGCAACCATATAGCGGCGGTTGAAAAACGCGAAGCACAGGGCGAAGTGGTAACGAAGCCCCTTTGCCAACCATCGGAGTTAAAGGAACAACGGGGACAGTCCCCGATATTTTCCGCGCGGCTTAAGCGCAACAGCTACTTCGCGGGCACGAGCTGGAAGCCGGTGATGGACGCCGCTCCCTTGCCGTCGCGATGGATTGCCCTTACGGCGAACTCGCGCTCGGTGAGGCCGCGGAAGACTACCATGCAGTCCGCCTTGTCGGAGTCCGTGCCCTTCTCGCGCGTCGCCTCGACATATCGTCCGTCGCCGATCCACCCGAAGTTAACCGCGCGTGCGGCGATCTCCTCTCCGGAGCGGTTCAGCAGCACGACGTCGCCCTTCCATCCGTTCACGCCCGCGCCGAGATGGACGACGAGGTCGTACTTCTCGAACGGGACGGCGGAGACTGCGAACGGCGCGTTCCTGAGAGCCCCGCGGTGCAGGCGGAAGTCCGCCCCGCCGAAGCCCCATCCCTCGCACTGCTCGTACTCCGCGCCCTTGCCGAGCGCGACCCAGGCGGAAGTCGCGGCGCCGCTCGTGTCGCGAAGCTGACCCTCCTTCGCGCCGCCGGAGACCCTGACGTTGTTCCAGTTGGACTGTGCGCGCGCGTTGTCGCCCGCGATATCCCATCCGCGCAGGACAGAATCGTCCTTCTTTCCGCTGGTGAAGCTTACGCCGATCGTGCCCTTAACGCCCGTGACGGGAATCTCGCCGAAGTCCTTCGGAAGCTCCTTGCCGCAGTACACGCGCACCCAGTCGACCCACATGTCGCTCTCGTTTCCGTAGCGCTCGACGTCGTACGGCCAGCCGCTGATTCCGGCGATCGCGTAGTTGATGAGGAACCACGTGTCCTGCGACTTCGTGACGGGGCCTGTCGGATGCCTCAGGACCTCGACGTCGTCGAAGTAGTAGACAGTGTCCGTCTCGGTGATGGCGAGGCCGTACGTGTGGAACGTCCAGCTCCATGTCGAGCCACCCGCCATCTTCTGCGCATCGGGGAACGCATGCGGCGCCTCGCCCATGTCCTTCTGGCCCCACCAGTGCGTCGTCACGCCGTAGCGTCCGCCGTGGTTGGGGTTCCTCGGACCATACCCGCCGTAGCACTCGATGACGTCGAGCTCGTCGCATCCGGCGTTCTTCGTCGCCTCGAATTTCGGATCGTCCTTGCTCATTCCGATCGTGCCCTTCGTGAGCGTCCAGAACGCCCCCCAGCTGCCAGGCGCGGAGTGGCACATGAGGCGGCACTCGAAGTACGCCGGGACCGGAACCGCGACGCCCGTTCCGTCCGAGCGGATGGACGAGAGGATGCCGGTGCGGCCGTTGGTTCCGTAGGGCTTAGAGGCATGGATCCTGAGATACGTGCCCTGCTGTCCGAACGGAAGGCAGTCTCCGTCCGGATCGCTGAACGGCCAGCCGCTGAAGTCTCCGCCGCCCGTCTTGTGCGCCGCATACCGCGCGCCGCGTCCGTCGGGCGAGATGGAGAGCGGTCCGTCGAAGTCGTCCTTGAAAACGAGCTTCATCCCCTTTGCGCCGGGCGGGTCGGACTTCGGGATGCCCTGCTTCCACGAGACGCCGCCGAGGTTGAACAGCTGGAGCTCGCAGTAGTCCTGGTGTCCCTTCCCGTCGATGGCCTGCAGGCGAATCGTCGTCGGACCCGCCGGAAACTCGTCGGCGTGGAAGACGAACTCACCGCGGGCGTCGGCGCCGAGCGGGAGATCCGCGAGAACTGCGTCTTCACCCCATTCCCCGCCTGCGCGCCAGCAGCGCGCGAGGACCCGCGTCATTCCCTTTGCCTCGAAGACGACGGTAACGTCTCCCTTCACGTTGGAGCAGTAGCGCGGAGCAAGCACCTTGATCGACTGCACGAAGTCGATGCCCTTCGTGGAATCGCCGTTGTAGAACTCCGGGTATTCCGCCGAAGCCTTCACTTCGTCCGCGAACACGGAAAACGCAAGCCCTGCGGCGGCGGCAAATAGGACGCTCTTGAACATCACTGTCTCCTTCTGTTTTTTATCGTGTTTTGGTTTGACGGCTTATGCAGAAATTATATCACAGCGCGGTTGCCGTCCGCAAGATTCGTATGCGGCCTATCAGCCAAAAATAAGCCGCTGTTTCAGACAACTGCGCATTCCGGCAATCCAGCTACGGCAGGCTGATGACGCCGCGGAAGAAATGGTCGCTCGCCGTATCGTACGGAGCGTGCCATTCTCCCGCGTCCAGCGACGCGCGTCCCTCGATCACCGGCTCCACGTTGTAGACCTTCCCCTCCGGCAGCGACACGTGCGGCGTACCGTCCGCGTCGATTTCGATCTTGAGCGTGAAAACCTTCTTCTCCGCCTCGATCACTGCGGACGTCGGCGCGCAGTTGAACGCAAAGGCCTCGAGGTTGATCGACTGGTCGGGATCGAACGCGACCTCCTGCGCCATCGCCCAGTCCGCAACTTTCGACGCCTTCACATTGAGCGCGTCGAGCTGCGCTGCCTGAGCGGCGGGCACAATCTCGCCGTTCTCAGTTTCGGTGACGACGTCCTCCCAGCAGCCGACGCCGACGGGATCGACGATGAGATGGTTCCGCGCCGTCACCTTTCCGTCTGCGTCGTATCCAATCACCTCGACGAGCGTCTTGTGTCCGCGCTCGTACCAGTCCGCCTTCGCGATTTCGACAGATCCGAAATCGGCTCGCGCGACCTGGGCGATGAAGCGTCCATTGACGAGAACGTCGACCGACGCCATCGCATCCTTCGCAGAGGCGGAGAGACGGAGGCTGTTCTTCGCGAGGGCCTGTCCGGAAACCTCGGCCGCGACGTCGTCGGGACGGTAGGTGCCCGGATGCCAGTCCCACCAGTCGCGGTCCTGGGTGTAGGGGAAGTACTGGTGCGCGCTCTCGTGGTTGGCGATGGCGCTCATGAGCGACTCCGGCGTCGCGAAGACCGTGTCGAGCCACGCAAGACGCGTCGTCATCCACGTCTTGAACATCGCTGTGTCTTCGGCCGGCGTGCGCGCCTTGTCGCCGTAGGACTGCGCGCGCGTCGCGCCCCAGCGGGCGAGCTCCGCCTCACCGGCCTCGGCGAGATATTCCGCGTACTTATCGTACGTGCAGTTCTCGCCCTCGAAGAGCGCGGCGAATTTCGGACGCATCTCCTGGTACTTCTCCCAGGCGCGCAGGCAGAACCACGGATCGTCGAGCCATTCCTTGTAGAAGCTCACCGCCCAGCCGTTGTGCTGGTCGCGGGCGAGGATCCACTTCGCCGCGTCGCCCATTCCGACTGCCACCGAGCCGAGACCCCAGTCGAAGTCCCATGCCGGACCGAAGGTGAGCTTTCCGCCGACGGCCTTGTAGCAGTAGCGGCTCTTGTACCACGCGTCGTGGTTGCCGAAGATCTCGTTGACGAGCCAATAGGAGACCATCGAGTCGATGTCGCAGAGGTCCTTCCAGCTCTTCGAACCGTCCGCCGTCGTGTTGCGCGGCGAAACCCACGAGGCATAGACGTCCTTCCAGAAGTCCTTGGACCAGTCCATCATGCGCGTGCTTGTCGCGGCGAACTCGGGCACCTTGAACATCACAGGGATGTCGTCGTCGGACTCTCCGTCGCCCTTTACGTCGATCTTGAACTTCGACACTTCGTCGTACTCGGCCGAAAGCTCCCAGAGATATCCGCCGGTGACGTCGATGTCCGTCTCGTCGCCCCACGAGAGATCCTCTTCCGAGCCGCCGCGCGCCTCGGACTCCTCCTCCCAGTCGAACACGTCGACGCGCGTCGAGCCGACGCGGACATGCTCGCAGAGCTGGTAGGTTCCGTCGAAGCGTCCGTTGAACACGACCTCCACCCACGTGGAGTCCTGGTAGTTGAGGCCGAACTCGCCGGACATATCGTATGCCGTCTTGTTGCGCATGGAGCTCACGTCGATGTAGTTCGCAAGCAGCACCCAGTGCTTGTTCTTTCCGAAGCCGAACATGCTCGTCTTCTTGTCGAGCTTCACCTTGTACGGCTTCTTCGGCATTCCCCACGACGTGTTGCCGCGTCCCTTGACCTTCGCCGCTCCGTCGTACTGCTGCTTGAACTCGGCGTTGCCCTGCACGCGCACGTTGGCGTTCTTCTCGTCGTCCTTGAATGCGATGTCCGCGCAGTCCTCCGTGTCGACGTAGACGACCGGCAGCTTCGAAAACCAGATCGCAGTCTCAAGTTTTTGGGTGCCGTCGATACTGACGACACCCTTGAGGAAATGCTCTATGTCGGCTGCAACCGGCGTGTAGGTTGCAGCGGTCGAAACCGGTTCGGACTCGTACACGCCATTCCAGTCGCCGCGAAACCACTTGAACGAGACTTCGCCGTCCTCGCCTTCGCGCGTGCCGTCGCCATAGTTCGTCGAAAGCGTCAGTTCCGTGCCGACGCGGGGCCTGTCCCCGTTTGCGACAGAAAGCGCCCAAGGCTCCCATGCAGCCTTGAGCGTGATCTCTGCGCCGGCATTTTCGGGGACGGCGGTTTCGGCCGTCACGGTGTTGCCCTCCGCGTCCGTCCAGCCCGCGAAGGCGAAGCCATGTCGCGTCGGCACGGGAAGCGGCATGGACGCGCACTCGCCCGACGCCGCGTATACGCCCGACGCCGGAAGCGCCCCCTTTCCGGCGTAGAGTCCGATGCGGAATGTCATGCGGCATGTTCCGTCGGCGGGATTGAGATCGATGAAGTCGCGGCCAAGCGTCGTGCGCCCGGTCTGTTCCTGGCCCGTCAGGTTGAAGAACATCCGGCCCGTCCCCTGCACCTGCTTCCAGGCTCCCGTCAGCTGCGACGGCTGGTCGCCGCCAGTCTGCCCGACGTTGATCCACGGTGCGGCGGACGCGGCGTTCTCGTAGGTGAGAATGTCGATGACGTAGGTATAGGGCCGGTTCTCGAATATGTTTTCGATCGGCTTCGTCCAGAAGTTGCTCCAGCGAGCCGAGGATGTCTCATAGGTGAAGACGCCGTCCGCAAGCGTGAGCCTGTCGGATGCCATCTCAGAAAAATTCTCCGTCGAGTCGCTCGGGTAGAGGTTGACGTTCTGCCCGAAGGTCCCGCCGATCTTGACGACGCGGATCGCATCCTCGAGTTCGCCGCCGTTGGCGTCGAATGAAACAGCAACAGTCGAGCTGTCGGCGCTCGCCCTGAAAAGCGACACCATGGACAGGACCGTCGCGCAGACGGCTGGAATCATCTTCATTTTTCGTTCTCCTTTGGAAAAATCAGCGGACGGTTATGAACATCCCCTGGCTTCCGCGGCACTCGCAGGCCACGCCGCTCTTTGCGGCGTCCGACTTCGGCGTGAAGTACATCTGCGCGTGCGAGACTGCGGACCTCGGCATATCGGTGAGCGTAATGCCGTTCGTGTCGAGCTTCGTCTGCGCTGCGCTCGTAGACCAGTCGACTAGCTGCTGGTCGAACTTGCCGCGCGCCTTGAGATAGGGCGATGCCTTGTCCACGACAAACGTCACCGCCGGGATGCCCTCTCCGTCGCGCGCGAAAAATGTCGCGCCGCCGTTGCCAGTGCGGACGATCGGCGCGGAAGCAAAACCACCGGCCGGGATGACGAACCTGAACACGGGCGACTCGGGCATGGCGTTCTTTACACCAGATGCCCGCTCGCCGTTGTTGTCGCGAATGGCGAGCTGCGCGTCGCGTCCCATGAAGGTGATCCCCTTCGGCGACTGGCCGGAGATGCTTTCGCCTATCACGAAACTGAGCGCGTCGACCGTTCCGTTGTCGATCACGATCTCGGCGTCCTTGCCGGAAAGCTCGAACCGGTGCCATTCCTCGGCCTTTGACACTGCGACGTGGCAGTTCGTGCCGAGATACATGTAGGCGTTCTCGCCTGCAACCGTGAACTCCCACTTCGTATTTATGGACGCGCCGTTGCGCATCGTGAGGGAGCTGTTGCTCTTCACGCAGTAGCGATCGACATAAGTGACGGAGACTCCGTCGAACGTGACCGCGATGTTGTCGTACTGCGAGTCCTTGAACCAGGGCGAGCTGATAGCCGCATCCTCCACGG
>JAEEOY010000091.1 GCA_016284515.1 Kiritimatiellia bacterium | reverse complement strand
CCTCGAGCAGGACAACCTCGAGACGTTCAGCTGGGACACGCCGGAGATCAAGAAGCAGCTCCGCAACGTCTACGTGGTCGACTTCGAGGGCAAGGTTGTCATGGACGGCAACATTCCCGAGACGAAGGGCCCCGGCACGGAGCGCGAACTGCTCGAAACCCTCCTGGATGCCTCCAAGAAGATGCAGTCGAAGCTCAACTCGACCCGCGCCGAGCTCGTCAAGGTTCACGGGCTTCTCGACGCTCAGGTCGCTGAGCTCAACAAGCTCAAGCCCGAGGCCCGTCAGGACAAGGTGACGATCGTCGAGAAGAACGAGAAGATTTCCAAGCTCGAGGAGATCAAGGCCGACCTTGAGAACCAGATCGTCAAGATCAAGGCGCAGATCGACGAGCTCAACGCCGAAATCACCTCCCTCAAGGACGAGGTCGTGACGGCGCAGGACGAGACCGAGGCCGCCAAGGAAGAGCTCCAGAAGAGCCAGAAGCTCGTCGAGCAGCTCAAGAAGCTCATCCAGGACATGATCCAGGACGCCGAGCGCACCAGGGGCGACAAGAGCAACATCACGACTCTCCCCGCCGGCGAGAAGGGCAAGGTCATCGAGGTCGACAACGAGAACATGTTCGCAATCGTCGAGTTCTCCGACAAGGCGATGAAGGAACTCAAGGGCGACAACCTCGACCACCCGATCCCGAACCTCGAGTTCGGCGTGAAGCGCGTCGGCTACAACGGCGCCGCCGGAGAGTTCGTCGGCCGCATCCGCCTCCGCCAGGAAGTCCGCGAGAAGAACTACATCATCTGCGACATCCTCGGTTCCTGGAAGCAGGACGACCTCAAGGCGGACGACATCATCTTCGCGGACTGACGAAGGTGAGAAGTCCGACAATGACTACCGCGCTACGCGCGCACGTTCCGTCGCCGGCGAAGCTGCTCTGCTGCTTCGCGGCGGCGGTCGCGCTTGGGCTCCTCTCTGGCTGCATAGCCGACACGGCCGAGGATACCGACCTTCCGTGGTCCTCGAGCAAGTCGTGGGAGGGCATGGCCCCGATCGCCCCGTCTGTCATGGACAGGTATGAATAAACAGCTTAAAAGTTCAAGGGCGTAAGGGTTGATCGAAGACAGAACATTCACGGTACAAGAAGGCGGCGTCAGGCTTGACGCCGCCCTTCTTCTTATGTTCCCCTCGAGCACGCGCGCGTTCGTGCGAGAGGCGGTCGCGGACGGCGCGGTGCTTGTCGACGGACGCCGCGCGGCGAAGGGGATGAAGCTCCGCGGAGGCGAGAAGGTCGAGGTGCGCGAGCTCGCCGAGGAGCGCGACAACGTCGCCGCACCCGATCCGTCCGTGCACGTTCCGTGCGTTTTCGAGGACGAATCCCTCCTCGCCTACGACAAGCCCGCCGGAATGCCCGTCCAGCCGCTTTCGCGCAGGGAGCTCGGCACCATGATGAACGGAGTCGTTGCCGTGCATCCAGAGTGCGCTCCGCTTGGGGACAGGCCCCTCATGGCCGGCGCGATCCACAGAATCGACGCCGACACTTCCGGACTCGTCCTCGTCGCGCGCACCGCGGAGGCGTTCGACGCGCTGCGCGGACAGTTCGCCGCGCAGACGGTGAAAAAGACGTACCTCGCGCTCGTCGAAGGAACTGTCGCGGCTGGGGGAACGCTCGAAAACGACCTTGTGCACGATCCGACGCTGCCGTTCTGCCGCATGATCGACCTGCACCACAACCGCCTCACGCGCGCACAGTGCGCTGAGCTGAAGCCGCTCCACGCGGTGACGGCGTTCAATCCGATTGGTTTTACGACCATCGAGAACGAGGAGCGCACGCTTCTCGAGGTGACGATCTTCACGGGTGTGACGCATCAGATCCGCGCGCAGCTCGCGCTTGCGGGGATGCATATCGTGAACGACAGGCTGTACGGGGCGTTCGCAGTGGAGAACCAGACCGGACACTGCCTGCACGCCCTCGCCGCGGCGTTTCGCCATCCCGCGTCGGGCGAGGCGACGGAGATCCGCACGCAGCTTCCGCAGTGGGCGCGCATTTGACAATTTCGGCTTTTTATAGGATAATACCCAATATGAAAAACAACTGCGTTTTCTGCGCCATCGCGGCCGGGGAGATCCCGAGCTTCAAGGTCTACGAGGATGATGTGGTCCTCGCCTATCTCGATATCAATCCGTTCACGAAGGGGCACATCCTCGTGATTCCCAAGGAACACACCGAGGGACTCCTCGATACGCCTGACGCGACGCTCGCCGCCGTCATCGCGCGCGTCAAGAAGGTCGCCGCGCACGTGAAGGAGGCGCTTCCCTGCGACGGATTCAACATCCTGCAGAACAACGGCGAGGCTGCAGGCCAGACCGTTAAGCACGTTCATTTCCACATCGTGCCGCGCTACGGCATGGAGCCGATTGCGTTTGAGAACCACAAGGGCGACATGGAGGCGCTAAAGGCGCTCGCGGAGCGCATCCACCTGTGAGCGCACCGAATTCCAGACGCATCGCCGCGTTCATCGTCGCGAGATGGCTCGCGACGAAGGACTTTCCGTCGGCGATGCTTCCGGAAGGACGCGACCGCGCGTTTGTCCAGGACCTTGCGTACACGACGATTCGGCGGCTCCGTCCGCTCAGGAAGACGCTTGGCGCGCTTATGCGACAGTGGCCGAAGGGGGAGCTCGAGGCGCTTCTCTACGTCGGCGCGGCGCAGGTGCTGTACATGCCCGACGTCCCCGACTTCGCCGCCGTGAGCGCGACCGTCGACGCCGCGAAGATGTGCGAGAACCCGTCCGTCGCGAAGGTCGTCAACGGAGTTCTCCGCAATCTCGTCCGCCGGCGCGCGGAATTCGAGAAGGCGATCGCGGAGTCTCCGCTCGAGGAGCGCGAGAGCTTTCCGACGGCGCTCGTGCGCCGCTGGGAGGCGCGCTTCGGCACGGATGGCGCCGCGCGGCTCTGCGCATGGCACAACGAGCCTGCGGAGACTTTTCTCGCCAGAAGGGACGGCAGCTTCACCAAGCTCGAGCGCGGATGCCGGGTGGAGGATGTCGAGGGATATGCCGAGGGAGCGTTCATAGTTCAGGATCCAGGCACGCGCCTTGCCATAGAGCTACTTGATCCGAAAAGCGGCGAGCGCGTGCTGGACGCATGCGCCGCGCCGGGCGGGAAGACGGTGCAGATCGCGTGGCGCGGGGCGGACGTCACGGCGTGCGAGGTGAATCCGAAGCGCCGCCGCAGACTCGAGCAGAACCTTGCGAGGCTTAAGCTCGGCGTCCGTGTCATTTCGGAGCTCCCGGCTATTGGCGAAGGCGCGCAGTCCTTCCAGAAGGTACTTGTCGACGCGCCGTGCTCGAACACGGGCGTCCTGCGGCGCAGGCCCGACGCGCGCTGGAACTGGAGCGAGGAGAAGCTGGCCGCGCTTGTCAAGCTGCAGGCCGAGATTCTCGACGCCTGCGCGTCGCGCGTAGAGCCGGGCGGCGTTCTCGTCTATTCGACATGCTCGAACGAGCCGGAGGAGAACATGGCGCAGGTCGAGGCTTTTCTCGCCCGCCATCCCGATTTCTCCCTCGCCGAATCACGTGAGTCCGTTCCGTACGAAAGCGGCACCGACGGAGCCTTCGCCGCGAAGCTTGTACGGACCGACCGGCTTGCCACCTAACGTATTATCTCTCCTACGGAGGAAGCGAATTTTGAAGCTCAATATGATAGTCAAACAATCACATAGCACGGAGACGACATGAGAGATGCAGAGAAAGATGCGATCGAGATGTCCGCGCGGCGTGCTCGGCTTCTGGAGGCGGGTTTCCGCCTCATGTCCGCGCGCACAATCGAGGCGGTCAAGCTATCCGAGATTGCAAATGAAGCCGGAATCGGCATCGCCACGCTCTATCGCTATTTCAAGACGAAGCCAGCCCTGGTGATCGAAATCGGCACCGTCCTCTGGAAGAAGTACTACGTCGAGGTTGAGAAGGCCTACGCCGCGCGCGGCGGCGCGGAGATGAACGCCGCGGAGGAGATGGAGTTCTTCCTCGACAGCATCATCGAGCTCTACCGCAGCCACAAGGACGTGCTTCGTTTCAACCGCAACTTCGACACCTACGTGAAGCACCAAGAGTGCACCGCCGAGCAGATGCGCCCCTACAACGAGGCCGTCGAGGTCTTCGCGCACAAGTTCCACGTCGTCTACGAGAAGGCGATGAAAGACGGCACGCTCGACATCCGCGTCTCGGAGAAGCGGCTGTTCGTCGGCACGCTCTATGCAGTTCTTTCGGTCGCTGGCAAGTTCGCCGAAGGGCTTGTCTACCCGCCCGACGGCGAGCACGACATGACGGAAGAGCTCCTCATGCTCAAGCGCATGATAGTCGATTCGATGAGGAAGAAGAGAAAGGCCACTC
>JAEEOY010000090.1 GCA_016284515.1 Kiritimatiellia bacterium | reverse complement strand
TGCCGCTGATTTGGTATATGATTGAAAACAAAACAGTTAAGGAGGAAAGAGGAATGGAATCAATGATTTCAAGGGTTGTCGCAGTTGCTGCATTGCTGATTGCAGGATGTCGTATGTTCACCTGCGAGCCGTCGATGCCCGAGGTTGACGCCGCGAATATAAGCGGCGACGAGCTTGTTGCGCTGCTGGCTGGTGTTGAGAAGGTGCCAAGCTTCAGACAGCGACAGAACTTGGCTAGCCAGCTGGAGGGGCATCGCTTCACGTTCCACGATCTGAAACGGGCGCCATGGCGCGTCGGGAAGGATCAATACCATTTAGAAATGGACATGAGAGACCCAGGAGGGATGCTGCTGTGTCCTGACGACGTCAGGCTCTTCTGGTTCACGCTTGACGTACCGGGCGTGACCGAGGAGCTTCGTAATTTCGCGCGGAAGACGAAGGACACGAAGTTTTCGTTGGATCCTGTCGTCAAGGAACTAGACTGCACTTTTGGAACTAACTTCACGGTGACGGTGAACCGCTTCGTTCCGGCGATAGAGCTCGCGGAGCTTCCCAAGTTCGACGCCGCGTCCATCACCGGCGATCAGCTGGTGGATGTTCTGCGCGGCATGAAGGGGAGGATGAGCGACGCCGTCGGCGAGGATCTGGCGACGCGGCTGGACGGTCGGGAGCTGACGTTCACGAATGCGCAGGTGACAGGGGTCGCGACCATCGACGACGACACGGTTGGGCTTCTCTTCCGCGTCTCGTTCGGCAAGGAATGGGACCAGGCCTTTGACGCCGAGGCAGTGATCCCGCGGAAGGCTCTTGCGGGACTGCCGTGGAACCTCTGGGCCACGCCTTGGAATTATGGCGACGAACTGAGTCGGCTTAAGGGCACGGTGTCCAAGCAGGTTGACGGTAATCTTCTTCGGCGCTGCTGGTTCCGTCCAGTGTTCACGCTCAAGAACGTTGAGTTCGACGTGCCGTGGCAAAGCGAGAAGCTGCCCGACTTCGACCCGCAGGCAATCACTGGAGAGGAACTTGTATCGCTCGTGTCCAAGTTTACGGACAGGGGCGCGAAAGCGAAGGTGGACACCGTTCTCGAACGGCTGAACGGAAGGAGACTCACCTTCCCCGAGGTCGTCGTCCAGGATGTCTCCACGCCGGCAGACAAGGACAAGAATCCGTCGTGGCCGCACTCGGTGCGGATTGATCTTGATCTTTCGGTGTCGAGGGTCGCGCTTCGTGCTGCGGGCAAGGACGGTGGGGAATTCGAGTTCTACGCCTTCATGCCCAGCGACAAGGCGAAGACGCTTTCGGACAACGCACGGCTCGTCGACTTCACTGGGACTGTTGTCTTCCACCGGACACCGTTTCAGCCGGACTTCTCTACGTTCGAGGATGTGGAGTTTGTGCAGGCGGACAAGTCCGAGCCGCTCCCGAAGTTTGACCGCAAGACGGTTACTGGCGACGACATTGCGAAGCTTGTGGAATCCCGTACCGTCGCGCTGACCGGCGAGCAGGTCAAGGAGCTCGGTCGGCAACTTGACGGCGTCCGCGTGACTCTGCCGCTGGACGGCAACCAGATCAGCTCCTGGAACTACTACAATCCGGTGTGGGACGGCGAGAGCGGCGGCCTGGAGTTGTGCGCCTCATATCCAAGGCGTATCTTCCGCGGTTGGCGCGAGATGCCGATTCTGCGCGTTTCAGCGCGGCTGAAGGGAGTCATGAGGAAAGAGGACCTTCCGTTTAAGGATGGCGATAAGAACCTGCGCCTGACTGGCACAATCAGAAAGTCGGACTTCGACAGCTCGTTGAAACTCAAGGATGCCGTCGTGGAGCCGGCAAAGCAGGACGCAGCTGATTGACCAAGGGGGGCTGTACTGTAATAAACAGGTGGGGACAGCCCCCGCGACAGGCCCGTTTTTCGTGTATTTTGTGGTTAAAACACCCGCGGCGCGTCTGCCGCGGATTTGGTATAATGTCAGGCATGGCAGAAGTGAGCAAGAGTCCAAGGCGGTTGTATTCGGTGGTGCGGAATCTCGAATGGGCGTTCCCCGCCACGTTTGTGCTCGGCATTATTGCCGTTCCCTTGTGGTCGGCAGACATGTATGCCGGCATGGCGCTGTCGCTTACCGCCGTCGCGCTCGCGTTCGGACTGCTGCGTCCGCGCCGCGTGGAGAAATCGCTTGGCAAGTGGCGCGTCTGGCTTGTCTCTCTCCTTGCGCCGCTTGCGGTCCTTCAAGTGGTTATTGGACTTGCCGCGCTGTGGCATGGCTCGCTCGTCGGTGACCAGAGGCAAATTATGCGCTTTAAGTCGAAGATTGCAGGGGCTGACCGCGTCGTGATACGAAAGGGCGGTGGCGGATGCTGCAGCGACCAAGACAAGGACGACGTTCTGTATGTCATTACCAACAAAACGGAGCTTGCGGAATTCGGAAAGATGTTCCGCTTCTCGGGCTCGAGCATGCCGTGTGGCTGCTGCGGCTATCCTGGCGTCGACTGGTGGAAAGGCGGCGAGAGGCTTGTTATTTCGGCGATTCATCACGGAGGCGCACTTAGCGTGAAAGGTTCGGCGGATAACTTGGAATTGTCGCGTTTTTCGCGCCTTGCGCTTTCGAAATGGTTCAAGGAGCATTGCGTCATCGACATCGAGAACGATTTCGACCGTACCAATCAGCGTGAAGCCGAAATTCAGACACTTGGCGAAAGCTTGGATTGACAGCCACGCGGCGCATTTGCCGCGGAATATGTTACAACGTCATTTCAGATGTGCTCCATCTATTCGATCGTTCCAGTCAAGATAGTAGCGCTCGACCAGATTGGAGGTGTTTGGAGCTTTCTTGTTGTCAAGGTTGAGCAAGATGCAGGCGTTGTCTAGGAAGTTCGTGACATAATCCCTGCGCAATGTCTCGTCACCAAGCTTGTCAATCTGACTGTACTGATCACAAAGCCATGTGACGTTCCAACGAATATGCATGCTTTGGTCGCTTGCCCAGCATCTCGCCGTAAAATCGCGGACAGCCCAGGCAATGCTCGCGGTACAGGTCGACAAAATCAACGCCAGCACGCCCCATTTCCACGGTGCACGGGCAAGCCTGGCCACCGACAGGGGAAGCAGGATGAGAACAGCGACAAAAGCACATGCAACCACAAACACAAACATGATCTTTGACATTATACCATATTCTGCGTCGCATCTGCCGCGGATTTGGTATAATGTTGCGCATGAAAAAAATCAGCAGAGAGATTCTGTCCGCGTGCATCGTCGGCGCGCTGTGCGCATGCGTGGCGAAAGGCGATGGATTTCGCATAGAGGACGGCAAGGTTGTCGTCGATTCGCCGTTTGACCTTGAGATCGGATCGCCCGAGTATGCGAAGGCGCTCGGTAACGGCGTCAAGTCGCATAAGGACGTCCGCAAGGACGACAAGTCTGGCGAGACGGTCACGAACTGGTACCACTCTGGCGAGGGTCGTTTTGTCCAGCCGTTTTTTGGCGTAAAGAGAGTCTGGCTATCTTTCAATGGCGAAGGGAAAGCGCTTTCGCACGTGCATCTCTCGATAGGAGAGAATGACCTTGGCGGAAAACTGACGTTCAACGACTGCTGCAAGAAGTTTGACGAGGTCGCGGCGGACATGTCCGTGCGGCTTGGCGAGGAAATGGATGTCGACGACGATGCGACGGAGGAGGATGCGCTTGCGCGCATCGCGGAGTGCGCCAAGGATTGCGCGGGCTCCCCTGGATACGCGGCAAGTTTTCGGCACGCGAACGCTGACACGACGAACAGATACGGCGAAGTGGAGTATCGCCTCTCGGCGATGATCCACGACGACAAGACATATTCGCTGGATCTCGCCATGGAACGTCCATTCTGGCGTCGAGCTTTTTCTGCCGCTTCCTGCGACGACGGGCACATCCCTGTCTACACGAACAAGCCCCATGCCGTCGACCTTTCGCTGCGCACGCCCGAGCAGGAGAAGGCGCACAGGGAGGCGGACGCATTGCGCGCAACAATCAAGCGCGTGTTCGGCGTAGACCTCGACTCGCCGTCCTCCACTAACGACATGTCCGCCGCTCTGCTCACGCTTACAAACACTCCGGCGAAGGCCGAATGGTTTCCGCTCGAGAAGCCCTTTGCCGGATGCACCGAGCGCAGGGCTGACATGGGCGTCCGCATGCTGTTCATCCCGATGGCGACGTTCGCGATCCGCCACGCATTCGACGGCCATGTCGGAGAGGAAGAGCTGAAGGCCGAGTCGCAGAAGATACTTGATGCGCTTGAGAGTGAATTTGGCGATAAGATTCCGGAATACGAGGTCGACGCTAAAATAGCGGAGAAGAATGATCCGCCGGATGAGGAGCCGCCTGCGTTCGGCGACATCAGGGCGATGCTTCGGCTCGGACGCACTGGCGATTTCTTCAAGGGAGGAGTCGGCGACATCAGCATCGGGATCAAGTACGCGCAGCCGTCATACGTGAAGCGGAACGGAAAGTACGAAGTCGCTCTGCGCGGTGCGGTAGTGGTGGAAATGGTCCAGTCGCCGATTCTGGCGCAGACGAAGAAGCGCAGCGACAAGTCCGGACGGAAGGGAGATCGTTGAAAATGAAGAACAGCATGATGTTGATTTGCGCAGTTTCGCTCGGCATATCGCTTTGCGCCGGAGTTTCTGCATCCGCCGCGGATGAACCTGCCTTCACCGTCGACTCTCCGTTTGACCTGACGCTTGGGTCCACGAACTACGCGGTTCGGCTCGGCAAGTCCGTGCGATCCAATGCAAGCGCCTGGTATGATCCTGAGACAAAGGTGACGACGACGAACTGGAGCGCGCACGGATCCGTCCGTTTGTCCGCGCCTTATCATGGCGTGAAATCTGTGAGTCTCGATTTCAAGGGCGAGGAGCGTCGGCTTGATTCCTTCCGTTTCGACATAGGGGAAAAAAAGCATGGCATCGGCGGCACGTTGACGGTTGAAGAATGCCGGAAAGTCATGAACGAGATCGCGGACGACATCTCTAAGCGGTTTGGCGTGAAGATGGAGGCGGACAAGAGCGACGGTGAGCTTTCCGACGAAGAGATCGACGAGCGCATCGAGCAGATGACAAAGGATGATTCGAGAAAACACCAGACTGTCTCTACCAGTTTCAGCCACATCAATGGCTTCGGAGAAAGGGAAGGCGTAGGTGTCGGATATTCTGTATCCGGAATGGTTGACAGGAAGCGTAGATGCAGCGTGCATGTAAATGTCTACTCCTCGTTTATTCCACGCGCAAAGGAGCCAGTGTCGGTCGCTTCTTCGTCAATTGCGGGGCTTGTCTCGCAGGAGGAGCAGGTGAAGGCGCATGCGGAGGCCAAGCGCCTGAGGGAAGCGCTTGGAAAGCTTTTCGGAATAGACTTCGACGCAACGGAGGAAAAGAAAGGGCAAAAGGGCGATTCGCCCGAATGGCCGCCGAAGAACGAATGGACGCCTATGGAGCATCCCGTTGCGGGGCTTGTCGAATGCAAACCGAACAGGGGCACGACGAGCTTCTTCCAGGTGCCGATGGTGAACTTCGTCGCGCGTCGCGCATATCCTGGCGATGTCGAGGAGACGGAACTTCAGCGCCTGGCAAAGGATGTGCTCGGCTGCCTTGAGACGGCGTATGGCGAGCGGATACCCGTCGCGGACACGGCTGAGGGCCGCGCGCAGCTCGCAGAGGTCTTGGGCTCAGGCGTTCCTACGTTCGGGGACTCGCGCGCGCTTCTCGGGCTGGACAAGGTGCAGACGTTCGTCGGCAAGCTCGGCGATCTCGCCATCGACATCTCATACGCCCTGCCGCGCTACGAGAGGCGCGGCGAAGACTACCGGCTCGTCCGTCGCGGCGCAGTCGTCCTCACGATCCTGCAGTCGCCGATGATCACGCCCGGCAAGACGCTCCCTTCGAAATAAGCGCCATCCATAGCGCGGCGCATCCGCCGCGGATTTGGAATAATGCTGAAACAAAGAAAGGGGTAGTAAACAGCTTTCTTCGGGAGGGGTAAGGCAATGAAGAACTTGATGTGTGAAATTCAATAGAGGAGGAAATGTGGTGAAGAAGTTTTTGTTTGACACATGGTATGGCGCTCTGGTGGCCTTGGCTTCCGTTTCGGCAGTGCTTCTTGGCGCTATAGTCGCCGACGGCTATCTCGGGGTGCGCGGTAACATTGCATGGAATGTCCTGTCTTTTTCCTTGTTTCTTGCGTGGATCGCCGCGTGCGTGACATTGCTTGCGGCCATTTTCGTTTCGCTCTTCAGGCGTCGATGGTTGAGGGCGCTGTTGCAGGTGTTGTTGGGGGGCTTGCTGCTGGGTGGGTTCTTGGTGGCGTTTATGATGGCATGCGTCCTTGGAACGCTCTTCGGACCCAGCGAGGATCATTTCGCCGACGAGCTGGCGATTCCGGCTGAACTTGAGGCGGATATTGTGGTGCCAGGTGATCACGCTGGAAGCCCGTTCGATTCAGCCGATGTCTATGACGACGATTTCGCAAGGGTGGTCTTTGCGGCGTTGAAAAAGGAAGGCGGCGATGATCCAACTGTCACATGCGATTTGTCGGCGCTGTCCGAACTTGTCCATAGCCGACGTGATGACTTAATGGCCTATCTCGCCAGACATCCCGGATGGTGGCTGCACGAGGATTGCGGGCGTCTGTGTGCGACGCGTCGCTGGCGGAACAAGGGCGTCTGGAACCATCCGCTTCATGGGAATTATTCCGGTAACACGACTAAGCATGATTTTGCGCAGGATTTCGATGTCTGGCAGAAGACGACGTATTTTCAGACTAGGACGACCATCGGGTTTCTGTTCTCGCCGTTTGGACGCGACAGGGGGGCGGAATGTGGTCCGATTTCTACTGCAAGCGCCGATGTCGCAAAGGGAAATCTCGAGTCGTTCCGGAGTGGCGTACGCTTTGGCGACAAGGATTTCTGCGTCGAGGTGATCGAGGAGTCACCGACGCGCGAGCGGCGGATCACCAATGCCGCGCTTGCGTTCCTGAAGGACGAGTTCCAGTCGCTGACGAATCTGCCGCCCGACACCATCGTTCGCGGACCGGATGAATTCACACTTCGCAATGGCATGCAGCCTGGCATATACAATCTCGTGCTGCGGATCAATCCCGGCGAGCCTGGGCTAGTCTATCTCAAGGCATTTGAGGCGACGAAGGGGACGCGTCTCTCCGAAGGAAGGCTGAAGGGAGCTTCCAACGAGAGAATCGGATGGTCAAATGATCCAGAAGAGAAGTTCCTCTACGAAAACGAGTTCACGATCTATGAAGGCGACTGGGGCAAGCCGTATGCTGCGAGGATCGAAGTCTGGTTCTGTCCAGATTCCGGTCGGACGGAGCGCAAGCTGATGGAGCGCGTCTGCAAGATCGAGGGATGGATGCGATGATATTTCACGAGAGATTGACTATGTCCGCCGAGCGCTTTAGCCGCATCCGCTGTACGTTGTGGCGTCACTCGTAGTGGGTCCACATGCGAAGGACCTTGACCACGTGTTCTTCCTGAAGAACCTGGTAGACGAGGCGATGCTGGATGTTGATTCTGCGGGATATGGCGCCTTTGAGGTTCCCGACCAGCGTTTCGTAGGGCGGCGGAGTTCGGAAGGGGTCGACGGCGAGAATGCCCAGGAGCCGCTCGGCGTTGGGCCGAAGGCCGGAAGACGCGATTTTCTTTGCATCCTTCTGCGCCTGCTTCGTGTATACGAGCGTCCAGCTCACCACTTGAGCTCCGTGGAGCATTCGGAAACCGGCGTTTTCATGCCGTCTACAATCGAGTTCGCAAGCCCGGGGAAGCTGTTGAGGTAGAGAGATTCCTGAATCGCGTTCCAGTCTTCCATGGAGATGAGAACCGCCTGGTTGCGCTTCCCGACGATGCAGTATCCCCTGTGCTCCTCGGCGACATCGTCAATGAGCCCGAATAGGTTCTTGCGTGCGTCTGTAACCGTAAGTGTCGGCATGTAATTCTCCTTGCAATAGTTTATGACGACATTGTACCATTTCCCGTACCACTGGTCAACTGGCACCGCCGATTTGCTAAGCGTCATGTTATCGGGATTTGATATAATATGGTGCATGAGGAAACTGCGCGAGAGATTGTTGAAGAGTGCGATCTGTCTTGTTGCCGCTGTGGTGGTGATGCCGACTATGGCTGATGACACCGCGTTTGCGTTGGATCAGAAGCGCCTTTCGCTGGATCTGGTGCTTCCTGATGCGGCGGGAGCGTTTCCAACCAATGCAAACCCATATTGGGAGAAAGTCTCGCGCGCCGAGTTTACGAATGTCCTGGAGCGCATCTCGAAAATGACGCGGCTCAAGGATCTCTCGCTCGGGGTTCACGCAGAAAGCAAAGTCCCGCTCGATTTGTCCTTCCTTTCGTCTCAGACAAACATGACGGAACTCTGTCTCGGCGGCAATTTGGATATTGGCTCTTTCCGCAAGATTGCGCACCTGCCGCTGGAGCGGTTGGACGGCCGCTACTACTTTGAGTCGAGCGTCTCGCTCGCTGACGAGGACAGTCTCGCCTTGCTGAAATCGCTAAAATCTTTCAGTGCGTGGAAAGACTTTCGGGCAATAGAAAAACTACCGACCAGTCTTGTTTCGCTCGATATGTCGCATTCCCCAGAAGGTGATTACTGTGGATGCTTTACGAATTTCGTCAATCTTGAAGAACTGGAGATGGACACAATATTTCGAAGGAGGCAATATATCGACGAGGATGATATTCGCGCCATGAAGAAGCTAAAGCGCCTTGTCCTTAATGGCGGGTACGAATTGGGTAATCTTGGTGTGCTCCGCGAGTGCAAGTCGCTTGAAAACCTTGAGATTGCATTTTGCGAGTTTCGTCCGCTTGACCTGTCTGTTCTCAATGGACTTCCGATCAAGGAGTTGAAACTCACGTCATGTCTTGTGCATGAGGTAAAGGGGCTTGAGAAGTGCCCGTTGAAGAAGATAAGCATCGACTTCTGCCCGATTGCTTCGCTTGACGACTTCGGCCTTTTCCCGAACGTCCGCATTGTCGAGCTTCGGCGTACAGGCATAAGGTCTGCGGATCGCGATGCCGTCCTTCGGCATTTCCCGCGCATTTGGTCGCTGCTCTATGGGGATTTGATTGAGGGCTTTTGCGACGGAGACAGGTGCAATGAAGTTGTCTGCTTTGGCCCGACAAACATTGTCTTTGCTGCGGGTGGCGACAAGACGAAGGGATTGTCCTTCATGGGGTTTGACATGGATAGTTCAATTGTCTATGGCGACGAAGTGTCTTCTCTCTGCGAAGTTTTCGGCATGTCGAATTGCGTGTGGGACACAAGATGTGAAAGCGTCATTGGACTTGGGCGGCCTTTCCATGGATTTACGACCGTCAAGCTCGTTGGCCGTGAGGTTGAGATAATCAATGACGAGGCGTACGACGGGCGGGTTGACAGTCTGGAGTTCGAACAAGAGGACGAGGGGGCTGTGTTTGACTTTTCGTCAGAGAAGAAATGGGCGATGGAGCTTGCGGCTGAAATGGAAAGAGTCTATGGAGCAACATTCTGCTGGGATGACAATGATGAGCCCGCGACATTTCTGATCGTGAAGGGAAAATCTGATTTGTTTGATTTCGTTATTTCGAGTTGTGCGGGGAGTTCTGAAACGCATTGCAGTGACGGCGAAGAGACACGTATAACGCGGCGAGAGTACAGAGGTCGCCAGTTTTATGTGTCACGGCGCGGTTCTGCGGAAAGTGCGCCGTAGTGTGTCCGTGAGGTCTGGTGCTATGGATGATTTGAAAAAGCCATTGCCGGTTGTGATTGTCGAGGCGATTGCCTGGATGTATGTCATGCTGTCCGCTCTGTTGTTTGTGTGCGCTATTGTGAATGCGTGTCGAGATGGCGGAGAATCATTGTCTGGCATTCTCTTTGTATTTCTGTATGGTCTTTGCCTGATGTCGGTGCCAGTTGGCATGGCGATTTTGTTGCGGCGCGGGCGGCGCTTGTGGTTTCTTGTGCCGAATACAATCGTCATGATCCTTTGCTTTCTCGGGGCAATAACTCCGTGTGGCGACTCCGTGGCGACGGTACCATTCGGACTTGTTGCATTGCTCTTGGCAATTGTGCCGATTGTTCTTCTTCATTTGCCGTCGTCAAGTCGGTGGTTCAACGAATTGTCCGGCGATGACGCTCTCGATCGTTGTGGCTGCGCCATCATAGTTGTAGTGGGCGTGTTGTGGTTGGGCTTTGTCGGACCGTGTTTGTCCGAGATGTACTTTAGTAAGATAGGGATGCAAAATGCTTTGTCCCACGCGATGGCAGCGCGCGGACGAGCATTGTGGGGCTGCATTGTTTTCAACCATTCACGCGAATCTGGAAAAGATTGGGTTGACGCCTCTTCTTGCACGAACTCCACGCAGTTTGTCAGTGCGCTGTGGGCGAAGTTTGGCGAGGACAAAGGCCCATGTCCCTATGCGGATGTCTGGTGCGTTGCCGTCAATCCGCCGAACGACGACCAGTTCCCCATCTTTGTTACTGCGAACATCGACCCGCGTGAACTACTGCGTCCGCAGGACGAGAAACAGCCAGTGAAGCTGACATGTCCGAAGGAGTGGGGCGGCTCCTGCTTCAAGTTTTGCGAGAAGGCGGGTGTGATTGTCTACAAAGGAGGAGCCTCGCAAATCTTTAAGAATAAGTATGTGCGTCCAAGTTTGATATTCAATGACGGCATACCAAAGCCCGGCCCCGACACTTACTTCCTGACCCCGACTGGCCGCGTTGACTTTGTTGAAAGGCAAGCGGCAGTTTCGCTATAATACACGCACCACCTTGAAATGTGGAATGTGAAAGGAAACTTTTAAATCTTGATAATTTTATTAAGTTATAATTTTCTGTTGAGTGTTTGCGCGCATATATGCTAAAATGCGTGCGCACATAAGGAGGAGAAATGAATATAACTTTGTCAGCGCCGCCCAATGTCATCCAGAATGTTCGGTGTTGGGCTGAAGAGCAGGGGACAAGTCTCAACCAGTATATTCGCGATTTGCTGATTGCGAAGGATCGCGAGATTCGTCTTGAGCGCAAGTCCCTTGCCGACGAGTTCTATTCTTTTGCGATGGCGAACTCTGTCGAGATGGAGCCAGGATACAAGTATAGCCGCGTTGATGCTGCCGAGCGGTCGACGGAAGACCTGAACGACGGACAGGTCTACTGCGGTATGGCCGTGGTCAATCCATTCAAATAAAATGGGGTGGTTTTTGGTATAATGTCGGTATGAAGACGCAGATAGGAGTTGGGGTTGCCGTTTTGTCGGCGCTCGCGGCGGAGGGGAAGGACTTCGACCGCGACGAGCTGAACGCAATGCTCGACAAGCTTGCCGCGTCGCCCGAGCCGAAGGTCAGGCGCGGGGCTTCGGCGATGTGCTACAGCATTTCAATGGCGCGCCCCGAGCCGCTTGAGTATGTTTGCGAGAAGTGCGGAACGCACACCGTCTATCCGCAGAGCCGCGTGATGATGGCGAACCTTCTTGCTCGCTATCGCGACGGCGCGGCGAGTCTTAAGGCGCTTGGACTCGACATAGCGCTCGACGAATCGGCTCTCTGCAAAAAGTGCCGTTCGGCGAAGGAGCTGAAGATCCCAATGCGAGCCAAGATCGTTGGACGGCCACGACTCGAGCGGGAGAAGGAGCGCTTCCACTGGAAAATCGGAGAAGAGGTGCTGATCGAGTCTTACGGGACAACGGAGTGCATGGTGCGTACGATCAATCCCGAAGGTTGGATCAGGGCGAGAGACATCTCAGAGACGGGCGAGGTGCTGGGATATGCGTCCATCTGGTGGTCTCCTCCGCCGGCCGGCAAGCTGTACGGCAAGCGCGGCGGCGTGCTCAAGCGGCTCCCTGCTCGGCCCTCCGATCCAAAAGGCTGGGTGCGAGTCGACTTGTCCGACATTGTCCAGGCGAGCGGCGAAAATGAGAGCCTTCGCACGAAGTTCCTTGGCGATTTCTCGTACGAGGAGGATGACGGCGTGTCGCTTGGCCGCTTTGAAAGGCTGGCGTGGATCATCAACGGGAAGCGAACATTTGTCAGCGGTGGCGATATCGACATTCTGAGAGCTTTTCTGTCAGGGGAGAAGCTTGTGAATGACGACGACGAGCATCCCCTCAAGCGCGATCTGCCCCGTCTGCGAGAACTGCTGGGCGCAGGGGATGGAAAGTGCCGGACATCCGAATCGGGTGGTGTTGATTCAATGGCTCAAAAAGAGGGAGTTAAATGAGAAGGATTGTTTGCTCGGTTCTGCTGATTGCAGTGGGAATGGTTTTCGGGGCTGTCGCCGGCGAGGCGATGGAAAGTCGGACATATCCGATGTCGGTGTTCTTTGAAGAGAAACTGTATGCAGCCGCAGAGTCCGCCGGAATCCCATGCCAGTGGGACGATCCCGAGAAATGGCATCTATCCGTCTTTGAACTTCTTGGCGTCGACTGGCCTGAGGGGTCGTCCATCAAGCGGATAAAATCTCTCGGCACGATGACGGTGCACAATACGCCCGGGAATCTTTCGAAGTTCGAGCGCATTCTCGACGAGTTCGAGTTGGGTATCGCGCAGATTGAGCTGGATGTCCGTTTTGTCTCGGCCGGACGCGCGGCTCTTGAGGCCGTCGGATACTTCGACACGAACCGCGTCGACGCGGCAGTTCTTCAGGAGAGGCTGATGGCACGGGATGACGTGAAGCTCCTCGAAGCGCCGCGCATCGTCACGCGTCCTGGGGAAGATGCTGTCGTCAAGCATGTGAAGGAGATTATCTATCCGACGGATTATGATGTGCAGTTGAACCACAATGCAGCAGCCCTAACGAACGCGGCAGCGCTTTTCGCCACCGTCGAGCCGCAGGCGTTTACGATGCGCACGATCTGGTCGATCGTCCAGGTTACGCCGACTTTGACGGACGATTGGGAATTGATCGACCTTGAGTTGAACGTGCAGCTTGCCGGCGAGCCCGAGTGGAAGGACTACGGCGCGAAGGCGAAGGGCGAGGGTGCGGCGACATACGACTTGCCGATGGAGCAACCGTTCATTCCCGTCTTTTCGGCCGACACTAAGGTCAGCATTCGGCCTGGGCGCACGATTGTCTTGGGCGGCGTGACGGATTCCCGCAGGAAGAGCGCGGACAACTTCACCCTTGCATTTGTTACGGCGCGTGTCCTGAATGGCGTGGGCGAGGCGTATGCGCCGCGTGTGGAAAAGGGGTCGTCGCACGAGGTTCGGCGGCGGTTCGAGTCCGAGGGGATGGAGTCGTGGACTTGGCATTATGTGCCGCCGTTTTATCATATGCCCATGGGTCCTGCAGAGGAGAAGACGCCGGAGGAAATCGCGAAAGAGAAAGCCGAGGAAGTCGCGGAGACTGAGAAGTTCTGGAAAGAGTGGTTCGCGCTCGCGTCTGGCGCCGACTGGCCGGAAGGGGCTGCAGTCCACGAGCTTAAGGGGCTTAACCGTATTTGGGTCAAGAACACGCCGACGAACCTTGTCAAGATTGCAAAGACACTGGAGGAAGTGTATAGCAACGCGCTGGTTGAATTTGACCTGCGGTATGTCGAGGCGGGGCGGAAGGCGCTCTCGGAGGTCGGCTACTTCGACACGAACCGCGTCAATGCGGCGGTTCTGCTGGAACGGCTGATGGCACGGGACGACGCGAGACTCCTTGAAGCGCCGCGCGTCATTACGCGTCCAGGGGAAGAAGCGTTTTTAAAGGGCGTCTTGGAGTACATCTATCCGACGGATTATTATGTGAATCACGCCTGCACGTCGCAGGCAGTCGGAACGAATACGGTCTATGGTTCGGATTCGGCAGGTGCGGCAGTCGAGCCGCAGTGCTTCACGATGCGCGAGGTTGGAACGTTCGTCCAGGTGACGCCGACATTGACGGCCGACGGCAAGGTGATCGACATCGAGTTGGATGCGCAGCTTGTCGGCGAACCCGAGTGGAAGGACTACGGCGCGAAAGCGAAGTGGAAGGGCGCAGCGACATACGATCTCACGATGGAGCAGCCGTTCTTCCCTGTTCGCGCGAGTGCCGACACCAAGATCGGCGTCAGGCCCGGTTCGACGTGCGTCATCGGCGGCGGTGCGGACAGGCGCAAGGGCGACGAGGACAAGTTCGTGCTTATCTTCGTCACGCCCCGCCTTGTCGATCCTTGAAACGGGCTTCTCTGTGTTCAATGTGATATAATTTCAGGCAAAGGAACGCAGCAATGAAAATGAAGATAGGAGTTGGCCTTGCCGCGCTGTCGGCGCTGGCGGCGGAGGGAAAGGACTTCAACCGCGAGGAGCTGAACGCGATGCTCGACAAGCTCGCCGCCTCGCCGGAACCGAAGGTAAGGCGCGGGCCGATGGCGATGTGCTATGCACCTATGATGCCCAAGCGAAAGGCGTTTGACTATTACTGCAGGAAGTGCGGGATGCGCACGCATTATCCCGAGAACTACGAGGGGTTGGGAGAGGAACTTGCCTTTTATCGCGACGGCGCCACAAAGCTGAGAGGAATGGGGTTGGGGATCAAGTTGGACGAATCGGCGCTCTGCCGGCACTGCACGTCCTTGAAGGCATTGAGCCTGCCGACGTCGGGTGTTGTCATAGCGGAGCCCAAGGCAAAGACGAAAGATGACAAATGGATGTGTGAGCGATTTGGACTGCGCATCGGGGATGCCGTTGTCATTCTCAAGTGGTTTGGCGATTGGTGCGAAGTAGTGCCCAAGACACCGGAATATTGGATAGCGGAGAAGTTCATCAATTCGGATGGGCGGGTGCTGGGGGATGACGTTTGGGTGCGCTATGTGCCGATAGTCAAGGGATGGGGAGCTCTCAAGGTGAGGAAAGGGACCGAATTGCGTCGACTTCCTTCGCAGGCTGGAGATCCTCAGGGATGGGTAAGGGTGGATCATCCGAAGGATGATTTTGGCGACTACTATTGTGTTGACACCGGCGCAATTGGGTCTTTGGGGTATGAAGAAGGCCCGAATGCAAGTCTTCAGCGACTTGAGCATCTGGCGTGGATCATCAACGGCAAGCGCACTGTCGTCTACGAAGGAGACGTCGAGCTTCTGGAGAAGTTCATGAAAGGCGACGTGTATCTTCATGACGGTTCGGACGGCGATTCCGTCTCGATGAAGTCGCAGCTTCCTCGCCTTCGTAAGCTGTTGGGAGAGCCGAAGAAGTGACGACGCTCCTCCCGTCCGTCGCCGTACTGGAGATGACGTACCGCTGCAACCACGCGTGCAGGTTCTGCTCGTGTCCGTGGTTCGCGGAAATGCTTAAGCCGGGGCCGGAGATGGAAGTCGACGAGTGGAAGCGGCTTATCGAGATGTATGCGTCTGCGGGCGTGACGCAGTTCTCGTTCACCGGCGGCGAGGCGCTCCTGAAGGAAGGGTGCCTTGAGCTGATGGACTTTGCGTCGAAGCGGGCACAGGCTGGGCTTCTCTCCAACGGACGCGTCATGACTGAAGATGTTCTGCGGTTTTGCGCTGAACGCGGCGTACACGTCATGATGAGCATGCCTGGCCTCAGGTCGTTCGCGGCGAACACCGACAGCGACACGTCCGTCGAGCATATTCTCTCCATGTTCGGCAAGGCGCACGAGCTCGGCTGCGCGACGACCGTCGGTATCGCCGTTACGAAACTCAACTTGCCGGAGCTGTACGAGGCGATTTCGGCGGCGCTCGTGGCGGGCGCGGATTCGCTTCTCTTGAACCGCTTTCTTCCCGGCGGACGCGGCCTTTCGCATCCCGAGCTGATGTTGACGGCGGACGACGTGTGCCATGCTGCCGACGTCGCGGAGGAGGTGCTTTCGCGGGCGAAGCGGCGCGGACATTTCGGCACGGAACTTCCGTCGTGCATGATCGACGCGGAGAAATACGAATACCTCAACGTC
>JAEEOY010000089.1 GCA_016284515.1 Kiritimatiellia bacterium | reverse complement strand
GCTACGAGCGCGCACTCGACGCGCTTGGTGACCCCGAGCTTCTCGAAGATGTGCTTTAGGTGTATCTTCACCGACTCGGGCGAAATCGAGAGCGCTTCTCCGATTTCCTGGTTCGAGAGGCCTTTCGCCATCATCTCGAGGACCTCCCTCTCGCGCGCCGTAAGGTCGGGAGTCATCGCCCTCTCGTGAAAGAGCTTCATCACCTCGTCGGGGAAGTACTTCCCGCCGGACGCCACCTGCCGTATCGCCTTCAAGATGCTGTCGGAATCCCTGTCCTTCACGACATAGCCTTTGGCACCGAGCTTGATCGCCCTGTAGATGTCGTCGTCAGCCTCGCTCGTGGTGAGCATGACGATCTTAGCGGACGGCTTGACGGCGAGTATGGACTCGAGCGCGGCGATCCCGTCCACCTTGGGCATGCGCACGTCGAGAAGAACCACGTCAGGCTTCTCAGTCACCACAAATGCCGCAGCGCCATCTCCGTCTGTAAGCTCGCCCGCGAACTCCATGTCGCTTTCGAGCGATATGGCGTACTTGAGCCCCATCCTCACGACCGCATGGTCGTCTATAACTGCCACCCTAATCATAGTCGTACCCCCTGAACCTTTGAACTTTTACCCTTCAACTTCACGCACATCCACTTCCCCTCCCGACACCATTCTATTGCCATTCCGCTGCGCTTCGCTCGCTCGCGCATATTCGACAAGCCGAAATGGCCCGACTCGGGACCAAGCGCCTTCCCGGCGTCGAACGGCTCGCCGTCGTTGAGAATCCTCAACACAAACCCCGCCTTTCCGCGGGAGGGGTCCGGGGACGCCTGAGTCCCCGTCCGTTCCGCCGGATCGCTCACTATCGCGACGTTCTTCGCCTTGCCATGGTTCACCGCGTTCGTCACCGCCTGCTGAACGATCGCGACGAGATCGGACTTCTCTCCCGCCGTTAGATCAGAAGGGATTCCCCTCAGCCTCACCCGCGCCCTGACGATTCCGCGCGCGTTGAGCTCGTTCGCGACCTTGGCGACAAGTGCCTCGGCCGACTCCCTCATGAGAACGTCGCTTCTCAGGTTCAGGATGACGTCGCGTATCTGACGCTTCGCCTCCGCGAGCACTTCACCGGCCATCTTGACCGCCCTTTCCGCGGCTGGCCCGTCTTTGCCAAGCTTGTCCGCTGCCGTCGAAAGCAGTATCTTCGCTCCGGCGAGGTGCTGTTCGATCGTGTCGTGAAGATCTCCCGCCATGCGCTTGCGCTCGTCTGCGAGAAGACACGACTCGCGCTCGCGGATCCGCGCGCGCCACAGCGCCCAAACGCCGACGGCCATCAAGGCAACGAGGAGAGCCGCCATCGCCTCGACGATTTTCTGCAGCGTCCTCGCGCGGTGCCGCGCACGCCACTCGCCGTCTGGAACGAGCGCGATTCCGCTGGAGGAAGGAACCTCAACGGAGAAAGACGACAGCCCGGGACGGTGTCCGTTTGCAAGCTCCCCCGAAGTGTCGAGTCGCGCGATTCCCCTCACCCTGACCATCGGCTCGTATTCCTCCTCCCTCGCAAGCCAGCCCGGCACCTCGCCGCGCACGGACGCGCCAACGCCGATTCCGCCGACGTCGAGGAACATGTCGAACGCATTCTTGTTCCGCTCGATTCTGTACACCCGCCCTTCGATCGCGACCAATCGGCAGTCATAGTCCCTGAAGGTCATGTCCGCACCGTAATCAAGGTTCGTGACCGCCGCCTCGGTTATCTCAATGGGAGCGGGCAGCTCCGGAACAGACGCCGACCTGCGCCAGATGACGCCGACGAGCTGTCCGACACCGCCGATCATCTCCGGGAAGCCCACTGCATCCACCGACATCCCCGCCTCTGGCGCGCCGCACGAGGCGTCGGCGGACGCGCGAATCGCGAGACCGTCCTTCTGCATGTAGAACGTGCCGTCCGAATTCGACGCGGTCACCGTTCCGCGCACTAGGCGGCGGTGTCCGTCGTGCCCCTCCGGACTCCACGACATGACCGCATTAAGCGGAACCTCCTTCGCGGAGAACGCATCGTCCGGCGCGCTCCTTCGCACTTCAACGCTCTCGAGCGAGTCGACCTCAATCCTCACTCCGAGGAACTCCGCGCGGTGGTTGTACCTGCTCATAGCAACGCCGTCAACGCACACCTCGGCGTCAGAAAGCGCGCGCACCTTATCGGCAGGCGCGCGCACCCTCGCCTCGACTACCCCCTGCCGAGTCGCAAGGCAGAAGGCGGAGTATCCGCTTGAAAGCGGACGCACCTCCGTGACAACTCCCTCGATCCTCGCGCGGCGGTTGTCGAGCAGTCCCTGGGAGAAGTCGGACAGCATCCGGACGGGACTCTGCCCCAGCTCCATCCGTCCAAGACGCTCGTACCGGTACGCCGCAATGCCAGGGGAGAAGAACATCGGGACAATGCGTCCCGAAACCTCGAGAATATCGCCTACGCGTATCTCGCCGCCTTCGATCGTGGTGTGTCCCGTCTCCGGATGCTCACCCGCGACATAGATGGCCTGCCCATTCACGTCGTCGGGCGACGCGATTACGCAGCTGTTCTTCTGCCAGTACGCAACGCACGTGACAGCTCCCGTTACGCACACGGCGAGCCCCTCTGCAGCCTCCTCGCGTGTAATCGGCGCGAAACGGGCGAAAGCCTTGAAGGGAAGCAGGGCCACCGCACCCACGGCAAGAGCGAAGAAGAATGCGAACGCCGCCCGCAGCGCGGCGGAAGAGAGCCAGCGCGTCGTCGCAAGGCGGTCGAAGCGGACCTGGCAGATCGGATCCTTCGCGTCCGTCGCCACGACCGTCCCCTCCCCGAACACCTCGTGCCTTACGCGCGCGCCCACCGCAAACGCCGCCGGCGCTGCGCGCGGGGCGGACTCCTCGGCGAGCTTCGCGCGGAGCGACGCGACGAGGTCCTCCCGCGGCGGCTCCACATAGTCGACCGCGCCCTGGTCGATGTCGAGGAAGAATCGCGACGGGAACTTCGGCGTGCCATCAAAGCCACATCCACCCGACGACGTGAGGTAGAGCCCCTTCTCCGCGCGCGTCACCGCGACAAACGCGAGCCGCCGCTCCTCCTCCATCTGCTCCTTCGACTCCGTCTTGCGCGACGGAAGCACCCCCTCGTCGAGTGCACAGAGGAAGACGTGCGGGAACTCGAGCCCCTTCGCAGTATGCACCGTCATCAGCTTCACGCGGTCGCTCTTCCCACTGTCCGCGTCGCGGTTCGTGAAGAGCGCGACGTGCGCGAGATACTCCCCGACGGAGCACTCCTCGCCGCTCGCCGCTTCGTACTGGACGATTCCGTTCTTCAATTCCGAAACGTTGTCCAGGCGCGTCTGCGAGCCCTCGGTGCGGAGCATCGCCTCGTATCCGCTCTCGTCGAGGAGCGCGGAGAGTAGCTCCGACGGACGCTCCGACGAATTCTGGTGGCGCTCCACGAGGTCGACGAGCTCGCGCGCCTTCGTGCCCTTGAATATCTCCGCGTCAAGCGACGCCTTCAGCGTCTCGTACAGCGTCTTGCCCTCTTCCTCCGCGCGCTCACGCAGGAACGCCATGCGGCGCGTCCCGATGTTGCGGCGCGGCACATTTGCCGCGCGCGCGAAGGAGAGGTCGTCGCGCGAATAGACGAGCCGCAGGTACGAGAGCGCGTCCTTGATCTCGGCGCGGTCGTAGAACGCGACGCCGCTGTAGATTGCGTACGGAACCTCCGCCTTCTTCAGCTGGGTCTCGAGCTCGCGCGTCACGAAGTGCGCGCGGTATATGACCGCCATCGCCGAGTACGGAACGCCTCCGTCGTGCAGCTCGCGCATCTTCCGCGCGATCCACTCCGCCTCGTCCGCAGGATTCTTCGCGTGGCGGCAGAGGACGCGCGGACCCTCCCCGCGCATCGACACGAGGTTCTTATCGATGCGCATTGCGTTCTTCGCGATGAGAGAGTTTGCGACGGACAGGACCTCGTTCGTGGAGCGGTAGTTCCTGTTCATCACGATCGTCTTAACGCCCGTGAAGCGCTTGTCGAAGTCGAGGAGGTACTTCACGTTTGCGCCGCGCCAGGAGTAGATTGTCTGGTCCGGATCGCCAACGACGAACAGGTTGCGGTGATGCGCGACGAGCGTCTCCATGAGCTCGTACTGGAGCGGGTCCACGTCCTGGAACTCGTCAATCATCACGTACTCGAGCCGCTCACGCCATTTGCGGCGCACGTCGGGATGGTCGCGGAATATCTGCAAGGTGAGAAGTATGAGGTCGTTGTAGTCGAGCGCGAAGCACTTCTTCTCGTAGTAGACGTAGCCGCGGAAGAGTATCTCGCCGACGGTCGACGCGTCGCGGTAGCGCGCGCGGAGAGTCTCCAGGGGAAGCTCCACCATCTCGCGGCAGTATCCGCGCTCCTTGATCGTCTTGCGGACCTCGAACATGTCGCGTGCGTCGGAGAACGTGCAGTCGCGCATGGTGAGTCCGCGCTCCTCGTAGATGGTGCGCAGTATCGCGTCGATGTCGGGATTGTCGAGGACGGGGAAGTTCTGCGGGTAGCCCACGCAGTGTCCGTCCTCGCGTATGACCCCTGCGCAGAATCCGTGGAAAGTGTTGACGAGCCCCGAGCCGATGTCGCCGACAAGGCTTCTTATGCGTGCACGCATCTCGTTCGCGGACTTGTTGGAGAACGTGACGCAGAGGATGTGTCCCGGGAGGACACCGAGCCGCTTCACGAGGTAGGCGAAGCGGTGTGCGAGCGCGCGGGTCTTCCCGCTGCCCGCTCCGGCGACGACGCGCACGAAGCCCTCGGTCGTCTCGACCGCCTGCCGCTGCTCGTCGTTGAGCCCGTCCAGGATGCTGTCGCTGCCCATTGCGGAGGATCTCCCCTCAGGTGGCACAGACGAGTCCGGTGCCGTACAGCGTGAGCGTCGGGTCGATGACGAACGGAAGATCCAGGTCCTTGAGCACCCACTTCGCGAAGCCGCCTGTTGCGACAAGGCGGAAATCCTCCTTGAAGTTGCGCTTGAGTTCGGAGACGATTTCGCGGACCATTCCGCGGTATCCGACGAGTGCACCGAAACGCATCGCCTCTTCGGTGGTGCGTCCGATCTTCGGCGCGCGGCCCGTGCCGATCTTCATCCGCGGCAATTTCGCCGTCCGTTCGAAAAGGTAGTCGCGCATCAGCGGGAACCCTGGCGCGATCACGCCGCCGCGCCAGACGCGGTCGCGCGTCACGACCGCTGCGGTGAGCGCCGTACCGAAGTCCATCACTATCAGCGGCGCGCCGTAGCGCGACACCGCGCCCGCGGCGTCCGCAAGGCGGTCAGCGCCAATAGTCTCGGGATGCGGATAGTCGAGGGTGATCGGCGGTTTGGCGGTTCGCGTCCTGCGACCTGCCGATTGGAAACAGCGGTGGCTGACCTGCCGGAGCTCGAGTCCGAACTCCTTCGCGAAGTCCTTCCAGAACCGGTCGCGCTTCGGGACGACCGAGACGTACGCTATGGTTGTGACGCCTTTGGCCTCCACTATCTCACGGACCGCTCCGGACGCCTCGGCGAAGCCTCCGTCCCAGTGCGAGACAGAGGTGACGCGTCCGTCGGAC
>JAEEOY010000009.1 GCA_016284515.1 Kiritimatiellia bacterium | reverse complement strand
GGGGGAAGCGCCGTCTCGGCGCTTCAATGTTGAAATACGCCGCAGCCACGTCGGGCCACCAATTTCCTCTCGTGCGCTTCCCCGCCTCACGCGCTACGCTTGAATTCACGACCAAATTCATTGTCATGTCGGCGGGTTGCCCTTGCGCGACTGACGCGCCTCACACCCTCCGCTATATTCATGGCTTCGCTCCCCTGGAAATCGCCCGGGAACGGCGGTGCTTCGTTGGTGGTGCGATTTATGATAGAGCGTCAATTGCTACATACGTCAACCAGGGGGTCCGTCGCTCCGCGACGGACAAGCAATCGCCGCTTCACTGGTGACTATATTCACTCTTCTTTGCTCCGTCGCGGAGCGACGGAGCCCCCTAAATTACCTCACCTATCCC
This sequence comes from Kiritimatiellia bacterium, assembly GCA_016284515.1. Lineage (GTDB taxonomy): Bacteria > Verrucomicrobiota > Kiritimatiellia > RFP12 > UBA1067 > UBA1067. The sequence continues at coordinate 3,326 of JAEEOY010000009.1, read as the reverse complement.
CTTCTCCACCTCTTGCCTATAACTTTACTATATTTTCCTGTCATTGCTTTCGCTGCAGGGAGTTTTGGAGTTCTGGAGAATCGTATTTTTGAGATTTCCTCCCAAACTCCGAGACTCCCGATAGCGAAAGCAACAATCAAAGTTACCTTCATTTACATCCCATGCGGAGCGCGGGCAGCGAGTTACACGGCTAAGCCTCTCTGCGCACTCTGCGTCTCGGCGTTATAAATCCTGTCAATGCTGAACATCATGCCACTTGGAGTCTAGCAGATCGTGCAGCTTGTCCGTCCTCATCTCATGAACGGACGTTCTGCGCGAGGTATGCCTCTTCAAGCGAGCGGCCCGGCGTCACCGAGACGACGCCAAATTCCAGAAGGCGCGGAAGAAGCGCCGCGTTGACGTCTTCAATGCTGATGTCCCCAGAGAACGTCACCTCAAGACCATCTGCCGCCGCCGCGATACGAACTCCAGGACAGGACGATTCCAGTTCCGCAATGCTCGCCGGACGACTGCGGAGCGCATAGACTATTCGCCCTGTGCCCGACGTGAGCGAACGCATCGTCTCCATGCGCTCGACCTTCCCGTTTGCAACAAAAGCGACGTGAGTGCAAAGCTTCTCGACGTCGTCGAGCTGATGCGATGAAATGACGAGCGTAGTCCTGCCGCGATGCGCGAGAATGAACGAGCGGAGCCTGTCTGCCTCCACCGGATCTAGTCCGCTCAGAGGCTCGTCCAGCATCACGACCTCCGGCTCGCCGAGGAAAGCCTGCGCGACCATCACGCGCTTGCGCATTCCGTGGGATAGTGATCGAATCGGGGCGTTCGCCTTCTCCCTGAGGTTGAACGCGTCAATGAGCGAGTCGGCGGAAGCCGCGGCCTTCGAGGCGGTGAGTCCCTGCAGGCGTGCGTAGTGGAGGAGCAGACTCCTCACGCGGCCTTCGTTCGGAAGGTCCGAGTCCTGGGGAAGAATCGTGAACTTGCCGCCGTGTCGGCGAGCGTCGAACGGACCCGATCCGAGGATGCTAATCTCCCCGGAGTCGGGAAGCGCGAATCCGGCGACGGACATCATCCATGTCGTCTTGCCCGCCCCGTTGCGACCGACGAGTCCGGTGATCGAACCCATGGGCACGGCGAGGGTAAATCCGTCGAGCGCCTTGCGTCGTCCGTAGCGCTTCACGAGCGCGCGAGAAACTATCGCTTCGTTCATCGCACATCCCTCCTTGCAAAGAACATGTGTCCGAACGAGAGCCAGAGGAGTCCGATCATTAGGAGCCAGACTGCCGCGTTCGCGACCGGAAGGAACGACGAGCGCCACAGCGAGTCGGTGACTGCGGACGGAAATAGCATGACGAGGATGCGGAACTTCCCGGTGACCGGACCTGTTGCATATGCCCTCAGAACGGCAGGCACTGCAAACCACGCGATCATCATGAGAATCGCGACTGCGTCTGCCTTCGCCCCGGACTTGAAGAAGTGAGATACTCCGAGGGCGAGTCCGAGCCACGCAAGCGAGAGGAACCACGCCTTTACGCTCCACACGAGCATCGCCGGGAAGAGCGCGGGGAGGTCTGCTCCCGAGAGTCTGAACGCCGCCACGCACCACGCTCCCACTGCACCGAGGAGGAGTCCGACCAACATGAGAATTGCCTGGCCCAGATACTTCGAGAGCGTGAACTCAAGGCGCGTCACCCTGAGCAGCGCGTACTTTGCGGAGCCTGAGCGGATCTCCTCTGCGACCCGCCGGCTCGAGACGAGCACGGATAGCAGCGGCACAGAAAGGAATACTATCCATGCATAGAGAAGTTCGGCGGGGTGCTTTCCGACGATGTCGTCGTATACGAGCGAATCTCCCACCGCCCCGCGCACGAGTCGCTGGAAAGGCTTCGACTTCCAGAGCGCGGCGGAAACGACTCCGCTTTTTCCGTTCGGAGCGCGTTCCACCTGCAACACCTCCGCGAGTTGGTCCTCCATTTTCCCGAGCGCGGATATCGCGCCGTTCATCCCGAGCAGGGACGCGGCGAGGTAGAGAAGAATCAGCACGAGCGCCCTCTTTGTGCGCATCGCGCCTGCGAGCTCGAACAATGCTGCGCGGATCGTCCTCATCTCGGTCCCCTGAACGACTGTGGGTCTATTTTGTCCTGCACGGCGATGAGCGGCTCGGCCACGGACGGATCGATGAAGTCCACGAGCTGAAGGTTCGAGACCTCATCGCGGAGATTGTCTCCCACGCACGCGCCGATTGCGTCGTATGTTTCCGCAAGAGACGTCGAAAGATCTCCCATAAGCCTGACGCCTAGCTCGGGAGTCATAGTCTTTGCCGCTGCAATCTCGTCCGCAACGATCTGCATCGACTCGCGCAGCTTGTCGTTCATCGCGTCGACTGCGTCGTTGAACGCCTGCGCCTTATCGCCGTCAAGCCCGAGCCTGTCGGCCGCGGCGGTGCGCGCAATCTCGACGCGCGCCCTCCAGAGGTCTGCCGCTTCGTCGATGCGCGCACGCAGATCCTCCGGTGCGAGGCGGCGATGGCGTCGCTCGGACTGCTGGTCCGACGCGTTGGTAGACGCGGGTTCCGAGCTATCCGACGAAACATTCTCCTGGGCGGCATGCTTGTCAGTGTCGCGCGCGCGGCGCGGGCGCTTCGCCGCGTCCGGAATTTTTACCATCTGCGCGAACGATCCGAACGCGCTGTTGGAACGAGGCTTCGCCTTCTCCTCCTGTTCGCGCTGCTCGCGCGAGCGGAGTTCTTCCGATGGGCCGTAGTAGCCGACGAGTCCACCAAGAACAAACACCGCCGGCAGCCAAACGAGAACTGGAATCTTGCTCATGGGGGTAATTATACCAAATTTTCCCGCTACGGGCGCTCGGCGCGGGGCGGTTGCTTGCCAGTGATTCGCTGCCTTGCTGGCGCAAGGCCCGGTGCGAAACCATGGCGCGACATCGATTTCGCGGTCTTTTACCTTTTTGCCTGTGCCGCGGGGGCCTCTCGGCAAAAAGGGCGACGCGGCGAAATCGGGTCGCCCTCATGGTTTTGCACCGTCGCTCATCATGCTGCGCAACCACCCCGCGCCTCACACCCTCCACTATATTCATTGCTTCGTTCACTTGTGAATCTCTCGTGAACGGCTGGGCTTCGTTCTGGTTGCGATTGCTATGAGAACGCTAACTGGGGGAAGCGCCGTCTCGGCGCTTCAATGTTGAAAAGATGAAATACGCCACAGCCACGTCGGGCCACCAATTTCCTCTCGTGCGCTTCCCCGCCTCACGCGCTACGCTTGAATTCACGACCAAATTCATTGTCATGTCGGCTGGTTGCCCTTGCGCGACTG
>JAEEOY010000088.1 GCA_016284515.1 Kiritimatiellia bacterium | reverse complement strand
AAGAAATCAAATAATCGGGAGCATGCGAGGGTGGCGAATGGAAAGTGGTTTTCTAGTCATCTGCTCCACGCCCTTCATTGTTGCGTCGCGGAGCGACGCAACCCCCTAAAACTCCAACCCGCTCTGCACATCTAAGCCCCTCTGCGCTCTCGGCCTCTCCGCGCCTCTGTGTGAGATATCTTGAAGCGGCGAGACGCCGCTTCCCCCAGTCAAACGGCCTCTCCACCCCCTTCTACATGCTCTACATGTTCTACCCGGCTAGACCTCTACCATGACGGCCGAGCGACGGACATTCACAACTCTCGCACGAAATTAAATAATCGGGAGCATGCGAGGGTGGCGAATGGAAAGTGGTTTTCTAGTCATCTGCTCCACGCCCTTCATTGTTGCGTCGCGGAGCGACGGAACCCCCTGTAGAGCACAGGCCCGACGCAACCCCCTGGCGACGCGGCGGGAGGCTAGAGCGCGATGGCCGACAGCAGCAGCCTGATGCCGTTCCGGACCTTAATCGGGCTCGGCGTATTATCGTCGCCGTGGTCCATCGCCGGAGGAAGCCTCTCGCCGTGCTCCTCGAAGTAATCGACACGGGCCAGCACCGTCTCGGGCATCTCGCCGACGTACGCCATCGTGATTTCGGCAATCTGGTCGTACGTGACGCCCAGCTCCTCCAAATAGGCCCTGGTGTGCCCGGCCAGTGAATTGCCGTACTTCTCGTACCTGGCGTCCGAAAAAAGCGCATTCCTCAACTCCGACGGCGGGACATTGCTGGGACGCCCCTGCCGGAACGCGCCGATGATGTCGTCCCGCAGGATGTCGACCCACTCCACGCCGCACAGCGCCTCTATGAAGAACGCGACCGTTTCCGTGCGGTCGAGTCCGCCTGCGCAGTGGAAGACCGCCGGACGGAACTGTCGCTGCCCCAAGGTCTGGAATATCTTTCCGTAATTTCCCGCATAACCGCTTCCGGGCTTCTGGAAATGCTGGTCCACCCCGTAGTTGAAGAAACGAACGGACGTGTCCCCGGCCGGCATCGCAGGAGAATACTCCGGAACGGTGGCGTCCGAATAGCCGCTGTCGGCGCGGAGATCGATGTGGCAGCGGATGCCGAACTCGCTGTTCATCGGACATTCCGCCCGCTTTGCCTCGGTGTCGTATCCAACCCAGTACGAACTCCGGTAGAACACGCCGTACTTCGCGCGACGGCTGCTGCCAATCAGGCGCCACCCCCCAAGATCGCGGAAGTTCCACACCATCTCCTCTTCGCCGAAATAGGCCGAAACTGTCCGCGGAGCCTGGCCTTCGGTCGTGAACGTCCCGGTAAAGCCGCCGACCTTCCATGTGTAGTTGGAGCCGGGGTATAGATTTGCGAACAGCTGCGAGTCCACTCCGTCCGTTATCCTGATCGCGATTGGATTGCTGTAGCTCTTCGACGTGCTCCAGTCGTAGCTCTTGTAGTTCGCCGGCTCGGGATCGTCGAGCCATGCGCGGAAACTCGGCTGGTGCAGCGCCAGCGTCCCAAGGTCGCCCGACTCCGTGACGAGTATCTCGTTCACGACGCGGGACTTGGCATAGACCGACGACGCCGACGCTGCAGCAAGGAGACAGATGAGAAGACGCATCATCCAGATTCAATCCTGTTCTTGATTCACGCCCCGCGGCGCTCACTTCCCCGCGCGAAGGACCATAAAGCCCCTGTCGGCGCTTACCGGCACCGGAACGAGGATCTTGCTGCCGTCCGCGCTGACGTCAAGGTCGGACTTCTTCACCGCGACCGGATTCCATTCCGACGTCGCGGACCTGAGATCGGCGTTCGTGCAGACGCTGATTCCGAGGACCGCCCTTCCATTCTCTATCGCAATCGCCTCCACTCCCGGAGCCTGAAGTTCGGTTTTCGCGACAAGAAGCATGTTCTCGGGAACTGACGCCGCGCCGAGGCCGCTTCTGAAGTCGCCAAGCGAAATGCTCACCGGCACCGCGTCGGGAATCCCCTCGAACGCATTCGCGCCGACTGCGACGCCGCTGCCGATCGAGACGCCCGTGACCGACGCGGGATTCCACGGAAGGTCGGACGCGGACGCGAAGTCGTAGGTCGATCCCGTGCCGGTGAAGGCAAGGACGCCGTCCGCAGAGAGCGTGGCGGAGACGGCCTCTCCGACCTGCCACGCCTCCGGCTGCGACGAGACCGCCTTGAAGACCCACGTGTTCGGTCCGTCGCTCTGAAGCGTAAGCTCGGAGGTTTCGTAGACCTGTCCGGAGTAGAGCTCGCGCACCCTCGTCATGCCGGCGGGAAGGCTCACCTTGATCGTCGCGTTAGACGCGGTGTGGAACATCACGACGTCGCCGTGGCGGCGGATGCAGTGTCCGAGCGGCGCAAGCGGAGTCGCCCCCATTCCGACGAGCAGGTCACGCCACACGGTCGGCCTGGTGACATGATACGGCATGTTGTTGATGTCGCACACCGTCGCCTGGGAGGACGGGAGGCTGAACGGACAGTGGAAGAGCCAGACGGACCTGAAGTCCGACGCGCTGACGCGCTGCTGGAGCGCAGTCTTCATGTCGCCCTCCGGGGCGAAGACGTTGATGAAGACGGCCTTGCGGTAGCGGTTCGCCGGCTTTGCGAGGAAGTCGTCCAGCGTCATCATGTCGAACGGCACGCCCGAAGAGTAGAGGCCCGGCAGGGAGTGAGTGTAGACAAGAGTGTGCGTAAACGTCTCCTTCGTAGAGCAGCGAAGTCGCTCGCGCCAGTCCACCACGACGGCGACCTCGTTGCCGGAATCCTCCGGGCGCGCGCCGATTTGAGCGAGGACCTGCTGCGTGTCGGAGATGGCCTGAAGGACAGGCGGCGTGTCCATCGAGAAATTACGCTTGTCTATGTCGTGCTCGGGATCGAGCATCTGGAGTCCGCACCCGTCGAAATACGTGTTGAGCCAGTTGCGGCGCGTGGTCATCTCCGACTCGCGGTCGCTGCGCGTGCAGATGTACTGGAGCTGGACGTAGTCCCTGACGTGGTAGTGGCGCATGTCGTCCTCGAGCATGACGAGCTTCCCGTAGCGGTGGAAGGTCGACGGAATGGTCCGGTGGTAGTACGCGCCGCCCGCCAGTCTGCAGTCCTTGGTGTAGTCGGCGGGATTCGAGAGGAAGTCGACGTCGGGCGAGGAAAGCACGCGGTCCAGCATCACGTTCGCGCCCTCCGGCGGATGCGTCGTCATGACATAGCCGTAGTACATTCCGACAAGCCGCCCCGGAAGCTCCGTCTTGATCGTGTGCGCGACGTTCGTCATGAGGTCGGCGATCACGGTCGCCTGGCATTCGTAGAAGTCGATAACCTTCTGCTCGGTCGAGCTGTTCGCGCGGTTCAGGAAGAACCGGTCGTCGTCGTTGATTCGGTCGGACATCGACGGCGGATTCTGACCAGCGTACTTGCCGTTCTTCCATTTGCGGAACGCCTCGGTCATCCTAAGCCCGGTGTCCGGACCCTGGTCCATGCCGTACATGTGCCACTCGGTGTAGATGCCCCAGCACGGACGCACGCCGATGACGCGGTCGCCCCACGGCTGCGACTTGACGTACGCCGCAAGCTGCGTCAGAAGGCGCTTCGCCTCCGCGCAGTACGCGGCCGAGGCCGGTGAAGGCCGCGCGACGCGGTCCTTGCGCTCGTCGAGGTCGCCGGAAGTCTGCACGTCGCCCTTCGCATAGCCGATCATCTCGTCCGGATGCGCCGCGAGCCACTTGGGGAGCTCCATGCGGATCAGCAGCAGGATGCGCGCGTCCGGCGCGGAATTGAGCAGCTTGCGTATCTTCGAGTCGGCAGCGGTGAACGAATAGCTCCCGGCGGACTTCTCGTATTCAGAAGGACGCAGGTTGATCTGGTTGATCGTGATTCCGAGCGCGGCCATCTTTGCGACGGCGGTCTCGCAGTACGAGCTGTCGACGCCGCTCTGGTTGAACACCGGGTCGACAAGCGTTCCGTCTAGCGAGATCTTCGGCATGCCGTTCACATAGACGATCTTCGCGTTGGGAGTGCCCGCAGTATCTCCGCCCGACTCGCCCGACTCGCCCGATCCACCAGACTCGCCCGACTCGCCGGATCCGCCCGCCTCGGCCGCGGCCTTTGCGGCGCGCTCCTCCTCCGTCGTGCAGTTGTTCACGTAGGGAGTAATCTCTCCGGCGATGTTCGTCCATGCGTCGCCGATTTCCGTCGCCGCTCGCCAGGAAGAATCGTCATAGTCGGGCGACTGCCAGTTACCGGACGCAGTGCCGTCAGTCACCTTGAAGGTCTCGGCATTGCTGTTGACGATGACGTGGCTTCCGTCCGTAAGCTCAATGTCGCCGCGGAGGATGATTCCCGCCTTGCTCACGTGGTTTGTCGCCATGATCGCGAGGACGTTGCGCCCCTGCTGCACGCCGGAGCCATCAAAGACGGCGCTGCGCGAGAACTGCTCTCCGTTCATCCAGTAGTACGCCCCGTCGTCGACGTACACTTTGAAGCTCGCCTTCTTCACCGCACCCGGGACGTTGAACGTTCCGCGGAACGAGTATGTCTCGTGCGAATGCGCCTCGGCCGCGCCCCATATCCAGCGCGAGGCGGAGTAGTACTGCTCGCTCAGCAGGATCCCTCCCGCCTGCCCCACGGGGACGGGGGACTGTGAATCGCCAGCGAGCGCGGCAAAGGCGGACGCGGCTAAAACGAAGGATGCGAGAATCGCTTTGATTTTCATTGTTTTTCCCTTTGTGAAACGACGTGAAAATTTTAGCAAAAATCACACCGAAACAACAATTATACAGGTGTATACGAAACTGTTATACGCGAGTATACAAAGGGCACTATACTGCAAAAAACGGAGGCATCACCGTTCGATTCTGAACAGCCACGTGGCAGGTCCGCTCGTCTCGACGGTCACGACCGATGAGGCGAACTTCGCATCCGTGAACAGCTCGCGCACGGTGTCCCGCTTTCTCGGAAGCCGTATCGTGTGCCTTCCGATCGTGCCCGTGTGCAGCATGAATATGTCGCCGTAGCGCCTGAAATAGCTTCCTGGCGTCGTGTAGAGCCACGCACCCGCCTCCTTGAGTATCGACGCGTACTCCGACGGAGACTTCGGCATCTCCGGCACGACAATGCTCCTTCCGCCCGCGGCGAGCGTCTTGGAGTACGCCTTTCCGTCGCAGACGGGTTTCGCCGCGCCGTCGCGGCAGACGATTCGCGGCCTGCGCGCGATACCCGCTGCCGCCACGCCGGTGAGATCGGACATCGCCGCGTCGTCGAAACCGGCGTCCGTGACTCCGCCCGCGGGTCCGATCCACACGGACGTCACGCATGGCTTTCGCGTCAGCTTCTTCAGCGCAGCGCGCTCCTCCGCGGTCAGGTAGAACGCGTCGAGGAAGACGACGGTCTTGTATCCGCGCGGATTCGCGAGGTAGTCCTCAAGCGACAGCATGTCGAACGCAGCGCCGCTGCGGCAGATGTCAATGAACGGCTGCTGGCAGACAAGGCGCGTGAACGGCGAGTCGGGCCTGCCGTCCATCCTGAGCCGCTCGCGCGGACTTGTCACGACGGCCACGGTGTTTCCGGACGAGAAGGACGCGACACCAGCCTTCCTTAGCGCCGCCTTGGCGTCCGCTATGCCCTTGAACACAGCGGGGTCGTCGAAGGCGTTCGGACGCTCCCCGACGCCCTTGACGGAATCGCAGAGCTGGATTCCGTCGCCGTCGAAAAACTGGTTCAGCCAGTTGCGGCGCACGTTCATCTCCGTCTCCAGCTCGGTTTTCGTCGCCAGGTTCTGCGAGCCCTTGAGCCAGCCCGAGAGATGATGGAACCGGCTGTCGTCCTCGACGAGCAGGAACTTCCCGAGCCGGCGGAGCGTCGCAGGCGATGTCCGCGGGGCGAACCCGCCGCCGGAAAGCCGGGCGCGCGCATCGGCGAAAGGAGGGTTCGAGATGAAGTCGACGTCCGGACTCTCGATGACCCTGTCCACTGGTGCGCCGGACGCGTCACATGCGCCGCGCGAGCAGAGTCCGCCATGGCAGACGCCAACTAGCCGCCCCGGGAACAGCCGCCGCGCCTCGCCCGCAAGCGCGAGGACGAAATCGGCTACGGCATCCGCGTGGCATTCGAGGTAGTCGAGGACGAGTCCGTCCTCCGCCGGATCATGGAGGGCGCCATCCTTGCTGCACCGCAGCGCGGACGGGATCTCGGCGTTTTCTACCCCACGACGCGCCTTCATGAAGGCACGGAACCTCTCCCGCATTCTCTCGCCCGTGTCAGGCGCCTCGATCATTCCGCCATAGACCCACTCCGTATACACGGCGCACAGCGGACGGATTCCCACAACGCGCTTCGCCCACGGCTTCGCGTTCGCGAACTCAGCGAACTCCTGCATGACGCGGAGCGCCTGATCGCGATATGCGTCGCTCGCGACCGACGGACGCGGACGGCGCGACGAGGCGCCTCCGGCCTGCTCGGACGGATGCCGTTCCGCCCACTTGTTCATCCTGAAGTCGAGCCCCAGCACCACATAGGCTTCGGGACAGAGTCCGAGCACGCGCCGCACGGCCTCGTCGATCATGCCGAACCCAATCGGAGCGCCCTCGTCGTCGCAGAACCTCTCCATCACGAATCGGAGCTCGACGATTCCGAATCCGGCCTCAGCGCACCTGACGATCGCATTGTCGCGATAGGAGTCGCCCGGATTGCATATGTTGACCGCCGCGTCGAGCTGCCTGCCGTTGATCTCAATCTTCGGCTGGTTGCCGCGGTAGACAACGCGCACAGCGGGATCGGGCTCGTCTTCAAGCCCCTTCTGAAGAACCATCAGCGGCGCCTCGAGCTTGGCAAGGCGGGCGCGCTCGTCCCTCGTCGTGAATCGGTTTTTCAAATCGTAGTGGAGCGCCCAGGGCTTTCCGAGGACGTCTGCGCACACTTTCACGTTCGGCCACCCCGAATCGTCGAAGTCCGGCTGCTCCCATCCCTCAGGCTGGGGCTTCACCGTCCCCTTGAGCGAAGTGCCGCTGTGGACGTAGAACCTGTTGCCGTATTCGTCCTCGCAGGAGACGAGATAGATCATGGCAGAGGTGGAAACGGCGTTTTCGACGCGGACGGCGATGGTGTTCGCCCCGCGCTTCAGCAGTGCCGTGACGTCTCCGCGGGACGGCACCTCGCGTCCGTTTATGAAGACCTGTCCGTCGTCGTCGAGATACGAATCGAGCGCCGCCTTCTCGGGCTTCGCGGGCAGGGAGAACGAATGGCGGTAGAACGAGACGATTCCGTTTGTCACAACACCATCCCCAGCCCACACGAGCTTCGACCTGCTCGCCGTTCCCTCAGGAGTCTCGACGGCGGCGGACACGGGCTCTTGGGCATAAACGCACTGCATGACCAGAACGGCCGCGGCAAACGCTGACGCTAGTATCCTCATTTCGCGCAAAATTATAGCATAATGGCCGTTCTCTGACAATTATACGAGAGTATCATACGGGCCATATCCAGTCGGACAGTGCGCCGATACAGCCAAACATCCCGGCCTAGACGCCTACGAGCCGTGGATCGCCAGCCAGAACTGGTAGGCGATGAATCCGCAGCAGAGGACCTTCAGCATCACTCCGCACACGTACCCAAGGAGTGCTCCAAACGCCCCCTTGAGCGACATGCCGAACGGCTTGCCAGACACCATTTCACCCGCAAGCGCCCCGAGGAACGGTCCCGCGACGACGCCGAGCGGAAGGAAGAAAAGCCCGGCGATTGTTCCAATGAAACATCCGAGCATCCCGAGGCGCGAGCAGTTGAACTTTCTCGCTCCGAGCGCCGGGACAATCCAGTCGAGAACCAACACCACCGCCATCACCAATCCGGCGACGACAAAAGTGGAAACTTCCGGCGACGAGTGGTCGCCTCGCGCGAGGGCAAGGAATAGCGCCGCATATGCAATCGGCGGACCCGGCAGCACAGGAAGAAAACAGCCGATGGTTCCAATTGCAATCAGAACCCACCCGATCCATTCATACATGATGGACATGCTCATTCGGCGGCTACGCCCCTTGCGTCTCGCGCACGAGGTTGCGAAGATACGCGCCGTAGGTCGACTTGCCGTAGCCGTCGGCAAGGCGCCTCAGCTGCGCGTCGTCTATCCAGCCCTTCGACCACGCGATCTCCTCGATGCAGGAGATCTGCAGCCCCTGGCGCTCGATGAGCGCGCGCACGAAGTTGGTTGCGTCGGCAAGCGACTGGTGCGTGCCCGTGTCGAGCCACGCGAAGCCGCGCCCCATCGTCTCGACCGAAAGCCGGCCCTCCTCGAGATACGCGCGGTTGATGTCAGTGATCTCGTACTCGCCCCTAGCCGAGGGCTTGAGCGCAGCCGCCTTCCTGACGACGTCGTTGGGATAGAAGTAAAGCCCCACGACGGCGTAGTTGGACTTCGGCTTCGCCGGCTTCTCCTCCAGCGAGACCGCACGGCCCTCCGCGTCGAACTCCACCACGCCGTAGCGCTCCGGATCGCTCACGCGGTATCCGAACACCGTCGGCTCGCTCCTCGCCGCGGCACCCTTGAGAAGGCGCGGAAGATCCGCCCCGTAGAAAATGTTGTCGCCGAGAACGAGGCACGCGTCGTCCCCGCCGAGAAACTCCGCCCCGAGAACGAACGCCTGGGCGAGTCCGTTCGGCTTCTCCTGCACCTTGTAGGAGAATTTCATGCCGAGGTCCGATCCGTCGCCGAGAAGCCGCTCGAAGTTCGGCAGGTCCTCCGGAGTCGAGATGACGAGCACTTCGCGGATTCCGGCAAGCATCAGCGTCGACAGCGGATAGAAGACCATCGGCTTGTCGTACACCGGCAGAAGTTGCTTCGAGACGACGCGCGTGAGCGGATGAAGACGCGTTCCAGCGCCGCCTGCGAGTATTATGCCCTTTCTTGCCATGCCAAACCCCCTTCCTTCAAAGACCGAGCCTCAGCGCGCCCCGCCGTTCGCCGCTGCGAGGCGTTTGAGTTTCTGCGCGTAGGTGAGCCGCTCCACAGCCGACATGTGGTCGACGTAGAGAATTCCGTTAAGATGGTCTAGTTCGTGCTGTATCGCCCTCGCGAGGAATCCGCGCGCGGTGATCATCTGCGGCATGTTGTTCTCGTCGAGGTACTGGCACACGACCTGCGCCGCGCGCGTTATCGAACCTCCGACGCCGGGGAAGCTGAGGCATCCCTCCTTGTCGCGCTGGCTGCCCTCCTGGGAGACGATCTCGGGATTGAACAGGACGAGCGGCATCTGGATCGGAGCGTTGAACGCCTCGTCCTCCTCGTTCTCGCATCCCTCGGGAATGTCGATCACGCAGAGCTTCTCGGTGCGCCCCACCTGCTCCGCGGCGAGCCCCACGCCCTTGGAACGGTGCATCGTCTCGATCATGTCCGCGGCAAGCGCGCGGAGAGCATCCGTCACGACCGCGACCGGCTCCGCCTTTTCGCGGAGAACAGGATCGCCGTATTTGATTATCTTGAGGTTCAAGGGTTAAAAAAGTTGAAAGGTTGAAGGTTGAGTCGAGGGATGCTAAACCCCAGTGGAGCCAAAGCCGCCCGCCCCGCGGTCGGTTTCGTCGACAGTGTCCGTCTCGACGATTTCCGGCTGCGTTACCGGCGCGATTACCATCTGCGCGATCTTGTCGCCCTTGTTCACCGTGAAATCGGCGTCGCCGAAGTTCGCGAGTATCACCCCGACCTCACCGCGGTAGCCGGAGTCTATCGTTCCAGGGGTGTTCAGGACAGTAACGCCGTGCTTCAGGGCGAGGCCCGAGCGCGGACGCACCTGGGCCTCGTAGTTGGGCGGGAGAAGCATCACAAGCCCCGTAGGGACGAGCGCGCGCTTTCCTGGAGCGATGACGAGATCGGCGACACTCCTCAAATCCATGCCCGCGTCGCTCTTGTGAGCATACGCGGGCAGGGTTGCGTCCGGATGGACTTTCTTGAAGCGGAGGATCATTCTTCCTCTTCCACGTCGACTATCGAGGAACCCTCGCCCGGCTCGAAGCCAAGGCGCTCGAGGTTCCACTTCTTCCAGGACTCCGGAATCTCGCGGCGCTGGAGCATCTCCACCGTTCCGCGGACCTGGAGCTTCCATATCTGCGCCTTAGCGGCATCGCCGGGGACGCGGTCCTCGCAGACGACGAGAATGCCCTTGCCCTTGCCGGTGCGGACGAAGTCGGAGACCTGTCCCTTGGAGAGCTTGATCGCCGCGCCGGCGACCGCGTTCTGGTCCGGGAAGTCCCCAGACTTCAGGTCGCAGACGGCGAAGGTGATGTTCGTGGAGACGTTGCCGGACGCGAGAACGGCTTCGACGCCCTTCTTGGCGACAGCCTCGACCTTGTCCTTGAACGCCTTCTCCTTGGCCGCGTCAAGAGCGCGCGGACGGATGATCTCCTTGGCCTCCTCGAAGGTCGGCACGTGCGCGGGACTCGTCTCGATCTTCTCGACCAGCCAGACGGTCCTGTCGGAACGCACCACGCCGTAGCGGAGATCCTCGGTGTCGGGATCGAGCTCGGCAACAACCTCGTTGAGGGTCTGCGCGCCGGGGCAGATCTGGTAGGAGCGCTTCATGAAGCCCTCCTTGTACGTCCCGTCGGGGGCGAACCAGTCGGTGGTGACAACCTTGAGACCCTCCTCGGCGGCGATCTCGTCCAGCCTGGACTTGCCCTCCGCGGCAGGAACGCCGTAGACGCGGGAGTTCAGGTTCGTGACGTAGTATTCGACAGCCTCGACCTGACGGACCTCCTTGTCGACGAGATCGCGGACCTCCTCGAACTTCTTGACGGTCTCGACGCCGTTGGTGTCGGTGGAGGTATACTTGTCGACGGTCACATCGTAGTGGTCGCGGAGAGCATCCTCGGAGACGATCATCTTCGCGAGCACGTTCGTGTCCGTCGCGTCGAACGCGACCATGCGAAGCTTGATGCGCTCGGGAAGCTCGAGGGACTTCGAGTTCTCGTCATACCACTTCTTGAGACCCTCGTCGTCGAGCTTGACGGCGTCGGCCTCCTTCTTGTCCTCCGCGAAGTTCGCGACCTTGACGGTGAAGGTGTCGGTCATGTCGTTGACCGCCTGGTCGACTTCCATCGGGGAGGCCCACACGGCGGAACCGGCGCCGCCCTCGGCGATCTTCGTCATCGTCAGACGGCGCTTGAGGAACTCCTCGAAGCGCTCGGGCGTGAGGGAGTTCTCGCGGAGAAGGCCCTGGTAGAGCGCGAAGCTGAACTGTCCGTTCTTCTGGAACGAACGGTCGGTGCGGATGGCCTTTGCGACTTCCGCATCCGTTGCGACGACTCCGTTGCGCTTCGCCGCCTCGAGCATCGCGCAGATCTCCCACGCCTCGCGGTTGATCTCGCTCGACTTCCGGCGCCAGTCGCGGTTCTGTCCGAAGCCGCGCAGCTCCTCGGTGATGTCGCGGAAGAGCGACGATCCGACGCTCTCGCCCGCGAGAGTTCCGGCGCTCGCCTCGTTCCTGTCGCTCTTGTCGTCCCTGATAAGGTCGTCCACAAGGAAGTCGAACGCGAACGCGCCGCCTACGATGATGGCAAAGACGCCCCAAATCCACTTGTTGCGAATCAGCTTGTTGAATTGCAGGATAACCATTTTGTTGCTCTGAACTTTCTCTTGTCTTTTGTCGTATGGGCGCCGGAATTTTCCTCGGCGTCTTTGTTAGAAATCCAAATCGTCATCGTCGGACGAGCCGGAGTCGGACGAATCCTCGCCATCGGAGGCCTCGGTCTCGACCGCCTCGGCCTCGACAGCCGTCGTGTCGGACGCGACCTCGGCCGCCTTCTTCACAAGCTCGGCCTGTCCGCTCTTGGTGCTGGGAGCCTGCTCTCCGGAGTTGATCTCGAAGCGGTTCTCGGCGAACGCACAACGGTTCTTGAGGTTTCCGGCGGCGTCGAAGGTCATCACGCTGACCGACATGTTCTTGCCGATCTCGGGGACGGCGCGCTGGATGCGGACCGCAGTCTGGGGCGAGATCTTCCACTCGAGGAACTTCGGGTTGATGTGGGACTCTCCGGTCTCGACGTCGGTGACCTTGACGAGGCCCTGGTCAAGCTTGCAGATATAGTCGCCGCGCGTTCCGTAGATGCCCGTGAAGAGCATGTCCTGGGAGGTCTGGATGCACACCTCGTTGGCCGCGCGCATCGAAAGGATGCGGAAGTGGCGTCCCTCGACAGCGAGAGAGCCGGTGACGCAGCGGATCGTCGCCCTGTCGCCATCACCAGTCTTGGCGTAGCGGTAGCGGGACTCGCCGGCCGGATTGACCACCGAGAAGCCCGGCGCCGTCACGGAGAAAAGACCCTCCGGGAGGTTACGGGGAAGCTTCACCGCGAGGACGCCGCCCTGGAGCATGACCGCGCGGGACTTCTCCTCAAGCCCCTGCGCACGCGTTCCGAAGGACGCATCTCCGATTGCGATGATGCTGCACTCGCGCCCAAACTGAACCGTAAGGCGCGTGTCCTTGCCGATTGAGCGGAAGGACGAGCCGAGCGGATAGTGGCGCCCCTCCTCGACGGGAGCCCACGTCTCGCTGCCGGGCTGGAGGAACTCCGCCACGCCCTCAAGCTTATGGACCTCGGGAAGGGTGTAGAAGAACCTGGCCTCCGCCTTCTGGTGGTGGAGCTGTCCGCCGATTTCAATGGGAGCCTCCCCTGACTCCGTCGTCTCGGCTTCGGAAGAGGACTCGACCTCTTCCTCGTCGAGCTCCTCAATGTCCTGCGCGAAAGCGGAAAGCCCCGACACCGCCGCGGCCACCGCGAGAGAGCGAACGATAGATTTCATTGATTTCTCCCTTCAGAATGCTTGTTTTAGACGAGATGAGCGCCCTCGGAGGGCTTGATGAGGCTGCAGACCGGCTCGTCGCCGAACTTCGCCTTGTATTCCTTTGAAATCTGCGCCGCGATCCTGTCGGCCGCCGAGGGGTCGACGAGAAGGCAGCAGCTGCCGCCGAATCCGCCGCCCGAAAGGCGCGCGCCGTAGACCTCGGGAATCGCCTTCGCCGCGTCGACGATCGCGTCGAGCTCCTCGCAGGAGTTCTCGAACCAGTTGCGGCTCGACTCGTGCGAATCGTACATGAGCGCGCCGAAGCCCTTCAAGTCGCCCTTCTCGAGGAGCGCCGCGCCCTGGAGAACGCGCTCGTCCTCGCCGATCGGATGCACCGCCCTCTTGGCCGTGGTCTCGCTGAGCCCGCCGTGGTACAGCACCCACTCCGCCATCGTGACGTCGCGCAGATGCGTGACCGGCTTCCTCAGGACGCCCGCGAAGAACTTCGCCGCGTCCTCGCACGCCTGGCGGCGCGACGCGTACGCTCCGTCGACGAGAGCGTGCTTGGCGTTCGACTTGACCATCATGAACGCGACGCCGTCGCCCATCGGGACGGACTCGAACTCGTTCGTGCGGAAGTCGCTCTTGACGAGCGCGCCGGCCTTGCCATACATCGAGGAGGCCTGGTCGAGGAGCCCGCAGGGGCAGCCCGCGAAGGTGTGCTCCGCCTTCTGCCCGATCTTGGCGAGCGTGGTCCTGTCCTTCTCGATTCCGTAGATCTTCGAGAGCGCGAGCGCCGTGCACATCTCAAGCGCGGCGGAGGAGCTCAGGCCGGCGCCAAGCGGGATGTTGCCGAGGAACATGGCCTTGAAGCCGTGCTTCGCCGCGGCGGGATTGCCGTCGAAAAGCCAGTTGAAGGTTCCGGTGACGTAGTTCTGCCACGTCATCTCCTTCGCGGGGGCGACAGTGGAGGTGGTGAACTTCGCCGTCTCCATGAAGTCGCCGGCCGTCAGCTCGCAGCTCGCGTCGGCCGTCGGCGAGACCGCGAAGAACGTGCCCTTGTCGATGGCCGCCGAGAAGACGTAGCCCTCGTTGTAGTCCGTGTGGTTGCCAAGGACCTCGATGCGTCCGGGCGCGTAGGCGACGACCTGAGGCTTCTCGCCGTAGAGCTTCTCGAACTTCGAAACGAGCTCGTCGTAGACTTCCTGATTCAGCATTTCAACACTCCTTCCGGGACTCTCCGTCCGCTTCTAAACTTTTCAACTTCTAAACGTTCTTACTTAACGCGCTCCTCGATGTCCGCCGGCGGCTTCGAGAGGAACGCGGAGTAGACGAACATGTAGGCAAGGCCAAGAATCGGAACGATGTAGGCGATCATGAAGCCGGCCTTGTCGGCGATCGCGTTCTGGATGAGCGGGAGAACGCCTCCGCCCACGACCATCACCATGAACAGGCCCGATGCCGCGGCGGTGTACTTGCCGAGCTTCTCGGTGGCGAGGTTGAAGGTGGACGGCCACATGATCGAGGTGCACAGTCCGCACAGCGCGAAGAGCAGCGCCGTCATGGGAACCGTCGCCATCCAGCACTTGAGGTGCGCAACGTCGATGACCGGCATCGAAACCGTGACAGTCTCGGGGAGAAGAACTCCGACAAGAAGCAAGGACATGGCGGCGACCGTCGTAACGATCATCAGAATGCGGGAGGAGACCTTGCCGCCGATGAACGCGCCGATCGTGCGCCCGACGAGCATCAGAAGCCAGTAAACGGCCACGCAACCAGTCGTCACGGTCGCAGCATTCGCGATGCCAGCCTTCACCAAGGGGCCATTGGCGGCGGGAAGCCAAAGTCCCATCGTGCCAGGAATGCCGACCTCGACGCCGACATACATGAAGATCGCAACGACACCGAGAAGGCAGTGGCGGAACCTGAGCGGAGACAGCACTGGAATCTTTTCGCTCGTCGTGCCTTGTTCGGGATTGGCGATCGGGATGAAGGCAAGAATCACGAACGCTACCGCGAAGACGGTGAGCGCGATGTACATCACGAGGTTGACATCGGCGACTTTGGTCGTATTGGAAACCTCGCCGATGAGGGAGAGAACCAGCACCGGGGTCGCAGTGCCGGCGAGAGAGTTGAACGTCGTGCCGATCATGTTCAGCTGGTTTCCGCGATTGCCGCCGCCGCCGAGCAGGTTGAGCATCGGGTTGACGACCATGTTCAGCATGCAGACAGAGAAGCCGCACACGAACGCGCCCAGGAGATAGACGCTGAACGGAACAATCGCGCTGTCCGTAAACGGAATCTTGCCGGAGAGGAACTGGATAAGAACACCGACAAAGCCCGTCGCAATGCCAATCATCGCGGTTTTCTTGTATCCACAGTTTGTGAGCATCCTGCCAGCGGGAATACCCATGAAAACATAGGCGAGGAAGTTCATCATATTGCCCATCATGCCGAGCATGTTGGAGCCGTCGATGCCGGGCTGGTACTTCCAGACATTGCCCATCGGCGCGGCAAGATTCGTTACAAACGAAATCATGCCATAGATAAACATCATGGTAATGACGGCCACCCAGTTGGTGCCCTTTTCCTGCTGCTCGCTCATTTTTGTTGAAACTCCTTTTATGGGTTATTGCGGTAATTTTACCTAAAAATGTGCCTCCAGTCAATAGGGCGGGGGCAGTCAACGGACCGAAAGAAGCTCGTCCCAGCGGGTCGTGGCACGTCTGGAAAGCATCGATCGCTTCATCTTCCAGGGCCTGTCCCCCATCCCTTCCGCCGCCGAAAACACCTTTCCGCGCCCGAAGCGCGCATTTAGGTCGTCTATCGCCCTGTACAGCGCCGAGCGCCCGGATGGCGCCGCGGGGAGCGCGAAAAGGTCGCCCTGACGAGCCGATCCAGCCTTTTCGAGTCCGAAGAAGACGACTCCCGTCTTGCGGTACCGAACCCCAGGAACGAACAGCGCGGGGACGTTCGGGCGCATCGCCGACAGCATCTCGTTTGTCGCGTCCGTGGGCGCGTCGAACACCACCGTGCGCGCAAGGACGTCCCCTCCTCCGCCAGAGGCAAAAATCTGGGCATACATGTTGCACCCCGTGGCGAGGAGCGAGTGTCGGCGAAGCTTAGCGGCCGCCTGCGCGGCAAAAGACGCGAGCGACTCCTCCAGCCCCTCGACGTCCGACACCGGCGTGCCGAACGACCGCGAACAGGACACGGAGTCCGGATCCGCATCGTACGCGCGCGACTCGCTGCAGGCGATCCCCCTGAGCTCCATCGCCGTCCTGAGGAGCGTGACGCCGCCGACGGACCTCACGACGTCGTCTGGTGCGTCGCGCAGGTCCTTCGCCGTCAGTATGCGCTCCGCGCGCAGCTTCGCCGGCAGCCTGCGCCCGACGCCCCACACCTCGCCCGCCGGAAGCGACGCAAGCGTCTCCGTCGGATCCGCAGGAAGCTCGAACACGCCGTCCGGTCTCTTCTTTGCGATGTGGTTCGCGATCTTCGCAAGCGTCTTGGTGGGCGCGAAGCCAACACCGCACGGAATTCCCACCCACCGCAATATCCTGGCCCTCAAGCGCTTTCCGTATTCAAGGAGTTCCGGACCGGGGAGTGCCGGCGGACGTATGAACGCCTCGTCTATCGAGTACTGCTCGACATCAAGCGCCTCTTCGCGCAGAATCGAGATGATCCGCCTCGACATGTCCCCGTAAAGTTCGTAGTTTGACGAACGGAACGACAGCTCGCCGGTGCGCTCCCTGTCCTTGAGCTGGAAGTACGGCGTCCCCATCGCAATGCCAAGCGCCTTGAACTCGTTGGAACGCGCGACACAGCATCCGTCGTTGTTCGACAGCACGGCCACGGGACGCCCCACGAGCGAACGGTCGAACACCCGTTCGCAGCTCACGAAGAAGTTGTTGCCGTCGACAAGCCCGTACATGACGCAAGCCCCCCCGCCCCGTCACGGCTGGCCAGCCGCGACCTTCGCGCCTGTCGCGGCCAGGAGCAGCACGGCGCGGACCCTCTCGAGGGGAATCCCCGTCAGCGAGGAGACAGCCGCCCTGTACGCCGCCATCTGCCCGCCGTAGGCTTCCGCCATGCGCCGCTCGAATTCCGCGTCCGACTCGTCCCTGCGCTTCGCGTTCGTCTTGAAGTCGTACACGCACGCGCTGCGCGCGGCGCCTTCGCCGCGGAAAACGACGCGGTCGAGAGTCCCCGACTCCCACCTCCCGCCGACGAGCAGCTCGTAGCTGCGCTCGCGCCACAGCGCCGCCGCGTCCGCGCCCTTCACGAACGCCTCGTCCCAACCGCACTCGAGTATCCGCCGCTCAAAATCGTCCTTCGGCGCGGAGGGGTCGATCCATCCTACCGCCTCGTAGCGCGCGTGCGCCTCCGTTCCCGCCTTCATCGCCTCGCGCCGCGGACGCACATCCGCGAACAGCTCGCCCGCCGACATCCCGGAGCGGAGCGACATGGACGGCAACCGCCGCCGCACCTCCGTGCGCGCCCCGCGCTTGAACGCGCGCGGCGCATGCGCCGCGGAAGGCTTGTCCCGATCGAACTCGGGAAGATGCAGATACCACTGCGGATCCCCAATCGGCTCCGGAACCGCCTCGCGGACAAGATCGGACATGTAGACGGAGGAGCCGGACTTCGCCGCAGGACGCGTGATGACGGTCATGGCGAACTTCGCGCGCGTCATCGCGACGTAGTACACGCAAAGCGCCTCCTCCTCGGCGCGCTCCTGGCGGTCCGCCAGCGCGTCCGAAAGCCCCGGCACCATGCGCGCGACGCTCGCGCCCGGATTCGGCACCACCCATCCGTCGGTCACCAGCGGACGGTCCGAGCCCGCGTTGAGCGAGAACGGCTCGCACAGCGGAAGCACCACGTAGTCGAATCCAAGTCCCTTCGAGCGGTGGATCGTCATTATGCGCACCTTCCCCGGCTCGGCGAGGTTCCGCTTCTTCTTCGCCGCGAGGAACTCCGGGAAATCCGACAGACGCGTTCCCGGCTCGAGCCCCATGTCGAACTCCGCCGCCGCGCGCAGCATGTCCGTGAAGCGTCCCTCGGTGAACGCGCTCCACGCCTCGGACGGATCCTCGGGAAGAAGCGCCCGCATCTCGCGGAACGCGCGCACAAGGCCCTTCGTCGTGAAGTCGCGCGCCGCGCGCTGAGACACGTCGGACGCGCTCGGCACTCCGTCGGGGTACATCGCCTTCGCGAGGGGAGTGGACGCGAAATGCCGGTACGGCTGCGTGTAGCCGGGATGGTCCGCTAGCCTGACGAGGTCTATGAACCCCTGCAGCGCGGGCGTGTCGAGTATGGCGCTCTCGCCCTCCCAGACGACTCCGACCACTCCCTTGCTCTTCAGGTACGCCGCTATCGCCTCGCCGTCTCCGTTGCCCCTCACAAGCACCGCGGCGGATATGCCGCGCCCGACCGGATCGACCGCGGCGAGCGCAGCGCGTATCGGCTCGAAGAACGACTCGACGCCCCTTCCGGGCGCATCCACGACCTGGACGTATCCCGGCCAGTCCTTGTTGTAGGATTCGTGACTTTTCGCCTCCCAGCGCGGGAAAAGCTGCCGCAGCCGTCCGTCGACGAACACGGCGTTCACCGCGTCGACTATGGGCGGCGAGGAGCGGTAGGTGAGGTCCTTCGGAATCACCTCGTACTCTCCGCTGTCCTTCTCCGCCTTGAAGATCCCGACATCGCCCTCGCGCCATCCGTAGATGGCCTGCTTCCTGTCGCCGACGATGAAGACGCTGCGCTCTCCGGCGGACTGGCGCGCCTCCGCGACGAGCGGACCTATCGCGCGCCACTGTCCGCGGCTCGTGTCCTGGAACTCGTCGAGCGCCCAGCCCGTTATCTTCGCGTCGAGGCGGAACTCCAGCGCGAGGCGGACGTCGTCCGGCAGGTTCGCGAGAAGCCTCGGCACGTCGTCGAAAACGAGCTTCCCCGCGCCGCGCACGCGCGACGCGTACTCCGCCTCGTACTGGGACATCAGCGCGTAGACGCCGCGCGCGAGCGCGAGCTTGCGTCCGACGGCATAGCCGCACACTCCGCGCAGCGCGTCCCTCACGGCCTTCGCGGCGGAGCCGGCGAAGGTGTACGTCTTCCTGCCGAACTTCACGTCCAGCGTCGCATGTGCGAACACCTCGGGACCCATCTCGAAGAACTTCTTGGCGAAGCCCTTGACGCCGGTGAAGCTTCCGCGGAAGTCCCTCACCCACTCGGCGAAGAGCGGCCACGACTTTTCGTCGCAGAGCCCCTCCAGCGCGTCCGCGAGCCGCGAGAGCCCCGCCTCGTCCGTCTCCGTCCAGGACGTGTCGCCGCCCCATATCGCGGAGGGGTCGCCCCACGCGGAGCGCTCCGGATGCTCCAGCAGCAGCCTGTGCCACGCGCCTATGAACTTGCGGTAGGAATCCACGAAGCTCCGCACGTCCTCCCCGTTCATCGCCAGCGCAAAGGCGTCCGCGAACGCACGCCGCGTCTGCGCGTCCGTGCGGCGCAGAATGCCGAACGAAACGCGCGCGAGCTCCTGCTTTTCGCGGTACTCGTCCATTATCTCGGCCTTCCCCTCCAGCCCGAGCTCCAGGGGGAACATGCGCACCACGCGCATGAGGAAGCTGTCGAGGGTGCCGATCTGGGAGAGGTGCTGAGAGGCGATCACCTTGCGGAGCAGCGCCACGCAGGACGGATCGTCCTTCGCCTTCTTTGCGAGGAGCGAGACGAAGCGCTCGAATATCTCCCCCGCCGCCGCGCGCGAGAACGTCAGCGCGACGATCTCGCTCGGCTCGACCCCGCCCTTCGCGAGCTCGATGAGCCGCTCGGCGAGCGCCTGCGTCTTCCCGGTTCCGGCGGACGCCTCGATGAGGATGTTCGTCTTCATGACGGACTCCCCCTATTTAGCCGCTGAAAGTCCGAGCCAGACGCGCAGCAGCTCCGACTCGCTCCACGCCTGCGCCGTGCAGCCCTTCTGCGCATGCGGAGCGTCTCCGTCGGCGTTCTCGCTCGCGTGGCAGAGGCACCCCGCGTTGAGGTTCTCGACGGACGACGCGAGGAGCGAGAGCGCGGTCTCGCGCGGACACGCCCCGGTCTTCGCGAGCGCCTCTGCGTAGAGCGGGAAGACCCAGCCCCAGACGGTTCCGTTGTGATACGCCGGCTTGCGGCTCGTGTCTTCGTCGCCGGCATATGTGCCGCGGTAGAGTTCGTTCCCCGCGTCGAGCGAACGCATTCCGCCCGGAACGAGGAGCTCCTCGGTCGCGGAGAGGATCGACCTGTCGTCGAGTATGCCGAGAGTCAGCAGGAACAGCTGGTTCGGACGCACCGTGTCCTCCGGCGTCGCATCCGCCGCGCCGATGTCCTTCGGCGCCGCGAGGCAGTCGTAGTATCCGCGTCCGTCGTCGCGCTTGAAGAGCCTGCGCACGCTCGCGAGCGCCTTCTCGGCGAGCTCGGTCCGTCCGAGGAAGCGCAGCGCCGATATCCACAGCGCCTGTATCTCGACCGGATACCCCTCGCGCGGAGTGCACGCGGGATAGTTCGTGTCCATCCACGTGAAGTGCGAGGGAGACCACACGAGCGCGCTCTCGGCATCCATCTTGATTCCGTTCGGCGTCCCCTTGATGTAGTTGTCCACGATCGACTCGCACGTCGCCTTCAGCGGAGCGAAGTTGGCGCCGATCTTGCCGTCGAGCTCCTGCACGCAGCGGATGAACCACAGCTGCGCGTCCGTCGTGTCGCGGTTCCCGGCCTTGTCGCCGTATATGATGTTCGGCAGAGTCCCGTTCTCCTCGAACGCGGCGAACGCCTTGAGGATGCGCACGGAGTCCGCGATCTTCCCCGCGGCGATCATGCCGCGCATGAAGATGAACGTGTCGCGCCCCCAGTCGAGGAACCACGGGTATCCGGCGATGACGGTCTTGAGGTCGTCGCGCTTCACGATGAAGAGGTCGATGGAGTTCCTGAGGACGTCCGGGACCGACGCCGACGCGACGGCCGAGAACTGCTCCGCGCCCCAGTGCGCGCCCTCCGCCGCGTCGCCCACGGCGCCAACGATCCCGACGCTCTCGCCGCACTTGAGGTCGGCGGAGATCCATCCCGGACTGTACAGATCGCCCGACCCGTCCTGCCCGCGCGCCTCCTCCTCCGGATGCGGGACGCTG
The DNA here is from genome assembly GCA_016284515.1 of Kiritimatiellia bacterium. Taxonomy (GTDB): domain Bacteria; phylum Verrucomicrobiota; class Kiritimatiellia; order RFP12; family UBA1067; genus UBA1067. The sequence continues at coordinate 38,738 of JAEEOY010000088.1, read as the reverse complement.
TACGTCCACTGCGGCTCGTGGTGGTAGACGCCGTTCGAGACGGACATCCTGAACTCGCCGTCGTACGGCGAGAAGACGAATCCATCCTCCGTCGGAACGGACTTCTTCGGGAAGAGATCCTCGAGCCCCGCATACGCCTTCGTCGTGGAATGGAAGCTCCGCCACTCTATGTCCGGACGGAACACCAGCCGCACCTGGTCGCCGACATCGCTCTCGCCGCGCTCGTAGCGCGTCACGAGAAGCCGCGCCGCGTTGCGTCCGTCCGCGAGCGACAGCACGAAGGAGAACGACGCGGAGTGCCCCATGCCGCACGGAACGAGGAAGTCCCACCGCGCGCCGCGCCCCGCGGGGTCCGCCGTGAACGACGTCACGCACTTCGCGTCCAGCTCGCGCAGGTATCCCTCGCGCTGGAGCCAGCAGCGCGTGCGCGTCCAGACGTTGAGCCTGTCGGACGGCACGTTCGGATTCGTGTTCGCGGCGAGCAGAGCGTCGTACTGGCTCGCGACGGAGCCCCATCCGATCCGCACCTGCGACGCCGCGCCGGCGCCGTTGGAAAGGACGGTCCTGTACTCCGGATGGCGCCTCACCTCGTCGCCCGTCATCGAAAGCTTCGCCGCCGCGACGTTGCCGGGCGGCGGAATGAGGAACTCCGCGCGCGTGCGCGTCGCCTTGCCGTCCGCGTAGACGATCATCGCGATCTCGAGCCTGCGGCAGTGCGTTCCGTCGCCCTTGTAGTGCGGCGCGTCGAACATCGCGACATGGCGCGCGCCGTCGGGATGCGAGCGGTACACGCGCAGCGTCTTGCCGGTCTCTGGGTCGACGAGCCTCACGCGGAAGTGCGTCGCCGCGGAGACCTCCACCCACTCGTTTTCGGGCACGCAGACGACGCGCTTCAGGTCGCGCGGGAACATCCAGTGGAAGCGCGCCTCGTGGCAGACCGCCGAACGCCGCATTGCGTTCGCCCGGCGCTGCGCCGCGCCCGCCTTCGCCGCGAGGCAGACCACCTCGCCCGGCTTCAGCGGCACTGGGCCGGACGTCTTCACCTTGCGCTGCGACAGAAGGTCGAACGCCTCGGCATAGGGAAACGCCTCGCGGTCCCAGTCGATCATCGCAGGCGCCCCGCAGTCGAGGTTTGCGAGCAGCAGGACACGGTGCTCCGACGAAGGAGCCCAGGGGGTGTTCGCCCCGTCCGCCCCGCATCTCCTCACCACGGCGAGCGTGTTGCCCTCTCCGCGCGTGACGACGGAGAGACGGCTCTCGCCGGAGAAGGTGGGCTCCTTCCCGAGGATGTGGTTGAGCTTCGCGATGAGGTCTACCATGTTCGACTTCGCGCCCCACGCGAGGTCGTTCTTTCCGTGCACGTCGATCTTCTCGGTGCAGAACCACTCGACGCCGTTGGCGATTCCCCACGCACCCTGCCACGACAGGAGCGCCGCGAGCTGCACCCTGAGCCGAGCGTACGTCTCGCCCTTCTTCGCGAGGCGGTCGTTGTCGTGCGTCTCCGCGAAGTGGACGAGCGTGCCGAACTTCTCGCTGCGCTCTATCGCGCTCGGGAGGTACCATTCGAAGGCGCCGCGGTCGTAGGTCTGGAAAATCTCGGAGTAGGCCCAGTCGAGGTTCGCGACGGCAAGGAGGTCGTCGGTGAGCTTGAGCTCCCCGCCGAGGCCCTCGAGCATGAAGATGGTGTCGGGATACTCCTCGCGGACGCGCGCGACGATGTACTCCCACGTCTTGAGCGGAATCATGTACCCCGCATCGCAGCGGAACCCGTCAACTCCGTTGCGGCACCAGAAGAGGAATACGTCCGCCATGTAGGCCCTGAGCCCCGGCCTGTCGAAGTCAAGCTCGACGAGGTCCGCCCACTTCACGCCCCACGCGCCGGGCGAGTGGAAGCGCCCGTCCGCCTCGCGCCGGAACCAGTCCGGATGGTGCGTCTGCAGCGTCGACGCCCAGCCCGTGTGGTTCGCCGGAAGGTCGACGAGGAGGAGCCCGTGCCGCGCATGCACCGCGTCGATGAGCTCGCGGAACTGGTCCAGCGGGGTGGTGAACTCGTCGAACTCCGCCATTGCGGGGTCGACGGTGAGGAAGTCGGTCGCTGCGAACGGACAGCCGTACTCGCCCATCACGGCGTATGTCGTCGGAACGGGAAACGGTGGGAGCGTCTGCACGATGCGGAAGCCCATCCGGTCCATTATGAGGTCAAGCCTTCTCGCAACCTCGCGGAAGGATCCGAACTGGCGCGGGAAGACGGTGTATATCGTGTTGTTGGCGCGCGTCTCAGCGCTCTCGACCTTTATGTGCGTGTTGCGCCCCAGCGGCCACTCGGGGACGTTGGAGCCCTCCGGGAAGAAGCACGCCTTGCCGGAGAATATGCCGACCTCGTCAAGCTCTATGTCGGCGGAGAAGACCCCGGGCGAGACCTCGGGTAGGGGAATGTCGGTCCAGGCCTTGGCGAGCGGAGTCTCGCCGCGCTCGGTCTCGGCGATTATCTCGCGCCGCCTCACGCGGGCGTGGCCTATGTTCGTGCGGAACGCCGCGCGCCCCTTGCGAGGCGCATCGAGCCTGAGCGTCACGGAAAGCACGTCGCCGCGCCACTTGAGGAGAAATGCTTCTGGTGCCGGTGTCTGGGTCATGAAATGAAACTTTCTAGTCTTCCTTACCCATATATTTTACCATATTTCCGACGAGGCGAGACGCACCCCTGCTCCACTTCGCGGCCGCCGGCCTCCATGGAGACGCGGCTTCCAGCCGCGTCACTCCCAGACTGCAACGCGGCAGGATGCCGCGTCTCCTTGACAAGCTTTTCGCCGCGCCACATTAACACCGACGCACCGTCGCGGCGAGGAGATTCACTGCCAGACGAGGTCTGCGGCGGAGAAGACGGGGCCTTCTATGCAGCAGCGGGAGTTGCCGCGCACCGTCTTCTGGATGCAGGCGTAGCACGCGCCGACGCCGCAGACCATGTGGCGGTCCATCGAAATCCATCCCTTGGAGCCGGTTCCCGTTGCGCGCAGCGCCACGGCCTTGAGCATCGGATCCGGTCCGCACGCAAAGAGCTCGAACTTCCCGCCCTCTCCACGCAGGCGTATGAGTTCGTCGTCCAGCGGATCGGTGACAAGCCCCTTCGCGCCCGCGCTGCCGTCGTTCGTGGCGAGATGGATTTTCACCCCGCCCAGCGCCTCGAAACGGTCCAGCGCGAGGAGGTCGTTCTTCGTGCGCCCGCCGACGAAAAGATGGATGGCGGGAATGGTCTGGACGCCTGACGCAAGAAGCCGCCTGGCGAGGAAGTAGAGCGGCGCTACGCCGTATCCGCCGCCTACGAGCAGCGCCTCGCCCGCGCACTTGAGCGGGAAGCCGTGTCCGAGCGGACCCATCACCTCGACTTCGTCGCCCGGCTTCACTTCGTTCAGCGCCGCCGTGCCGCGTCCAACTGTCTTGTAGAGAAGCTCAAGCCTATCCCCTTCTGCGTTGAAAATCGAGAACGGACGCCGCAGCGCACTCTTCTCAAGCGACGGAACGCGCACGTGCACGAACTGTCCAGGAGTCGCGTCCGCGGCTATCGCCGGCGCCTCGAACTCGATGTAGCGGTATCCGCTGCCGATTTCACGGTGCGAAACGACTCTGCATTTTTCGTTTGTCATGGTCCGTTGAAGGTTGAAGGTTTTAAGGTTGAAGGTTGAAGTTGAAACGACTATCGACTAACGACTAACGACTCTCTGCATGACGCCTTTTAGGGAAGTCCACATCTTCATCTTGATCTCCTTGACTGCCGGCGTCACCGGACCCATGCGGAGGATGAACTCGGGCGAATAGGTGACGAGATAGCTGTTCCCTTCCGAGTCCTTAACCCACTCCCCCGGCGCGCCTCTCGCGCCAGGAAGCCACTTGCGAAGCGCGCCCGAGCCCAGCAGCACGTACGCCTTCGCCTCTGGACGCTCCCCCGTGAAGATGATCGGCGCGGTTTCGGGCGTCTTCTTCATCGCCGTCACTATCTTCGCCATCATCTCGATTCCGCCCGGCGACAGCGGCCTGTCGTGCAGGAACACGAAGTCGAGGGATGTGGAGAGTGGGGCGTGGTTGGCGGGTGGCGGTTCGGGGGCGGTGGCCGGCTGGCGAATGTCCGCGGCTGGCGGTGGAACGCCAGCCCTGACTGCCGCCGCGGCTGGCGAGGGGCTTAGCAGTGCGCGGTCAATCTCGACAACTCGGACGCCGAGCTCGCGTTCAAGCTCGAGCTCGGCCTCCAAACCGTCCAAGACATATTCCACCGAAACCACCCAACCACCTAACTACCTAGTCATTCTTCGACTTCTCGTATCCGTACGGATTCTTGCTCTGCCAGCGCCAGGCGTCTTCGCACATCTCGTCAATGCCGCGTTCGGCCTTCCATCCGAGGTCCTTCGCGGCGAGCGCGGGATCGGCCCAGCACTCCGCGATGTCGCCGGGGCGACGCGGGCAGATCTTGTAGGGAACGGGCCTTCCGGACGCCTTCTCGAACGCCTTGACGATCTGGAGGACGGAATAGCCGTGTCCCGTGCCGAGGTTGTAGACCTTGAGTCCGAGTTTCGGATTCTTCTCGATCTTCTCTATGGCCTTGAGGTGTCCGATGGCGAGGTCGACGACGTGGATGTAGTCGCGCACGCCAGTTCCGTCGGGCGTCGGATAGTCGTTGCCGAAGACGCTGAGCTCGGGGCGGCGTCCGACGGCGACCTGCGCCACGAACGGCAGGAGGTTGTTCGGAATGCCCGCGGGGTCCTCTCCGATGAGGCCCGACTTGTGCGCGCCGATCGGGTTGAAGTACCTCAGCAGGATGACGTTCCACTCGGGATCCGCCTTCTGGACGTCCTTGAACACCTGCTCCATCATGAGCTTGGTCCATCCGTAGGCGTTCGTGCAGCCAGGCGTGGGGAAATCCTCGCGGATCGGCACGCTCTTGGGGTCGCCGTACACCGTGGCGGAACTGGAGAAGACGATGTTCTTGCATCCGTGGTCGCCGAGGCACTTGAGGAGCGTGAAGGTTCCGCCGAGGTTGTTGTTGTAGTACTTGAGCGGAATCCTCGTCGACTCGCCGACGGCCTTGAGGGCGGCGAAGTGGATCGTCGCGCCGAAGGGCGCCTCCTTGTCCAGCAGCGCGTTCAGCTTCTTCTCGTCGCGGATGTCCACCTTGTAGAACTTCACGTCCTTCCCCGTGATCTTCTTGACGCGGGCGAGCGACTTCTTCGAGCTGTTGCACAGATTGTCGACGACTACGACGTCGTGGCCCGCGTTGAGTAGTTCGACGACGGTATGGCTGCCGATGTACCCGGCTCCGCCGGTGACTAGGATCTTCATTGCTGGTATTTCCTTTCCTGTTTCGTATATTATAGCATAATCCGTTCCGGCGCGAAGACAGCCGCTACTTCCGCACGATTCCCGCGCCGAGGCGCGAGAGCTCCGTCTCGACCGAGACGTAGCCGCGGTCAACCGTCTCCGCGCCGAGGATCGTCGACTCGCCCTTCGCGACGAGCGCGGCGATGACGAGCGCGATGCCGGCGCGTATGTCGGGCGAGGTGACCGTTCCGCCGTAGAGCTGGGACGGACCAGTCACCACGACGCGGTGCGGATCGCACTGCACGATCTTCGCGCCCATCTGGCGTAGGTGGTCGACGAAGTAGAGACGGGACTCGAACATCTTCTCGAAGAAAAGGCAAGTTCCCCTCGTCTGCGTCGCAAGGACGATGAGGATCGACATGAGGTCCGACGGAAACGCAGGCCATGTGCCGTCGGAAACGGACGGGATCGCGTCGCCCAGGTCGTACTTCATCTTGAGCCTGCGCTTCGGCACGAACGTGAGCGTCCGCTCGCGCGCGCTGACCGTCCACGTCACCCCGAAGCGCGCAAACGCGCCTGCGAGCACCTCGAAAGGCTCGGGGTCGATTCCCGTGAGCGTGAGTTCGCCACCCGTGACCGCTGCCGCGACGATGTAGCTCCCGGCCTCGATGTAGTCGCATCCGACGGACGCGTCGCATCCGTGCAGCGACTCGACCCCCTCAACCTCGATGCGGTTCGTGCCCGCGCCGGACACCTTCGCGCCCATGGCGTTGAGCATGTTGGCGAGGTCGACGATGTGCGGCTCGCACGCCGCGTTGAATATGACTGTCCTGCCACGGGCCGTGACGGACGCCATCAGGACGTTCTCCGTCGCGGTGACAGACGCCTCGTCGAGGAGAATGCGCGCGCCCTTGAGCTCTCCGCTGAAGCGCAGCGTCTTGCGTCCCGCCACGGCCTTCGCGCCGAGCGCGCGGAATCCCGCGAAATGCGTGTCGAGCCTGCGGTGCCCGATCTGGTCGCCGCCCGGCGGAGGCAGCGAGGCGCGTCCCACGCGCGCGAGGAGCGGCCCCGCGAACAGGAAGCTCGTCCTTATCTTCGCGGCGAGCGCCGAGTCGATCTTGGCGGTCTTGACCTTCGGCGTCGAGAGGACGACCGTCCCCTCCTTCGCGTCGCGCGACACCTTCGCGCCGAACGTCTTCGCCGCCTCCAGCATCGCGGCGACGTCCGCTATGTCCGGCACGTTCCTTAGCGTCACAGGCTCTGCGGAGAGAAGCGACGCCGCGATCATCGGCAGCGCCGCGTTCTTGTTGCCGGAGACGCGGTGCGTACCCGAGATGGTCTTCCCGCCCTGTATTACGAATTTGCTCACGACAGCGCGTCGATCTGCTTTGTCTCGCCGAACACGACGAGCTTGTCCTCATTCTCGAGCTTGTCGGAGGGCTGCGGAATGATCACCGTGCGGCCGTGCCCGGAATCGTCTCCGCGGCGGATGCAGAGAACCGTGAGTCCAGTCTTCTTCCTGAGGTCCGCCTCGGCGAGCGTCTTGCCGCGCGCGGCGTCCGGAACATCGATCTCCGCGATGGAGTACCCTTCTGCGACTTCGAGGAAGTCGACCACGTCGTGGTTCGCGATGGCGCGGGCGAGGCGGTGCGCGCTGTCGCGGTCCGGATACACCACGCTGTCCGCCCCGATGCGCCTCAAGATCTTTCCGTGGAGTTCGCTCGTCGCCTTCGAGACGACGCGCGGGACGCCGAGCTCCTTGCAGTTCGCCGTCGCCATCATGGACGCCTCGATGTTGGAGCCTATCGCCACCACGACGACGTCGCATTCGGCGAAGCCCGCCTCCGCCAGCACATGCTGCTGCGTCGCGTCGCCCTGAAGTGCCGTCGCGTACTCCGACGCACTCTGCATCGCGGGCCTGTTCCTGTCGATGAGCACAACTTCCGCCCCGCCGTTGGCGAGCGTCTCCGCGAGGCTCATTCCGAACCGCCCCGCGCCGATAATCCCTATCCTTTTCATAGGATGGTATTTTACCATATTGCCGCCGCCCTGCGCAATTCGCAGAAGCGGCAGGTCACCTGCGGAAGATGAGCTTCTTCTGGACGAGGTAGCTCGCGACGAAGAGCGCGATGTCGGCGGCGATCTTCACCACCGTCACGGCCACGCCCCGGACGTCGAGCAGCGCCGCGCAGCCCTCGGTGAGGGCATAGCTCGCCGCGCCGACGGCAAGGACGAGCGCGATGTAGCCGTAGTAGCTGCGGTGGCGCCGGTGCGGCGTCGCGCGCTCCCGACGAAACACGACGAAGCGGTTGTAGAAGTAGTTGAAGTGCGACGAGACGAACCTGGCCGCCACGAGCGCAATCAGGACGTCGTCCCGGCGCGGAGTGTCCTTCGCCGTAAGCACCCACATAACGGCGGCGAAGATTCCGTTGTCGATGAGGAACGACAGCACGGACGATATGCAGAACTGGAAGAGCGAGCGGTATATCCTTATCGTGTCGAGGAGCGGATTGAAGTGGCTCGTCGCGTTGGAGTCGATGTAGACCGTCTCGATCGGGATCTGCAGCGGGCGCGACGGATGGTTCTTCGCGTCCGCGAGCATCGCCATCTCGTACTCGTACCTGTCTCCTGGTATGCCGGCGACGCGCGGCAGAAGCGCCGCGGGGATTCCGCGGAGCCCGGTCTGCGTGTCGCGGATCATCAGCCCCGTCATCAGGAAGAAGAACCAGCGCGTCCACCAGTTCCCGAAGCGGCTCCTCAGCGGGACCTTGCCGGAGAACGAGCGCACGCCGAGGACGAGTCCGTCGCGGTGGCTCCTAAGCCCCTCCGCGACCTTCGCGATGTCTTCGGGCGTGTGCTGCCCGTCCGAATCCGCCGTTATGACGTCCGTCGAGTCGCCGAGATACGCGAAGCCTGTCTTTAGCGCGGCGCCCTTTCCGCGGTTCCTCTCGTGGACAAGTATCTTCTCGACGTACTTCTCCGCCTGCGGGAATATCTCGCGCCCTTTGACGGACCCGTCGTCGACTATGACGATGCGCGAAAAGCGCTCCTTCAGCTTCGGAAGGAGCGCCAGCAGCTTTTCATCCGGATTGTACGCCGGTATGAGGACCGTCACTGTCCGGTCTTGTTCAGCATCGCTTCCCATTTGCGCTCGTCCTTGACGGCTTTGGCGCGCTCCTGCAGCTTGATGTAGTCGAGCCTGTTGCGGAAGAGGTCGCGCAACACCGGCTCGGAGAGGTACGATATGCCTCTCGAGCGAGCTGCCGAGGAGAACACCTCGAACGTCGTGCTGTCCTTCATGACCCGCGGAATCGCCTCAAGGAACATGTCCGCAGGCGCACGGTCCGCAGTGACGGTGGTGTATCGCGTCCCGAAGAAGCACGCACCCCCCTTGCGGAGAAAGACCTCCAGGTCTGTACGTATCTTGTTGAGTTTCGCCACCATGGCCTTCGACTTAGTGTTCGGCTTGAACTCACCGTCGAATATGACCTTCGCAGCCGGCGGAGGCGGCGCGGCGGGCTTGCGCGCCGCGGGACGCGACGTCTTCTTCTTTGGCTTGGGGTTGTCGTCGAAGAGATCGTCGAAGTCGTCGGAAAGGTCGTCGGAATAGGAGGTCTCGGCAGGAGCCTCCTCCTCAACCACGGCGGGAGTCTCAGACGCCGGAGTTTCGACGCGCTCCACGCGCACGCCTGCCTGCGTCTTGAGGAAATCGTCCCACGGGATGATCTGCCCGGTCACCTGCTGCCCGTTGATGCGAAGCGCCGTGCCATAGCGCTCCACCTTGTAGGGAGGCGGAATGAACTTGCCGTCCAGAAAGACGAGGCCGGACGAGAACGGCCGTCCGACCGTGGCCTTGAGCTCGACGAGCGCCTGCTTCGGCACCGCCTCGAACGAACGCCTGACCTCCGCCGCCCCGGCGGCGCAGGCTGCCAGCGCCGCTGCCAGCAATACCATTCTACATCTTGCCATCATACCGTTTTCATCCCCTTTTAAGCTTCGATGTTTTACTCTTCACATTCTACTACTTTGCAATTTAAAAGATCCCACGTTGCCGTAGCACAGAATCCCCGGAACCCGTCGTTCCTAGTAGGGGTTGCCCCCTTTTAAAAATGTCGGTCGAAGAAATTTCTGCTGAATCCGCGTGCAACCCAGGACCCACGTCCTAGAAAATCAACTTTCCCTCACCTCGATGCCGGCGGTCGCCTTGAGGGCGTCGACGATCCGCTGGAAGTCCTTGCCCACCTCTTCGTCGGTAAGCGTCCTCTCCGCCGACCTGAACTCGAGCGAGTAGGCGCGCGAGTCCTTGAAGACGTCGAATAGGGTCACCTTGATGAGGTCCTTTCCGCCGTTTCTGCGGATGACATCCTCAACGGCGGCGTTCGACACCGACTTCGCGGCGACGATCGCGATGTCGCGCCTCACGAGCGGGAACTGCGGCACGGGCGAGACGCGTCCGAGCTCGTTCACGCGCTTGAGGAGCGGCTTCAGGTCCATCTCGCAGAGCGCCATCTGCGTCGTGAGGCGGTACGGATGCCGCATCTTCGCCGAGAGCGCGCCCATGACGCCGATCTGGCGTCCGTTGAGCTTCACCGCTAGCGCGGCGCCCTTCGCGAACGCCGGATGGTCCGCCGCCTCGAACTCGAGCTTCCCTGCGTGCAGCCGCGCGACGAGTTCCTCCACGGCGCCCTTCATCCACAGCACCGCCTCCTCCTCGGAGAGCGGCGCGCGCGTCCTGAGCGCCTCGCGTCCGACCGGTCCGACGAAGCCGAGCGAGAGGGTCTCCTTCTCGCACGGGACGTCGCCCTTCGGAGTCTTCGCGACGCCGAACACCTTGCCGATTTCAAAGAGCATCGCCGTCTCGAGCTGGTGCGAGGCGTTGCGTCCGAGCGAGCCCATCATCTGCGGAAGAAGCGAGTCGCGCATCACTCCGTACTCCGCCGAGACGGGGTCGGGGATGACGAGCCTGCGGTCCGCAGCGCGCGTGTCGAAGTCGTCGAGCTCCTTCTTCGAGAGGAACGAGTAGTGCATCGCCTCGGTGAAGCCGAGCGCAAGGCACAGCTCGCGCACCCTCGCCTTCGCGCGGAACGGCGCGTCGGAAAGCGGCGAGACGGACGGTGCGGACGGCATCGTGTCGGGGATGTTGTCGAGTCCGTAGAGCCTCGCGATCTCCTCCACGAGATCGGCCTCCTCGAGGAGGTCCCAGCGCCAGGAGGGGATTCCGAAGGCGACGGACTTCTCGGCGGCGTACAGGCAGCCGTCCTTGCGCGGGACGAGTCCGAGCCCGCGGAGAATGAACACCATCGCGTCGTTTCCGACGGGGATTCCGATGAGCCTGCGCGCGCGCTCGAAGTCGAGCGTCACGTCGGCGTTCAGCGGCTTCGCGCGGCTGTCGACGTCGACGATCCCCTTCGCGATCTTCGCGTTGCCGTACTTCTGCAGGAGATGCGCAGCGCGGCGCGACGCGAAGTCCGCGAGATCCTTGTCGACTCCGCGGATGTAGCGGTACGACGACTCGCTCGCGAGTCCGAGCTTCGTAGCGGTGAACTTCGTCGAAGTCGGCTCGAAGAGAGCGCTCTCGAGGAGGACGGACGTCGTGCCGGGGGCGATTCCGGAATCCTCTCCGCCCATGATGCCGGCGACCGCGTTCGGTCTCTCGGCGTCGCAGATCATGAGCATCGAAGGGTCGAGCTTCCTCTCGACGCCGTCGAGCGTCTTCATCGTCTCGCCCTCGCGCGCGTCCCTCACGACGATCGTGCGGTCCTTGAGCGTGCGGTGGTCGAAGGCGTGCATAGGCTGCCCGAGCTCGAGCATCACGTAGTTCGTGACGTCGACGGCGAGTCCGAGCGAACGGACGCCGCAGAGCTCCAGCCTCTTCGCCATCACCGCGGGAGACGGCGCGTCGGGCGTCATCTCGGTGACGACGCGCGCGGTGTACCTGAGGCACTTCTCCTTGTCCTCAACGACGACCTTGACCTCGTCGTTCACGTCTACTCCGCACTCCTCGAAGTCGACGGGCGGGAGAGTCAGCGGACGGTGCAGGATCGCAGCGAACTCGCGGGCGAGTCCGACGACCGAAAGCGCGTCCGGACGGTTCCACGTCACCTCGATGTCGAAGACGACCTCGGGCTTCTCCAGCTTCGCCACGTCGCGCACGAGCGCGCCCGTCGGGGTCTCGGCCGGATACTCGATGATGCCGGAGTTCCCCTCGCCGATGTGGAGCTCCTTCTCCGAGCAGCACATGCCGAAGCTCTCGACTCCGCGCAGCTTGCCCTTCTTGATCTTCTCGGGCTTGCCGTTCTTGTCGAGGAACTCGGGGATCTCCGCGCCGATCTTCGCGAACGCCGTCTTGATGCCAAGTCGCATGTTGGGCGCGCCGCACACGACCTGGAACGTCTCCTTGCCGTCCGTCACCTTGCAGACGTGCAGGTGGTCGCTGTTCGGATGCGCCTCGCACTCCAGCACCTCCGCGACGACGATGAGGTCGGAGAGCGGAGTTCCCCCGACCGTTTCAATGGACTCGACCTGAAGGCCCGCGCGCGTGAGTTTCTCCGCGAGGTCCTTCGGATCGATGTCGTCAACCTTGACGTACTCGTTAAGCCAACTGAGTGGAAGCTTCATTCTGAGGTTCTTCTTTCTTTTCTTCGATTGGTTCCTGTGCGGCGGGCTGCTCCTGGGCCGCGGGCTGTTCAGCCGGAGGGACTGGCGCGTCCTGCGGGACTTGCGGGACCGGCGGCTCGCCCGCCGACTCCGCCTCGCCCTTCGGCGCCTCGGGCTTCTTCGCCGAGCGCTTCTTCCACTGCGGACCGTACTTCGGGAACTTCTCCACGGCCGAGTAGACGCCCATCTTGGCGAACGCGACGACGTGCCCGGTCGAGACGAGCCACTGCAGGTGCTGCAGCACGCCCTCCTCCTGCGGAAGCTCCGACTTGTCGCAGCACGGATGCTCGGCGATGAACTTCGCCACGGACGCGAGCTCGGGGATCGCGTGCGCGGCGTCGAACTCCTTGAGCTCCGCGCTCGTGACGAACTCGGGTCCGCGCGCGTCGTTCGCGCGGAAGAAGTTGAACTTGCGGTGGTGAAGCGCGCCGCGGAGCGCGAAGCACATGCCCGAGGGAATGCGGCGCTCGGCCTCCAGCGCGTCGCGGACCGCCCAGACGAGCGGCTTCACGGGGCTCTTGAGCGCGACTTCGGCGGTGATCATGAGGTTCTTCGGCCTGTCGAGGAGAGAAGGCAGCACGTTGCGCTTGAACTCGCCCTCGGCCTGCTCACGCGTCATCGTCGCGACACCCTCGGTCTCGGCCTGGCCTTTCGGAACGAACACCGTCTTCTTCGTCGCGCCCTTGCGCCACTCCTCGATGGCGTCCGCGTCACGGACCATCTCGATGCGCGAGCGGTACTGCTCCTCGGACATGTCGGGGTAGCGCGTGCGGATCATCTCGCGCACCGTCGCGTTGAACTCGTGGATGTTCGGCGGCCCGAGAAGGACGCCGGAAAGTCCGCACTTCGCCACGCAGCTGAAGTTGCCCTTGGGCGGCTCGACCTCGATCACCTTCGAGTCGTAGTAGTCGGCAAGATGCGCGGACAGCGCATGCTCGATGACATCCTCCTCCTTCGTGGACGCGAAGCCGCACGCCTTGCACTGGCAGAACGCCGCGGCGGGCTTGTCGGGCTGCGCCTTCGGCGTGATCTTGAGAAGGACGGAACCGGGGTTGTCCAGGAAGAAGTACGCGAGGTCCTTGAGCTTGTACGCGTGGCAGTCGCCCTGAAGCTTGCGCATGACCGTGCCAAGCGCCTTCGACTCGGGCAGCACCTTCACCTCGGCGTCGAGCGGCTGGGGCTTCTCGGCGAAGCGCGGCCTGCCGCGGTCTCCGAACCCCTTGCGGTCGCCGAAGGGCTTCCGGTCGCCGAACTGCCTCCGGTCGCCGAAGGGCTTGCGCTCCCCGAATGGCTTGCGATCGCCGGACGGCTTCCTGTCGCCGAACGGCTTCCTGTCTCCCTCCGCCCTTTCGGGGCGGACCTTGCCCACGGTCACTCCGGCGTCTTTCCGCGCCCAGTCGGGCGTGAAATCGAACGACCCGAGCGAACCGAGGTCGAGCTTGGCGTTATCTTCCTGTTCCATATTAGGTAATTATATCATATATCGTGGCGGAAGTGCGCAAAGATTGGATTTTTACGCATTGTCTTCGAACCTTTCCCTGAACTTCATGTAGAGGAACGCGCCGACGATGAGGAGGACGCCGGAGAGCGCGAAGAGCGCGACGCGGACCGGAGTCGTGAGGTGCGCGGTGTCGATGACGAGCACCTTAGCGACGGAGACGCCGAGAAGCGAGAGCGAACAGATGCGCGACAGGCGGCTGCGGAAGACGATGCCCGCCCAGAGTCCGCCGAACGCGGCAATCAGCCACGCGACGGACACCATACCCGTCTTGAGCGACGGGAAGAAGACGTATCCGAAGTTGCGCGCCTCCCCCGTGAAGAATAGGAACGCGACGATGAGCGCGGCGATGGCAAGCGCGTCGACCCTGAGTCGCCGCGCGACAAACACGGCCGCCGCGGGAAGAGTCCAGAGCCGCACGAGCCGCAGCGCGAACTCGACGAAATACTCCCCTCCGGAAAGCGCCGTCAGCGCATAGACCGAGCGCTGGCAGTACGCGAGGGGCGCGTAGTAAAGAATGCCCGACCACGCCGCGGCCGCGAGAAGCAGAAACGAGGCGATGCCGAGAATGCGCTGACGGCTGCGCGACTCGGCCTCCGCCGTCGCGACGGCGAGGACGGACCAAGAGACGACGCACCACGGACGGCTGAACAGCAGGAGCGGCACGATGGACAGATACGTAAGCGCGAAGACCACGAGTATGCCAACGGTCGCGCGGTCCGCCCAACCGCGCTTTGTCGCGAGATACGCGACGGCAAAATACGCGGCGACGAGCGCGAGCAGCACAACCCCCGTAGCGCGGTCGGCGAATCCGGCGCGGAAGACCCACGCGAGCCATCCGAAATAGCAGCATGCGTTGACGGAGAGCCCGGCCCACGCGATGGCGTCCTCGGACTCGCTGCGCATCCTCGAGCCGACCATGACGCTCGTCATGTAGAGCGCGTGGACGGCCGAGAGGAACGCGAAGTTGACGAGCACTGCGGCGCGTCCGCCGAATTCCGGATGCCGCGCGCCCCAGATGCAGCACATCGCGAACGCAAGCATCGACGCGAGGAAGTCGAGCGCGGACCACCTGCGCATCCGCGCGACGTAGAACGCGCCGAGGTTCAGGACGAGGAGATACGCATCCAACCAGAGCGGGAATCCGCTGTCGCGACCTGCGATCACCGGGACGAGATATCCGCCGACGAGTCCCATCACCGCGATGTAGGGCGAACGGAGGTAGACGGACATCACGCCTGCGCAGAACGTCACCGCCGCGAGCGCGCAGAACGCGATCACGGGCGACGCGATCACGGGTGGATCGAAGAAGCGGTGTCCGAGTCCGAAACCGAGGTACAGCGCAACGACTCCGAGCGCGGCGATGGCGTGTCCGAGAAGCGAGTACCTCTCCTTCTTCACGAGCCACGAGCCGCCGACGCTGAATGCCGCGCCACAGGCGAGCGTCGCGACGACGCGTCCCGTCGGACCCATCCATCCGCGGTCGATCGACAGCTTCACGAAGTAGATGATCGCGCCAACGATCAGCGCCACGCCTACGCGCACGAGCCAGCGCGTCGCGAAGGCGAATTCGTGCGTCATCCCCTTCGGCGCGAAGTCGCCGCGCACGGCGAACCAGTCCTCGACGCGCATCCAGAAGATGTCGAGCGCCGTCGGCTCATATGAATCGTCATTCTGACTGGGGGAAGCGCCGTCCCGCCGCTTCTCGTAAACATCCTCTTCCTGACTGGGGGAAGCGCCGTCCCGGCGCTTCTCGTAAACATCCTCTTCCTGACTGGGGGAAGCGCCGTCCCGGCGCTTCTCTACAACAATGACATTTCCTCTTTCCTGAAGCGGCGAGACGCCGCTTCCCCCAGTCATTTCCTGCTTCTCAATTCGATTCTTCATTTCGGTTTCCTCCGCATTGTCTTTTACCGGCGCGGCCGGCTTTGGCACGGACTTGAGATTTCTGGAGACATCGGCTATCTCGATCTTCTTGCAGAGCGACGACAGCTGGTCTTCTATCCAGGACAGCTTAACGAGAGCCACAATCAGCATGATCGGAACGCTGAGCACGGCCAATACGCCAATCACTACTATTCCCATAACTTTACCTCCTAATATTACTTCAATTGTTGTTTCACCTTCTCAAACGCCGAGCGCATCTCCGCCTCGCGGCCCCAGGCAGTGCGAAGCTTGTCTGGGTCTATGATCCGGCAGTGGCCCGTCACCTTATTCTTCTCGAGCTTCCATCCGCCCGACGAATCGAGGACGTCCCACCAGACCATCGAATCCATTACATGCCCCTCTACGCCGGGGAAGCCCTGCGGAACCATCACCTTGCCCGTCGGCTCCTCGCCGTCGAGAAGGCGCTTGGCGTATCCGATGTAGAACTTCTCGTGGTGGTTTGCGATGTCCTTCAACGCGGAAACCTTCGCCCACTTCTCGCCAATCTCGACCTGGCGAGTTATGTTCGTCGGAGTCACGCACTCGACCACGTTCTCGCACGGGCTCAGCGTTCCGTTCGCCCCGAACGCCGTCGCCTTCTCCCCGCCCACCACGGCGCCAACCATCGTGTAGACGTACCGCAGCACGACGTCGTCCGGATTGCACACGGCAAGAACCGGGAGCGCGCTTGCGCGGCCCATCTTCTCGAGGTCGGGGTCGTCGGACGGAATCGCCGCGCCCATAAGTATCGCCTGGCGTATCTTCATTCCGTGCTCTTCGAGGCGCGCGAGGATGCGCGCGATGATGCGTCCACCGAGGGAGTGTCCGATAAGCGTGAGCGACTCGCGCTCCTCCTTCGGCATCATCGCGATCTCGAACGCGAAGCGCCACGACTCCTTGTCCGCCGAATCGACCGAGAGCGGCCAGACGACGTTGTCGCCGTCCCACGCCTTGAACTCGACCTGCGCCGTCGGGAATGCGTTCGAGACGCACTCCAGGACGCCGTCCGCGGGCTTCTCCGAACGGAGCCACCCGGGGATGAACCACACCGTCGCCGCCATTATAGCCATTGTCATTTCACTCCTTTGTTTAGGTTGTTCTATTTTTGTTTAATGTGCAAATATCTTTTGTTCAATGTGCAAATATCCAATATCCAATAGCCAATACTCAACATCTCTCCGCCATCATCGGATACTGGATACAGCATATTGGATAATGGATACTGGATATTGGATAATTGCACATTTTCACATTTTCCTTTGCTGTCACCTCCACACGGGGATGAAGAAGAGGTCGACTTTCTTCCCCTTCTCGGGATCGTTCTCGTAGCGGAAGAACCGCCAGAGGAACGAGGTCTTCGAATAGCCGTTCTTCTTCGAGTCGTAGGTGAAGCCCGGGAAGGCATCGACCGTCACGTTGCCGTCGCGCTCCTCGCGGTCCCAGAGCTTCCAGAGGACGCGCGTATGCGTATGCGACGTACCCTTCATCGAGTCTTCCCTGTGCTCGCTGTAGAAGAGTCCGCAGAGCGCCATCGTCTCGGAGTCGGACCTCTCGCCCTTCTTCCGGCGCGAAGGGATGTCGTACGTCACCGTACGCGAGGACTCGCTGTTGAAGAAAATGCGGTTGCCCTGCTTGGAGCCCTCGTGCAGCGTATACTCCTTCTCCCCGCAGGAGACGCCGCTATAGACCCAATGGTCGTGGTCGGACGCCAGCAGCACCGAGCCGCGCGCCTCGGAGTCGATCCGGGCCGAGGCAATGCAGTTCGTGCGGAAGCACACCCTCCCCTCGCCGTTCGTCCAGCACTTCACCTGATCCGAGAACGTGATGTCGTCCGGGATCGTAGGCGAATCCATCCGCGCAAGGTCCTTGTCGAAGGAGGCGTCCTTCCGGCGGTTTAAGAGCGGAAACAGCCAGCCGCCCGTCTTCGACCCGGAGCGCAAGCCCACGAGCGGCGTCGCCCACCAGGTGTTGGTATAGGAGCCCCGCACGTCGCGGCCGTAGGGGAGCGAGATGAAGTCGCCCGTCTCGCCGTTGTAGTGGTAGAGCGGCAGCAGGTAGTCGTAGCGCGTCTCGCCCTGCGCACCGCGGCTGTGTCCGTACAGGACGAGCGCGCACAGGTCCGTGCGGCCGTCGTCGTGCTTCGTGTAGCCCGAGAGAAGCGGCGGCACGACATAGGTGTCCGACTTCTTGGACTCGCTGCGGCCATGCATGTACGGGAGCGAGACGAAGGCTTCCTTGTCGGTGTAGAAAAGCGGCAGAATCCAGCTCGAGTCCCGGTTCCAGCCGCCGAGCGGCGTCACGAACGCGCCCGCGCTGTTCTCGTAGTAGAACGGAAACGCCCAGCTCGAGCGCAGGCCGTCCTTGCCGCCCCACGTCGCGCCGCCGAGTCCGAGGAGGATGTCCGATTCGCGCGTACCGTCGCTTTTCGTCCTTCCGCCGGATAGGAGAAGCGGCGCCACCCACGACTCGAGCTCGCCCGCTTCGTCCTTCCTCTGGCACCAGAGGAGGGAATACAGCGACCGCTCGTCGTTGTACCAGAGCGGGAAGCACCACTGCGAGGACTTGTTGCGTCCGTAGAGCGGCGTGATGAACGTGCCCTCGCTGTCCTTGAAGTAGAGCGGCATGCACCACGAGGCGAAATAGCCGTCGTCGCCCGACATCCAGCCCGCGACGTTCAGGAGAAAGCCGTTTCGGCGCACGCCGTCGCGGTAGACGCCGCCCGACAGGAGGAGCGGAACCATCCACTGGTCGAGGCGGTTCTGGTCGTCCGTATGGCTATACCAGAGCGGAGAGGCGAACGTATGGTCGTCCGTGTACCACCCGGGAAGCCCCCACTTCGCCGTCTTGGCCTGACCGTAGACGGGCGTGACGAGCGTGCCCTGGTTGTCCGCGTAGTAGAACGGCGCGAGCCAGGAGTCGCTGTATCCGTTCTTGTCGTTCCTGTTGCGTCCGGCGAGGCCGAGGAGATAGCGCTCCTTCCAGTAGGGACGGTCCCGCCAGCCGCCGGAGAGCGCAAGGACGGAGAGCCATGACGTCGTCTCCCCCTTGTCGTCCCATTCGCGGTGGTACGGCAGCGAAGTGAAGCTGTTCTGGTCCTTGTGCCAGAGCGGAAAGCACCAGTGCGCGTACGTCGTGCCGTCCTGGGCGGTCTTCCGCCCCGCGAAGCCGCAGAGATACGCCTCGTCCCTGCTCGTGGAATGAGACGTCCTTGAGTACGGGATGGAGTAGAATCCGCTCCCCGTGCGCATGTAGAGCGGCAGAAGCCAGTGGGAAGTCTCGTCGTTGTAGCGCTTGTAGCCCGCAAGTCCGCAGCCCGCCCAGAAGGTCGTCGCATTCTCGCGCCCATGGTAGTAGTAGAGCGGGAAGACGCTGTGCATCTTGTCGGAGCCCGCGAGGTCCCACCAGAGCACGGGGAAGAGCGTGCCCTCCCTGAAGTCGTACTTCGCGTAGAACGGCAGGACGGCGAAACCGTCGTCCATGAACCAGAACTCGGGGAAGACGCAGAAGAGGTCGTGGTCCATGATGACGGGGAAGAACCGCCACTCGTCCGAATCCTTGAAGTGTCCGAGCGGCCAGATGACGTCCAGCGCGCCATCTTCGTAGCCGACAAGCGGCCAGAGGTTGAGGCGGCTCTCATCCGCCCGCCCCGCAAGCGGCGCAAACGCCGCCGCGGCGACCATAGCTGCAAACATCATTCTTTTCATTGTTGTTCCTCCTTGAAATTCGTTCCAGTTGTTTTTTTAGACAGGATTTACAGGATTGACAAGATTGTTTTTTAAGCAGGTAGAGCAGGAGATGCAGGAGAGTTTAGGTCCGCCTTCGGCGGGGTCTGGGATGGCTACCCCAGTCTTCCTCCTGCCTCTCCTGTTCTCCAAGCCAAAAACCATCTTCTGCATCTCCTGTTCTCCATGCAAAAATCCTGTTAATCATGTTAATCCTGTCTAAAAAACCTTCCCGCGGCAGCTGCAGCAAATCCTCTTCGCATATTCATAAGTTTGCTCCTTTCCTCTTTTTGCACTTTGACTCACACTTGAAGTCTTCAGTCCACGGTTTGCCCATTGGCTTCCTTTTCGCGTTTTTCCTGGCGTATCTTGAGAACTCTCGTTATCTCCAGACTCATGATATCGGCATCCAGAAGAACCTTCAACTGTTCATCAGTGAACTTCACCCAGTCCTCACGACTGAGATAAATTCCAGCATGGAAAAAACTATCCACATACACTCTGGTGGAATTCTTCATTTCAACAAACCAATTCGCCAATGCCGTCAGCGTTTCACGTTCGCAGGATTTATCGTAGTATATAACCCTCAATATCTCCAGGTAAATTGACCACATTTCATCATCCAGGCACCTCCTTTCTTTTGCATACCACCCAAGAAGTGATAGTATCGCAGATACACGTTTCGACGTCAATTCAACCTTATCTCCGTTTTGCGAAAGCCACCGACTCAAATAGCAGAACTTGTCATCTGTCCGATCTGACCAATACATTGAATCCGCAAGAACAGCATCCAAATCGGAATCAAGACGGTCCTCGAAAATCTTAAAGTGCTTTTCATCAATCCGATAATTCACATTGTTGATGTAGTCAATGGGAAGGCAAACAGTGTCAAACACAGGTGCTACGACACACCGTTCAACAACACCTAACGCTAATCCAGCGGGGCAAAGCGTAACCCAGCCAACCACAGGTATGAAACATCCCACAAGATACATACCCTCGCCAGTGGTCTGCACTTCAGGAAACCAGGCACCAGGCCCAGATTGACGCTTCTCCCAAAGCCACTTTGTTGATGCATAATATTGCCATTTGCGATCAACGGTCGTATAACACCCCTGCTGTGCCAGACAGGTCACAACAATCACAAGCATAACCATCACTCGTTTCATTTCACTTTCTCCTTGTCTTTGTTTAGACAGGTTTTACAGGATTGTTTTTTAAGCAGGTAGAGCAAGAGATGCAGGAGAGTTTAGGTCCGCCTTCGGCGGGGGCTGGGTATCCCCCGAGCGAAGCGAGCGCCGCAGGCGGGTCAATGCAGGGTGCGGCAACCCCAGTTTTCCTCCTGCTTCCCCTGTTCTCCATGCCAAAAACCCTATCTTCTGTATCTCCTGTTCTCCATGCTAAAATCCTGTTAATCATGTTAATCCTGTCTAAAAACCTTCCCGCGTTCATTTCCATTTCTCCGCTCCTCTTTGTGACCTTTGTGTTCTTTGTGGCTAAATACCATACATGCAAAGCACGACGATCAATGTTGCAACCCAGACTACAGAGGCGAAGCAAAACGGACCCAGCAGCATCACCATTACCGCACGCCCCTGCTTGTTGCCGCGAATCAGTTTCAAAGCCCACCCAAGGCAGCCTGCAAACGAAACTGCAAACAGAATCAGATAGTAGATTCCCCATGTCATTCCGTTGATCATTTCTGCTTCCTTCCTTTTCTGCTTTAGACAGGATTTACAGGATTCACAAGATTAAGACTTCCATCCTCTTCTCATAATCCTGTTAATCTTGTTAATCCTGTCTAAAAACCTTCCCGCGTTACCCAGAGCAAATCTCTTTCGCATATTCATCTCTACTTCTCCCTTTTGTTTTTTAGACAGGATTTACAGGATTGACAGGATTAAGAGCCTGCGGCTGGCGATACACACGGTATTTGTGTTTGTGCTGAAGAGAGTGCGCTCCAAAATTGATCAAGAGCCCATCCTCTATTCCAGTCGCATTAAGATAGTTCACAACCTGGGCCTCATGACTTGGGTTGATATTCGTTACAGCTTTCAATTCTAGAATGAGTCGATTATCAACTATTACATCGGCCCTATAATCTCCCACGCGAATGCCTTTGTAGTTAACCGCAATGGGAACTTCTTTTTCTGTGTGAATACCAAGCGCCGTCAACTCCACTATCAAGGCGTTTTTATACACCTCCTCGAGGTATCCGGGGCCAAAGTGCCGATGCACTGCCATCGCAGCCCCAATGACCTTATAGCATAATTCATCTATATTCATCATTCTTAATCCTGTTAATCATGTTAATCCTGTCTAGAAACCTTCCCGCGACACACCGCGCAAACATCAGCCGAGCATTCATTTCGTTTCCTCCGATGATTGTTGCGGCGCGGCGGTTTTCATGTTCTCGTTTATGATGGTTTTCATGTTCTCGTTTATGATTACGATTACCTTGCCGTCTGGAGCGGAACGCAGTGATTCGGCCACCCCAACCAGATCCTCGAAGGAATGGGCAAAGACATAATTGGCAACGCTTCTGCGTCTGACGGCTTCCATCGCCTTTACCCGTTCGCGCAATCTTGAAGCTACTCCCTGCGCCACTTCACGGCGACTGCGAGCGTCCTCAATCGCCCCCGCATCCTTCAGCTCTTGCCGCGCCGCCGAGAATTCCGCACAGTAATCCAACACCTCGTCTATCCCCTTCTGCGCGCGATTGCCGCACTTGGCCTTCTGTGCCTCGGCAACCGCCAGATAGTCGCCGCCGTTGAGGAACGCCTCATATATCACCTTCTGCACACGATCTTCTTCCTTTGTCGGCTTTCTACAGCTGTCAATGAATTGCATGGCGATTACAATCGTAGCGGAAACAACAACGAAAGCCCACCACTTTCTCGACAGCGATTTGTCACGCAAAGTGCATTCACGATACTTTTCCGCAATATCCCGTGCGGACTTATCTTCGTCTTCGTCGCGCGAAAGATAACCCGTCACGACAAGCGAGAAGTAGTCGTAGTGAGGAAGCTCCATCGCCTGCTTTGTGCGAAACAGGACGCTGCCCGCCTCATCCACAAATCCGTATTCCGATATGACGAACCCACAGGCGAACGGCCGCAGGCGGGAGAAGAGCCTCGTCCTGTCGTTGTAGGGGAACGACCACTCACGCTTCCAGTGTTCCGCCATTGAATAGCGCACGGTGGCGATTCCTCGCCTGAACTCATACTCCATGCGAACCCATCCAAGGCGCATGGCGCGAACCACCACGATGACAGCAAAAGCCAAGATTAGCGGTACGCCTATCAAGATGGCGCACATTGGCTGAAAGGCACGACAAAGGAGAGCGGTAATCGCCGCCAAGACGACACATGTCGCGAACCCAAGCAGGAGCAGGGATACGCCCTCTTCCTTCGGCGTCCTGTACACGACCTTCAAGTCCGCGCCGCTTTCCGGATCATCCCACAGAACGGCAAACGGCTTTGTCGCCTTGTCGCCACTCCAGGATTTGGCGCCTTCCCATTTCGCTATCGCCTCGGCATACACTCTGTTGACATTCATGCTTCCGCTCCTTTCTTAATCCTGTTAATACCTCTTTGCGTTTTTAACCACAGACTTTCGCAGACTGCGCCGCGCTAACGCTTGCGCCTTTTTTATCCTGGCCGAGCGTTAGCGAAGGCCCGTCTGCGTTCGTCTGCGGTTTACTCTCTGCCGAAGTGTAGACGATGCGCTCCCAAATCAGCCTCTCACCGTGAAAGTTGATGAGATACCCAAGAGGAATGCGTGTCGCCTTGAGATAATTGATCAACTGCGCCTTGTGCTCCGGCGCAAAGCACTTCACCGCCTTGAACTCAAGAATCACTTCTCCATAGCAAACAAAATCCGCCTCATAATTCCGATTGATCTTCACACCTCGGAAATAAATCGGACATTGCGCCTCGCGAACAAAGGGAATGCCAGCCTGCCTGAAGGCTATCTCGGCCGCGTCCTGGTATACAGGCTCCAGAAATCCTGAACCAAGTTCATGGAACACATCCATGCATACGCCAATTATCTTACCTGTTTCTTCCTTTGTTACCATAGCTTGTCTCCTTTTGCTTATTGTTTAACCACAGACTTTCGCAGACTGCGCTGCGCTTACGCTTGCGCCTCCTTTATCTCTGCCGAGCGTTAGCGACGGCACGTCTGCGTTCGTCTGCGGTTCTTTCATCTCATCATCCTTCGTTTTTAACCACAGACTTTCGCAGACAACGCTGCGCTAACGCTTGCGTTATTTTGGCCGAGCGTTAGCGACGGCACGTCTGCGTTGGTCTGTGGTTCGTCGTTGTACCACTCCTCCAGCTTTCGGTTGAACTCGAGCCGCGTAAGCTTCGACCACTCCTTCACGCGGTCGGTCAGGTCCTCGATGTGCATCGTCACGCGGCGGCGCGGGACGAACGGCGACCAGAAGAACCACAGGAATACGCTCTTGATGAAAGTCGGCACAAACGAGGGCGAATTCTTGCGCCCCTTGCGCGACCAGATCGACCCCCAGAGTCCGCGCGTTCTGACGCCAATGACGCGCACCCCCTCGGGCAGATCGCCGCACATGTTGTACGCGAGCTGGCGCGTGCCGATGTCTTCCTGCTCGCCCTCGGTCTGGATGTGCCCCGAGGGATAAAAGATGACGTTCCCGCCGTCTTCAAGCGTCGACTTCACGATGTCGCCAAGACCCCGCGCGATTGTCGCGCCCTTCGCCGTGCGGTGCTTGCGAAGATCGGGAACAGCCACCGCGCCAAGTGTCTTCAAAACGCGCGGAGCGACGATGCCGGTGTGGAAGAAGAGTTCGTCTGAAAGCGGCTTAAGCGGCGTCTTCCAGAACGTTACGCCCACGAGCATCGGGTCCACCATCGCCGGATGATTCGGCAAGACGAGGAGCGATGTTTTCTTGACAGGATTTACAGGATTAACAAGATTTTCGGGGGTCTGGGGATCTCCCCCAGCTCTTAATCCTGTCAATCCTGTTAATCCTGTCTTATCCTCGACCTCAACCTTGTATCTCCAGGCAAAGACCCAGCGGCCGACGCACAGCAGAACCGAGCGGTAACAGAACACGAAGAGGAACGGCGCTACGAGAAAGACGACCGCGAGCAAGAGGAGAAACGCCTTCGGCCCGAACGCCCAGCTCACGAGCGCGTAGCATCCGCTCGCCGCGAGCATGAAGAGAAACGACACTTGGTTGAAGTAGGCAAGCATCGTGTTGAGCTTCGGTCCCTTCACGACCTTCTGTATCTCGGCGTCGAACGGCAGCTTGAAAAAGCCGAGATCGAAGGCAAGAAGCCCCAGCACCACGCCGAACGCCGTCGGCGAAAGCGGCACGAAGTAGAGAACGGCAAAAAGCGCCGCGGCGATCCAGCCGGTCAAGAGCGTCGCGCCGAGAAGGAAGCGACGTTTGTCGACAAAGCCGGCGATGACCTGCCCGGCGACGATGCCAACGGCAGCGCCGCAAAGGAGTACCCCCGTGCCGGTGTCGCTCAAGTTTAGCCCGACTTTCGACTTGCCGTAGACGAGAAGTCCCATCTGGAGCATCGCCGCGCCCCACCAGAAGACGGAGAGCGTGAAGATGACGGCATTGAGCCCGTCGTAGCGACCGGCCATTCGGTAGGCACGGGCAATATAGCGAATCGGGTTGATGGCGTGGAAAGAGCGGTTGAGCTCCTCTTTCGCCCTGACTGTGTAGCTCGCCGCAAGGCCGAGCACGGCGAATGTCGCAAGGCAGCAGTAGGCGAGATTCCACTCGGAATGGCGGACTTGAAGGTCGGCCACAAGGCCACCCGCCACAGTGCCGAGCAGCACGCCGAGAAACGAGACGCCCTCCATGCCGCCCATGCCGGTCGAGATTCTCTCCGCGCCGCCGATGTCGCGCACAAGCGCGTACTTGGCGGGCGAGTAGAGCGAGCTTTGAAGCCCCATCAGGAGAACCGCGCCGATGACGAACCACGGTGAGTGGAGCGCGAAGCCCGCAATCGCAACGGCCATGATCGGAAGTTCCGCCCATTTCGCCGCGCGTACGATCCGACGCTTCGGCCACACGGCGGTCAGCCGGTCGGCAAGCGGCGAACAGAGAATGTAGGGCAGGACGAGCATTCCCGCGACAACACTCGTCAGGAGCGACCGCACGCGCTCGTCGGCAATCCATCCGATGACGGTCAGGCACGCCAGCGTCTTCAGGAAGTTGTCGTTCAGCGTCCCGAAGAAGTTGGTGACATAAAGCGGTAAAAAAGAGTTTTTCATTACTTCTGCTCCTGATTGTTTAGCCGTGTAGAACGTGTAGATCGTGTAGATCGTGTAGATACATTTTCTGCATGTTCTACAAGGTTAATTTCTCCCCGGCTGTCGATGCAAAGATTCCATCGCAGATGTGGTCTCTCACCTTCTCGGCCCAGGCACGGTTGTCGATTCCCTTCGGCCTAAAGGAGTCGTGCCATTTGACGTCCGCAAGCGCATAGACCGAAACCTGCGCCCAGATGGACGACGCCCAGAGGTCGAGCTGCTCGTCGTCCTTGACCTTCATCGCGAGAAGCTTCTTCAGCCCCTCGTATACCGGACGTCCGAACGACTCCTTGAACTCGGCGTGGAACTTCGTGGGGCTCGTCACCTCGTGGCGGAATAGCCCTGCGCAGAGCTTCTGCGCCTTCTCCGTCGGAAGCGTCATGAAGAGCATGTCGTCCACCCACTCGCTAACAGCCGCACGCCACGACTTTTCGTCCTTCACGCCGTCCGCGAGCCGCGCAAGCGGCGCACCGAGATCGCCGAAGAGCCGCTTCGCGACAATGCGGTAGAGCGCCTCCTTCGAGCCAAAGTAGCGGTTCATCAAAGCCGAGTTGACCTTCGCGCGGCGGCAGATCTCCCGCGCCGAGGCGAGCGCGAAGCCCTTCTCCGAGAACTCCGCCTCCGCCGCAGCGAGTATCGCCTCGCGCGTCTCCACGCCGTCCTGCCGCGCCTTTCTCTTAAATGTCTTCTCCATCGCCGAAACTCCTTTTATCGTAATCACGCGATTACTTTATCATAAATCGGGTGGGCTTGTCAACGGGGGTGCGAAAAATTTTCAGGGCATGAAAAAAAGGACCGGCGGATGCCGGCCCCTTTTTCACGCAGTTTGGCTGCGCTTCACATTACTTTGCGGGATGGACGCCCATGCCCTTTTCGGCGCCCTCGAGCGGAGTCGTGTAGGAGATCTTCTCCTTCACCTCTGTTACGACTACCGTGCCGATCTTGGTCATCTCGCTGTCGAGCACCTCTCCGGTATCCTCGTCGACGATCTCCTCAACCTTGCCGATGTCAAACTTCATGCCGACCGCGACGCCTTCACGCGAACCGCGGTTGATGAGGAGCTTGTCCGGCTTAACGAGAGAGACGGAGCCCTCCCACGGAATCGTCTCGAGCTGGGCGACGAGGAATTCGACGGCCTGGGCGACTGCATCGGTGCAGGCCTGGCCCATATTGTCCTTTTCGAAACCCTCGAGGTCGCCGGTGAGGCCGCCGAGCTTGTTGCCGTGGTAGCCGAGACCGATGCCGCGCTTTCCGCTCTTGCCGATCACGCTCTTGGACGCCTTGACCTGTCCGGTCGCGGAGTCGCAGATGTAGATCGTGATGTTGATCTCCGCGCCGCCGGCGCTGCCGCCGATGGACACGCCGCTGAGGATGCCCTTTCCGAGCGAGAAGCCTCCGCTGCCGCCCTTCGTCTCCTGCACGTGGGTGATCGCGCCCTTGACGAGCAGCTGGGCTGGCGTCATGCGTCCCATCTGAGGAGCCTTCTTGCCGCCGGCGGTGCGTCCGGACGCCGCGAGGTCCTGCTCCTGCATCGCCGCGCCGCGCATGTCTGCCTCGCCGAGGACGATGAACTTGCCGCTCTGAACAAGCTGGTCGGTGAGAATCGTGCCCCACGCGTCGCCGAGCTCCCACTGTCCGCGCCAGTTGGCCTTGTTCTCGAACTTGTTGACCATGATGGAGTAGCGGAGGTTTCCGCCTTCAGCGAAAGCCGCTGCGGCCGCGAACGCCGCGAGCGCGAGTGTCGTAAGCTTCTTCATTGTCTTTTGCTCCTTTGCAATGCTTGTTTGTTGACTGACTTATGGATGGATTATACCAAATTTTCGGCGTTTATGCGACGACGGCGGACTTCTTTTCTTGTTTTTTCTTCCAGAGGAGGAAGATTGCCGCGCCTGCCGCGGCGAGGAGCAGGATGCCAAGGACCGGACGGTAGAAGATCCATGCGATGGCGATGGTGACGAGCGCGCAGACGAACGCAATGACGCCTGCGACAAGCCCGGTGCCGATTTCGACGATGTTGCCGAGGATCGGCAGCACGTCAGCGAGAACAGACAGCGGCTTGAGGACCATGGAGAGTCCGAAGAACATGAGGAGGAATCCGACAAGGCGGACGATCCACGTCATCATCGTGTTGGCCGAGCGCGCCGCCTCGAACATCTCCGCGGCGTCCTTGACTCCGTCCGAGAGCATGTCGATCTTCTTCTTTGTCTTTGCGAGATATCCGACGAAGGTGTCGCCCTTCTGCTTCGCGACGATGGAGATGTCGTGCGGATACACGACGCTGAAGTTGACGCGCATGTCGCCCACGCGCGGCTGCGAGGCGACGTCGCGGTTGTTCTTCTCGTTGTCGCGAGTGGTCTTGTTCGGAACATATATCGTCCGGCCCTGTATCTGCACGCGCTCGACCTTGCAGACGAAGTCGGTGGGGAACGCATATGCCTGCTCGGATCCGATGCGGCCGATCTGGCTCTCGCTCAGGCGGAAGGCGCCGAACGATACGTTCGCGGCGCGCGTCTCCTCGGAGGGGAACTCGATCATGCCGGGGTTGTCGTGTCCCTGCTCCTTGAATCCGCTCGAGTCGATCGCGCTATCCACCCACTCCTGCGAGTAGGTGTACGTCGTGGTCTTGGTGACGCTGCCGCCGAGGTTCTTCTTCTCCTCGGTCTTGGAATGCTCGACCCACTGGTACATCTCGGTCTTCCTCGCGAGCGCGATGGCCGTGGCGGAAACGCCGAACTGGTCGTCGGAAAGGACGTCAGAGGTCGTCGCCTTGCCGGTCATGTGCACGAGCTGTCCCTCCATCTCGGGATCGATCTTCTCGATCGACTCGACCGGTATGCACGCCCCCTCGCCCTCGTCGAGCGCCTTGGCGGTCTTCACGCTGTTGCCTTCGTTCCAGAAGAGGACGGGAAAGCCCACCACAAAGAGGGCGAGCCCCGCGAGAATGCCCTTTATGGAGGCTCCGAGCCTCGAACCCCACGATACCTTGGTCGTTTCAGTTACTGCCATTTTCAGATTCCTTTCGTAGAAATGCAGATGTTCCTGTTGGTGTTAAGTGTGGGATATTATACCAAAAAACGGACCGCCCCCGCATTGGGGACGGCCTGTTTCATTCACCGAACTTGCGGCTCTGTGCGCTGGGATTATTTCTTCACCAGCTTGCGGACAGCCTTGTGCGAGCAGAAGGTGCGCTCCGTGTAGAGCTTCGCGCGCCATCCGTTGCCCTTCTTGACGACCTTGATCGCCTGGATCCACGGGCTGTTGAACGGGAAGAGCTTCTCGACGCGGACGCCGAACGCATCGCGGGAGACGGTGAAGTTGCCCGCAACGTTGGAACGGCCGTTGTCGATCGCGAGGACCTTGCCCTCGAAGTCCTGGATGCGGAACTTCTCGCCTTCCTTGATCTTGATGGAAACGCGGACGATGTCGCCGGTGCGGAACTCGGGGAACTTCTTCTCGGAGAGCTTCGCTGTCTGCTCGGCGTTGATCTTGTCTATAAGCTTGATACCCATTGCTTAGGCCTCCTTCTTCGCCTCGGTCTTCTTGGCCGGGGTCGCGTGATGCGGCTTGAGGTTGGGGTTCTTCGCACGGCGGATGAGCGACGCCACCGTCGTGGAGGGCTTGGCGCCCTTCGAGAGCCAGTACTCAACGCGCGGAAGGTCGAGCTTGAAGTTCTCGTCCTTGATCTGCGTGTCGTACCAGCCGAGGATCTCAAGGAACTTGCCGTCGCGGGGCGAACGGGAGTCCGCAGCGACGATGCGGTAGGTTGCATGATTGGTGCAGCCCGTGCGACGCATTCTGATCTTAACCATGTCTTTTTCTTCCTTTTCGGTGAATGATTGGCGCATAGTATATCATATCCGCCGACGCAATGCAAGGGGCTGCAAGATAAACGAAATCCCCGCTGGTTGTCCCATCTGGAGTCGAACCAGAACTCTAGGTATCAAAAACCCGTGTGCAGCCGCTACACCATGGGACAGCTGAATTGCAGATATTATACCATATCCGCGTCGATTGTGTGAACAGCCCAGGCGGAAAGGCCGCGGTCGCGCAGCGCAAGCGCGATTTCCTGCGCGCGAGAGAGGGACTCCACGAGTCCGAACGCCGACGAGCCGCTTCCGCTCATCGTCACGCCGAGCGCGCCTTCCGCGCGCAGGGCGGACATCGCCGAGGCTATCTCGGGGTGCATCGCGCACGCCGCCGCCTCGAGGTCGTTTGCAAAAGTCTCCGCTATAAGGCCGATTTCGCCCGACTCCAGCGCCTCAAGGCACACGTCCGTCGCGGACGGTCCGCCCTCCTCGCGCACCGCGGTGCGCGCGTATACCTCGCGCGTCGAGGTGTTTATCCCGGGATTCACAAGGACGAGGTCGAGGCGCGGACACTCAATGCGCTCGACGAACTCGCCGCGTCCGGTCATGAGCACTGGGCCGCCTAGAACAAGCGCGGGGACGTCCGACCCTACCGTCGCCCCGATTTCCGCAAGCTCCTCGCGGGTGCGGCCGAGGTTCCACATCTCGTTCAGCGCGACAAGCGCCGCCGCGGCGTCCGCGCTGCCCCCGCCGAGTCCGCCGCCGGCAGGGATGCGCTTCGCCACCCTGAAGCGCGCCCCGCGCGACGGATCGAGCGCGCGCGCCGCCTTGAGGATGAGGTCGTCGGGATATCCTGTGTCGGACGAAAGTCCGTCGGACGGCTCGATCTCAAGCGTGTCCGAAAGCGATATGGGGGCCACAATGGAACGGAGCGCGTGGTATCCGTCACCACGCACTCCGAACACCTCAAGCGTGAGGTTGACCTTGGCGTACGCCTCAGTCTTCATCGTCTCCGTCGTCGCTTCCGTCTTCGTCGCCACAGTCGCCGTCTTCGCCGCCGCCCATTCCGCCAAGCGCGCCCATCGACATGGCGGCGTTGATGATTCCGCCGATGCCGCGAATCTCGTCAGCCGAGATGCGCATCATGAAGCGCATCGGATCCTCCGCCTTCGCGCGCCACATCATGGCGGCGATGCCCGTCTTCGTCTCGACGGCAAAAGTGTCTGCGACGGGCTTGATAGCCGCGCGCTGCTCCTCGGGAACGAGGGCAAGCAGATGCGGGACGATGGCCTTTACGACAGACGAGATGGAACCGAATGTGACGTAGAACGGCTTCTTCGCGGCCGCCTCCGGCACGGTCGCCGCAAAGCGCTCCGCTACCGTCCACTGCGACTCGAATCCCTTGATGACGCCCGCATTCGCGCAGGCAGGCGCCTTTGCGGTGAACTTCTCCGTCTCCTCAAGCTTCTCCGCATCCGCGGAGAACTTCTCGAAGTCGAACTTGCCAAACGACTCCGGATTCTCCGTCACGGTCTTAATGACCGCCGCGATGTCGAACACATACCTCTCCGCGGAACCATCCTTGCTGCGCGCAAGGAACTG
Source organism: Kiritimatiellia bacterium (assembly GCA_016284515.1). Lineage (GTDB taxonomy): Bacteria > Verrucomicrobiota > Kiritimatiellia > RFP12 > UBA1067 > UBA1067. The sequence goes on along the minus strand of JAEEOY010000088.1, from coordinate 7,911 downwards.
GGAGAGGTCGAATCCACCGTGCTTTTTGACGAGCGCGAGGATGTCGGCCCACTTCTTGTCGGTCATGCGTCCGTAGTTGCCGCAGTCCTCCGCCTCGGCCGTGGCGCTGAACGCGCCCTTGCCCGCGAACGCGAGGGGATCCGCGCCGAGCGGCTTGAGTCCGCACTTCGCGTATTCCGTGCCCTCGGCGAACGTGATCGATCCGTTCAGGTCAATCCCGCGGTCGGAGACCCTGAGTCCGAGGGAGAACGCCTTGAGCGCGTTGATCATCTCCATGTTCGTCGCCGTCATGCCGGGGACGTCCTTCACCGCAGCGGCAAGCGCCTTGACGGCCTTAGGGTTAACGCGCAGACGCACGACCTCGCCCTTGAGCGCCTTCTCGGCGAGCTTGACGTCCGCAAGCGCGAGCTTCGCGCGCTCGGGATCGTCGGAGGCACCGGCCCACTTTCCGTCCTTGGAGAACACGACGTACGTCTTCTCCTCGTCCTTGTCCTCTCCGGAAAGATCGCCCTTGACCACGACGGCCCCTTCCTTCTCGACGGCCCCCTCGTGGCGCTTGATGAACTCTTCCTTCGAAATGGAAACCGGATACAGGACGGAGACCTTCATGTCATCGATCGCATCCTGCGGATTCTTCGCGACCGCCTTCATGTCGAGGTAGAACGGAACGAGCATCGTCGCCTTCTCGCGCGCCGGACCGAAGAACGTCACCGTCGGCATGCCGGCGAGAGCCGCCGCAAGCGACGCCGCCGCAAGAGGATTTCCGACCATCTGACCGACCTTCGCCGCCGCCTCGCCCTGTGCGGCGACATCCGCGACCTGTAGCGACGCAACGCGATCCCACGCCGCAAAGGCGGAAATCGACAGAGCCGCGAGAACTGACGCTAGTGCTTTCTTCATTTCGCTTTTCTCCTCTTGGAGGTTTTGGTTTTCGTGGTTTCGCCGACGAGGTCGGCGATCGCCGCGTCAACGGACGCGAAGAGTTTGCCCAGACGTGCGGTCGGGACGGTCGAGAACGCGAGTCGGATGAGCCCCGAAAGGACGATCGTGCCTACGGAGTACTTCTCTATCAGATGGCGGCGCACCTTCTCAGCTTCCACGCCGATGGGCTTCACGCACATGAAGTAGCCCGAGTTGAACGGCATCGCCTCGAAGTGCTTCGCGTACTCCGGATGCGTCTTGAGGATGACGCGTATCTCGTGGTAGCGCTTCTTCAGGACCGCGAACTTCTCGCGCTTCTGCGAGACATACCCTGGGTCGGCGAACGCGCGTATCGCGAGATGCTGCCCGATCGCCGTCGCGTTGGAGATGCCCGAGCGCACGTTGCCGGCGGCCTTCGCCTCAAGCGCCTTGAGCTGATCCTCAGTCGCGCCCTTGAATGCGAAGCTGACGAACCCGACGCGGAGACCCCAGACGTAGTCCTCCTTCGTCGTGCCGTCGAGCTTGACGGCGAGAACGTTCCTGTGAAGGTCCGCAAACTCGGAGAACATCGACTCTCCGTGGACGCCCTTCTCGTACACGAGCCCGAAGTAGGCGTCGTCGCATATGACGACGATCCGCTTGCCCTTCGACGCGGCGGCGCGCACGGCCGCGACGATCTTCTTCGCGTCCTCGAGCGTCGCCGTGTAGCCCGTCGGGTTGTTGGGGAAGTTGAGGATGAGTATCTTCTTCGCGCCGGGGGCGAGAAGCGCCTCCTTCATCGCCGCCGCGTCGAATGCGCCGCGCCTGAAGGTGTTAAAGTGGACGACCTTGCAGCCGACCGCCTCCTGGAAGATGAGCTCGTAGTTGTCCCAGTAGAGGTCGGGGCAGACGAGCGTGTCGGACGGACCCGCGAAAAGCTCGGCGCACACGCGGATGCCGTGCGTCAGCGCGTTCGTGACGACTGGAGAGGAGAAGCGCTTGCCCTTGAGGGACGGATTCTTCACGAACTCCATCTCCTTCCAGGCCTTTCGCAGGGCGGGAAGCCCGAAGCTGCCCGCATAGAGGAACGCCTTCTTGTCGAGGTTCACTCCCGTCTTGAAGCAGTCCATCACCAGAGGGGAACCGTCCTCCTCGAACGCCATGCCGACCGTGGCGTTGATGTCGCAGGTCTTAGCCTCCGCGCCCTGGCCGAGGATGCCGCCGTACGGAAAATACATTCTCCTGCCGGCGGGGGAGAGGAATCCCGCAGCGTCGGCAAGCGTCTTGTTTAGAGCAATCGCCAGTTTGTTCATATCAGGCGGATATTATACCAAATATTGCGCCCCGCGTGTGCCAAATGGCAAAATGGCTGCAATCCAAATAATTTTCTAAACCTCGCGCACAAACCGCCCGGCGTCAACTGCCCGCATCTTCACCTTCACGTAAACAAGGAGACGCAGCGTCCCGCAGCGTCACCGGGTAGCACCATGTCCGTGACGGTGCTTGCCTGTCAGCGAGAACGGACACGTCGATCAGTATTATGTCCGATACGCGCACGACGCATCCCTCGAGCGTGAACGGGAACACCTGGCGGTCGAAGCCGGGGATTATGAGGGGGACAGTCCCCGGGAAATACTTGATTTTTTTAACGCAGAGGCGCAGAGCCGCAGAGTTCACAGAGTCAGGTGGGAACTTGAGATTTTATGGTTTGAGGTTGAAGTATTTGCGGACGGTCTCGGCGGAGAGCTTCGGACGCCGCAGGCGGTCGAAGACGCCGGCGATCGAGCCGCCGAACATCGCGGACACCGCCTTGCCGCCGAAGCGTTCGCGCGTCCGGCCGTCGTTCATCTGCCAGATCGAGAACCCGACGACGTCGGGGTTCGCCCACAGCGTCTCGAAGATGTCCGTCAGGTACTCGTCCTGGAACTCCTCCGTGTTCGGCGAGGCGTATTCGCCGCGCCGCCCGAACTCGCCGCCGCAGCCAGACTCGGACACCATGATCGGCTTGTCGGGATAGCGCGCGCGGAACTTCGCGACGATTCCGTTGAAGTTTGAGGAAACGGATTTCCTGAACTGCGCGTTGTCGCCGGGAACCATCGGTATCGTCCCCGGATATGCGTTGAACGAGACGATGTCCATGTTCGTGCAGCAGATGTCGCCGTCGGTGATGTTGCATGCAAACGTCACGAGGCGCCCCGGATTCTCGGCGCGTATCGTCTCGGCGAGAGTGTCGACGAGCGACTTGCATTCCTTCTTGTGGCTGGCGCACTCGTTGAGGAATCCGTAGATGATGACCGACGGATGGTTGAAGCTCGCGCGCACCATGTCGCGCGTCTCCTTCACCTGCATCTCGCAGAACTCCGCGTCCTTCAGCTCGCTCGGCGGGAAGTTGTTGTTCGTGTAGTCCTGTCCGTTGCCCCATCCGAGCGACTCCTCCCATACGAGCACGCCGTTTTCGTCGCAGAGGTCGAGGAAGCGTTCGCACTGCTGGTAGTGCGCGCCGCGTATGAAGTTGCCGCCGAGCGCCTTCAGGCGCTGGATGTCCTGCAGCATGAGCGCTTCGCCCGTGGCCGCGCCGTTTAGCCAGTCGGACTCGTGCCGGTTGAAGCCCTTGAGGAACAGCTCCCTGCCGTTCAGGTATATCTTCCTGTCCCGCGCCTCGATCTTGCGGATACCGAAACGAGTTGAAAGTTTAAAGTTTAAAGTTGGAAGTTGAACGGACAGCCTGTGAAGGTTTGGTGCGCCGGGAGACCACAGGCGGAAGTTCGGAACGGTGACGGCCGCGCGGCCGTCGCTCAATTTGACATTGACCTCCCGCCCCCCGTCAAATGCAAGCGTCGCGGCGGAATCGCCGCCATTCTCAACTTCGACCTCGACCTTGCCCGTCTTGTAGTCCAGCGTGCGGACAAAGACCTTCGGCTCGCGCTCGACGAGCTTCACGCCGTGGTAGAATCCGCCGTAGAAATAGAAGTCGTAGTACGGACGCGCCAGCTTCACGCGCGGCCACGAAAGGATGTTGTCGACCGCCGCGAAGACGGAGTGCTCGCCCGCGGCGAGAGCTCCGACGGGGATCTCGAGGCGCGCGTATGGATACGGATGAAGTCCCAAGTCCTTCCCGTCTAGCTCGAACTTCGCGCGGACGCCCATTCCGTCCACGACGAGGACCGCGTCCTTCATCAGCTTCGCGAGCGTGAACGACCGGCGGTAGAGTCCGGTGCCGCGCTTCATGTACCACTTCGGCATCATGTCGTAGCACGCGGGGACGGGAATCGAATCCGTTGCCACGAAGTCCCCCTTCGCGGCCTCCTCTATCGGCTTACCCTCCTCGAAGCGGAAGCTCCAGCTCCCGTCAAGCGAAAGCGACTCCGCAGCCATGCCGCACGCGGCGGCCGCACAAAACAACAACGACAATATATGCGACTTCATTTTCATGCAACACATCCCATTAATCATTTTTCCACTATTATACCACAAAACACCGTGAGAGAATCACGCAACTCGTTGCGAAGATATGAGAGAACATGAAGACAGGGGGGACAGTCCCCGGTAAATACCCGAGGCAGGTGGCGGGCACCTCGCGAGGTAGGCATAGGGTACCTCCCGAGGTGGGAATAAGATACCTCGCGAGGTAGGCATAGGGTACCTCGCGAGGTGGTTTTACGGTTCACTGTCGCGATGCAACAGCAGAACTGGCGTCGCGCTCAGCGGTTGGTCGCGTAGAGCGGACCGAAGTTCGCGCACGCGCGGTAGTCCGCGCCCGTCGGATCGTCGCTCGCGCCGAAGAGGCCCCAGCAGTGCGGCTGGAAGACCTGCTCCTCCGGCACGTTGTGCATAGCGACCGGAATGCGCAGCATCGAGGCAAGCGTGATGAGGTCCGCGCCGATGTGTCCGTACGCGATCGCTCCGTGGTTCGCGGCCCAGGCGTTCATCACGGAGTAGACGTCCTTGAAGAAGCCCTTCCCGGTGAGGCGCGGCGTGAACCATGTGCACGGCCATTCGGGGTTCGTGCGCTCCATCAGCGTCTTCTGCTGCTTAGCGTCGAGCTCCACCGACCAGCCCTCGGCGATCTGCATGACCGGACCCTGCCCCTTCACGATGGAGATGCGGATCATCGTGAGTGGCATTCCCTTCGGGGTGAGGAACGACGACGAGAAGCCGCCGCCGCGGAAGTACTCCACGCCCGCCGGAACCCACTTCGTCGCCTTCAATGTCGCGTCGATGTCCTTCTGCGTGACATCCCACCAGTTCTTGAAGACCGGCTTGCCCTTCTCCTTCATCTCGCCCGCCGCGTCAAGGCAGCAGGAGCCCGAGTTGAGGAGGTGGATGATCCCCGCCTTCGCGTCCTTCGGAAGCCCCTTGCCCGTGGCGCGCTTGACGGCCGCGTCGCTCCAGTAGGTGCGAACGTCGGCGAACATCGACGCCTTGTTAGTGAGGAGCCACATGAGGAGCATGCAGATTCCGTTGAGCGAGTCGTTCTCCGTCGCGAGGATCTGCGGCATCTTCTTTCCGTTCCAGTCGAACGAAGTGTTGCACATCACCTCCGCGACATCGCCGTTCGGCCAGTGGTCCGTCCACTGGCGCTGCCCCTGGAATCCGCCGGCGATGGCGTTCCTGCCGACCGCCTCCTCGCCGAAGCCCATCTCCTTGAGCTTGGGGTTTCCGGCCATCATGTCGCGGACGATTATCGCCATCTTCGCGATGAACTCCCAGTCCTTGTCCTTCGCCTCGCGCGACTTCTGGATCTTGACCGGATTGTAGTCCTTGCCCTCCTTGAGGTTTGCGCGCATCCACGCGAGCGCCTTCTTGTACTCCTCCTTGTCGTAGATGCCCTCCTCGATGCGGCGGAGGATCTCGCACTCGTCCATGTTCTCCGGCGCGATGCCGAGGTAGTCCTGCATGAAGTTGACGTCGACGAACGAACCCGCGATGCCCATCGCGGAAGTGCCGATGGAAAGATAGCTCTTGCCCTTCATCATCGCGACGGCGAGACCCGCCTTCGCGAAGCGGAGGATCTTCTCGGCGACGTCGGCGGGGATCTTGTCGGACTCGTCGCGGTTCTGCACCTCGTGTCCGTAGATGCCGTACGCCGGCATCCCACGCTGCGCATAGCCTGCGAGCATGCACGCGAGATAGACGGCTCCCGGGCGCTCCGTGCCGTTGAAGCCCCAGACGGCCTTGGGCATGACGGGGTCGAGGTCCATCGTCTCCGTTCCGTAGCACCAGCAAGGCGTCACGGAGAGCGAAACGCCGACGTTGTTCGCGGCGAACTTGTTCGCGCACTGCGCGGCCTCGAACCTGCCGCCGATCGTCGTGTCGGCAATCACACACTCCACTTTCGATCCGTCAGGATAGCGGAGGTTGTCGCTGATGAGCTTGGCGGCGGCCTTGGCCATCGCCATCGTCTGGTCTTCGAGCGACTCGCGAACGCCGCGCCTGCGGCCGTCGATGATCGGGCGAATGCCCACCTTGGGAAACGGGTTGTGCGTAAACACTGTCTGGTTCATTTTATGTTCCTTTCTTGTATGCTTTGAGTTAGATGTCGGTTATTGTCTGGCTGCCGCGCCCGCCTTTGAGCTGTCCCACGGTTTGAAACCGAGCGCGAAGGCCGGGGAGGACGGCTTGAGCCGGAAGTCGAAGACTTCGGGATTCTCGAATTGCGGGTCGGCGTACTTTCCGAGAATCTCCTTCCCGCTCGCGACCCATCCGTTCCAGTCGAGACCGTCGAAATCGGGCTTGCCCGAAAAGTCGTACCACAGGTTTCCTGCCCAGATGCCGCCGACGTTGCGCACGCCGCGTCCGGCAAGAGGGCTCCCCTTCACGATCACGATGTTGTTCAGGAAGTTAAGCGTACACGGAACGTCCTGCACGACCGCACGCTCCATCCTGACCGCTCCGCGTGTGCGGTTCCAGGCGAAGATGTTGTTTCTCACTATGCAGCCTGTGCCATAATGCTGGTGAAAGCCTCCGTCGGTCGTATTCCAGCAGAGGTTGCGCTCCGCGACAACCCCTTCGCTTCCCTCGTCGAAGTAGATGCCCCATCCGCCATATGAATAGCTGTCCACATCGTGGATGACGTTGTCGTGAACCGTAGTCCCGAAACTGGTGCCGAGCGTATAGACACCGCCCATATCGCTCATGACGCCTTTCCCGAGGTCGTATATCCTGTTGTACGCGATCTCGTTGCGCTGTGCGACCGAGCCGCGGAACCCCCACGTCCATCCGACCGAGACTCCCGAATAGAAGAAGTCGTATATGTCGCAGTGAAGCACCTTCGAGTCTGAGACGTGGGTAAAGACAATTCCCGTTGCTTCGGGATTGAAACGTCCGCCGCCGCGTATGATGCAGTCCTCGATGCGGTTGAACGCGACGGAATGCGGCGCCGTCTTGGATATGACGCGCCGGGAAAGCGTCTCGCCGTCAGCAACATGTCCGGCCCATGAGCCCATGATCACGCCGCCGGCGCCAAGGTCCTCCATGAGACAGCGCGCGACCGTGTTTGAAACACACCCGTCGTTGAACCTGAGCGCGTAGTTGCCCGTGTGCCGGAACACGCAACTGTCCCAAGTCAGGCGGCAGGCTCCTTTCGCCGTTACCGCGCCGTCGCTTCCGCCCGCGGCCTGATGCTGGTACGACTGTGTCGGACGGTTGTTCTCCCGCCCTTCGCCCCAGCCGTCCGTCACGGCGAACACAAGGTTGCTGAACAGGATATCGTGAACAAGCTCCTTCTTGTCGGGGTCGCCTTTTATCTCCACGAGCCGGCTTAGCTTGGAGCTGGGGGCGAATGCCACGATCGACTCGATCTTCTCTCCTGGAAGCGGACGGTAGAGGATGCGCCCGTTCTTCCCGTCGTAGAACCATTCGCCGGGCGCGTCAAATCCGCCGCGCACATTCTCAAACCAGACGAGCGTCTCCTTTGAATTCCATTTCTTCCAGCCGTCCCAGTTCTCCGGGGAATGCGTCTCGACCTCGCCGGCAACGGAATCGACAGACTTTATCACCCGTCGCGAGAAG
>JAEEOY010000087.1 GCA_016284515.1 Kiritimatiellia bacterium | reverse complement strand
AGTCCGGCATTTGCATTTGGCAGTTCTTCGCGTTGAAGAAGTGCAGTGTTGTAAGGAAAGGATCAACTGTTATGAGACCAGCTATTGTGAAAAAATTCATGTTGACCGCGCTTGGCGCGCTGTCGGCAGCCTTGTGCGCCGCCGCGCATGCGGGGGCGTCCGGAACGGCTAGATACGAGGCGGAGGATGCGCGGCTCGCGGGCGGCGCGTCACTCAAGGGGCCGAGCCTGGTCCAGTCCGATATCGCCGCACAGGCGTCGGACATGAAGTACGTCGAACTTGGGACGCGCGGCGCGAAGCTGGAGTGGAAGTTGCGCGAGGGCGGAGTCGACGGCGTGACGCTGCGCTTCACAATGCCCGACCGGGAGGACGGATGGAAGCAGAGCAATCCGCAGGACGAGACGCCGCAGTACCGCCGCGAGGAAGTCTTCTGCGGCTCGCTCGAGCTGCGCGTGAACGGGAAGAAGCGCAAGGTGCGGCAGTACGGAAAGGTCTCCGAGTCGATTCCGCTTTCCTCCTACTGGATGTGGCAGTACTTCGTCGGTGACCGTCCTGCGGACGAGCCGGGCGGACACGAAATCGCGCGCTTCGCATTTGACGAGGTGCACTTCGCTATAGACGGCGCGCCTCTTGCGAAGGGCGACGTGCTGTCGCTCGCGAACGCGGACGGGAAGTATCCCTACGGCGTGGACTTCGTGGAGCTCGAGAAAATCCCGGCGCCGATTCCGCAGCCCGAGGGCTCGCTCAGCGTCGCGGACTTCGGCACGGGGCGCGAGGCGATCGACAAGTGCTTCGCCGCCTGCCGCGAGCAGGGGAAGACGATGTACTTCCCATCGGGCGTGTGGGAGTACTGGACGAAGACAGGCGACAACCGCTGGCTACTGAACGGCGCATCAAACATGAAGATCACCGGCGCGGGCATGTGGCACACGAACCTGCATTTCCCGGGGGCGAAGTCTTTCGGAGGAGGCGTCGGAGGTGACAGGCTTGCGAAGGGGACAGAGTTCTGCCACATGTACCTCAGCTCGATGCTCCGCTCCCGCTTCAACCAGAATGCGGTGTACAAGGGCATCATGGAGGCGTGGGGCGAGGGGGCGAAGCTGCATCATCTCTGGGTCGAGCACTTCGAGTGCGGATTCTGGCTCGGCGACTACCAGTCTCCCGCGAAGCCGACCGTGAAGGCTCATATCCACGACTGCCGCGTGCGCAACAATCTCGCGGACGGAATCAACTTCTGCCAGGGAACGTCCGACACGATTCTCGAGAACTGCAACTTCCGTGGAAACGGCGACGACGGAATTGCTATCTGGAACAACGACGCGTGCGAGGCGCAGGACTGCACAGGGATCACGATACGGAACAACACCGTCGAGAACAACTGGCGCGCGGCTTCCATCGCCGTCTTCGGCGGAGACGGACACCTCATTGAGAACAATTTCATCAAGGACGGATTCAAGGGCGCGGGAATACGCCTCAACACAGACTTCCCGGGACATCAGTTCCGCAACACGAAGGAGATCCGCTTCGTCGGCAACACAATCGTCAACTGCGGTACCTCATGGGACTGCTACGGCGACCAGGCTCAGGACCGTCCGTCTCCGCGCGGCGCGATAGACTTCCAGGGTGAGGTCAGGAACATCGTCTTCGAGCGGACGACGATTGTCGGCGCGCATCGTTCGGCGATTCAGATGATCGTCGGGAACATGGAGAACATTCGGTTCAAGGACCTTGTCGTGGATACCATCGGGACGGACGGCGGGACTAAGTCTCGCTATACATGGGCGGAGGATCTCGGCCCGGGGCGCGTGTTCCATCTCCTCGGCGAGATGAAGCCCGTCGTCGACGGAATAACGATCCGCAATGTTTCCAGGGACAACCTCGTCAACCTTCAGGAGAAGGACAAGAAATCAATCGTGTGGGTAAAGGAGCCCGTTTTCGCGTCATCCGAAAACAGTGGAAAATGAGGAGTGATATTTATTTTCTTCTTATTTCTGCACGCGTTGTTATTTTGTGCTATGATGTTCTCAGTTAAAATGACGAAGGGTATGTAGTGGTGCGCAATTTTCACGAATTATTTTGCGTAATTTTCTCCCCATGTCCGGAGGGATAATGGTATAATGTCATCAAAAATTTAACTTGTAGTAAATTCACATAACAAGGAGAACCAATGAAAGTTAAACTTCATAGAGCTGCGCTGAGAAAGGTCACGTGCGGGATAAGTGATCGTTTCTGGGCGCATTTTTCTTCGAGTTATAGTCCAGCGGCAATCGGATGCGCGGCTTTCGCGTTGCTGATCTCCGCCGCTTCGATGCCCGCCCTTGCAACCGAGATAAGTTGGCAGCCGCAGGGCGGCTCCACCGACATCAGCGCACAGAGCAACTGGGGCGGTACATTGCCGGGCAACGGCGACCGCAAGAAATTCGGCAACGGCAACATCTCCAGCGACTATACGGTAACTATTCCGGCGGCCACGGCGGAGAATCCCTATCGCGACTATGCCGGACTTGTGTTTGACTCCGTCGCCGACGGACAGACGGTGACCCTGGACGCGACGGGTACCTCGTGGCTGCAGATGGGCGATGCGGGCCAGGCGTGGCAGGACAATGTTCCGTTCCGCGTCCGCTCCTGGGACCACATCTTCGACATCGACAACGCGCACAATACATCCTCCGCGGCGAACAACTTCGGCTTCTCGCTTACGGACGGGACGATCTCGTTCAAGCGCGACCTGACGAACGGCTCAGTGCTGACATTCAACGGCGACTTCAACATGGCGGTCGCTCCGGATGGGACGGAGAATCAGCACAGGACGGTTCTCTTCCACGACACGAATGCAAACAGCGCCAATTCCAAGGTGATCTTCCACAGCGGCGAGTCGACGCTTCGTAATGTCCAGCTCCGCGGAAAGACGCAGGGCAACGAATTCCGCGTCGACGGAGGGCATCTTCACATCAAGAGCGCACTCGTAATCAAAGACGACTCGACTGGTTACGATTCGGACGCCTATATGCATGTGACGGGAGACGGACAGGTTACGTTGGATAGCGGCGACCTTCATATCGGGCACAACGCCTCGGGACGCGGGGTTCTCAGAATCGACGGCAACGGTCAGTTCACTGTGGGCGCCAAAGCCGGTACTGTCTATTTGCCAGAAACTACTGGGTATACGGGACTCCTCTCCATTGGCGGAAACGGCGTGTGGAACTCACCGAAGCAGATGAATCTTGGACGCTACAGCGGCACAGGAGACATTCTTGTTGAAGGCAAAGGTATTTTCAATCATGAGGGAACGCTTGTATTCGGCGCTGGAAACGGCAGCCATGTCTCCTTGACGATGCAGGATGACGCGTACGCCTCCTTGGCGAACGTAACGATGATGCGAGACGTTGCTGCAGGTAATGAGCGCACGGGCGTCATAACGCTCAAAGACAACGCGATTCTCGACATGAAGGTGGCGTACGGCGACTGGGTCAACGGCGCGAGTGGAGACCTCACCATCAACATGTCGGAAAACGCCAAGCTTCGCGCAAGCCGGAATGACGGCAATGACTGGATTCAGTTCGGCGCAAACAACACTTCGAAGATCACTCTTAATCTTGCCGGTGGAACGATTGAGAAGTTCGGCGGCGGCGAACTCATCCATTTACAGCTTCGTGCTGGCGCGTCCAGCGAGTACAATTTCTCCGGCGTGACGCTCGACACCCAGAACTTCGCCATCGAAGGCAAGGCGGATACATCGGCGCCAGATGCCTGGCATATCGCCCATCAGACGGCTGGTACGATCAATGTCCGCTGGCATGGCTCGGGCGACGGTCTCGACATCCGCGGCGGAAACGGGCGCAACTGCATGTACCTTCTCGAGGGCGGTACGCTCAACGTCGGCAACATGATGCGCGTCGGACATGGCAATACCGACAGCAGCAAACAGTGGCGCTCAGTGTTCCGCCAGACTGGCGGTCAGGCGAACATCAGCGCGAATGTCAATATGTGCGACTCCGCTACGATGGCCGAATTCGAGCTTCTCGGCGGGCGTACGCGTCTTACTTCCCTGCGCGGCTGGAACC
>JAEEOY010000086.1 GCA_016284515.1 Kiritimatiellia bacterium | reverse complement strand
GCTCTTCCGATCTGAAGGCGTACGGAAACCGCGAGCTCGTCCACTACTCCGTCGTGTCGCTCTGGGTCAACGCGCTCGAGTGCGCGCACGCGGCGGGAGACAAGGCGCTCGAGAAGCGGCTTGTCGCGGCATTCGAGCCGGCGTACGGGGAGAAGAAGGGTTGGATGAACGACTACCGGCACGTCGACCTCTCGATCGTCGGGGCGATTCCGCTCGAGATTGCGATCCTCACCGGTGACGAGCGCGCGAAGGAGCTGGGGCTCAGGTATGCCAACCGCCAGTGGGAGGAGCCGCGCGAGGGGCTGGACTGGGGAGAGCGGTGGTACGACGCGATTCCGCTCGCCGAGCGCCATGCGTGGTGGGAGAAGGGGTACACGCCGGAGACGCGCCTGTGGCTTGACGACATGTACATGATAACGCTGCTGCAGAGCCAGGCGTATCGGCTTACTGGCGAGAGGAAGTACATCGAGCGCGCGGCGAAGGAGATGTGCCTCTACCTGGAGCGCCTGCCGCGTCCGGACGGACTCTTCAACCACGCGCCAGAGGCGCCGTTCGTTTGGGGGCGCGGGAACGGATGGCTCGCGGCGGCGATGGCGATGAACCTCAAGTACCTTCCCGCGGACTCTGAATGGCGCGCGCCGATCCTCGCCGGATACAGGCGGATGATGTCCGCGCTCCTCGGCTGGCAGCGTCCGAACGGACTGTGGGGGCAGCTCGTGAATGATCCGGAGAGCTACGACGAGACGAGCGCGACGGCGATGTTTGCGTATGCGTTCGCGGAAGGCGTCCGCGCGGGGGTGCTCGGCGAGGAGTACCTCGCTGCGGCGAAGAAGGCGTACCGCGCGCTCGCGGCGAGGCTCGACGTGCACGGGAATCTTCCGGACGTCTGCGTGGGGACCGGATGGAAGAACGACCGCCACCACTACCTGACGCGTCCGAAGGCGAATGGGGACCCGCACGGACAGGCTCCGCTCCTCTGGTTGTGCTCTGCTTTATAAATCGCTCCTTTTGTTGCTATTGTAATTGACGATTATGCGCTGTAGTTGCTACAATAGTGCAAAATCTAAATGGGATCAAACGCAAATGGCAGAAAGAAACGACAAAACTGTTGCTACACTTGCAAAGCAGAAGCTGTTTAAGGGGCTTGACCGCGCAGCGGTCGAAAAGCTGCTTTCTTCGACGGATGCGAAGGTGAAGCAGTTTGAAAGAGGCGAGGTTGTCCTTCATCAGGGCGATCGCGTTCGTTCTCTCGCTATTGTCCTGTCCGGGCGTCTGAATGTGATACAGGCGACGCGCGACGGGTCCGAGGTGATTGACTATACGGTAAAGGCCGGCGGCGTGGTTGGGGTTTCCTACGTGCTGCAGAGGTCGGAGCCGTTTCCCAGCCGTCTAGAGGCGGCGGAGAGTTCTGAGGTCGCGTTCCTCGACATTGGGAAGCTGCGCGAGGCGATCAAGACCTCCTCCTATGCCGGACTTCGCGAGAACCTTGTCAGGGCGCTTGTCGGACTGGTCTCGGAGTGCCAGAAGAAGCTTTCCGTTGTCGGATGCTGGGAAATCGGCGACAAGGTGATGACCTATCTCGAGGGCCTTGCTGCGGAGACTGGCAAGCGCGAGGTGGAGATTCCATTCCGCACTTCGGCCGAGTTCGCCCAGTACATCGGCGTCAACCGCTGCGCGCTTTCCCGTTCGCTTTCACAGCTTGCGCGCAAGGGCGTGATCAGCCATGAAGGTGGAACGTTCTATCTGCCCTAATGCGTTCACCAAAGAAGGCAGCCCAGGGATATTCACATCGTTAGCCTGTTGAATGGAATGCGTTCCGCCCCGTAATTTGCGGGGCGGAGCGCATTTTGGCAAGTTTGCGGCGTATTTTCAAGCTCCAGCGGCGCGGACATTCGGGAATTTTGGTATACTATACTCCGCTATGGATTCTAAACAGAAGAAGACACTGACGGTTGCCGTTGTTGTCGCGCTGGCTCTTGCCGCGGGCGGCGTTGCGCTGCTGCGCGGCGGGAAGAGGTCCGGCGAATCGGAGCCGACGGACTTTGCGGGGATGCTCGCCCTCGCGGAGCGCGGCAATTCCGCCGCGCAGTACAACGTCGGGTGCATGTACATGACGGGCGAAGGCGTCCAAAAGGACCTGCGCAAGGGCGTCGAGTGGCTCACTCGCTCGGCGATAGGAGGTGATGCGGACGCGCAGTTCAACCTCTCCGCTCTGTATGCCAGCGGTACCGGGCTCCCCAAGGACCTTTCGGAAAGCGTGAAGTGGTGCAGAATGGCCGCCGAACGCGGCAAGACGGAGGCGCAGCACAATCTCGGCTTCGCCTACTACAAGGGACAGGGCGTGGCAAAGGACCGTGCCGAGGCCGCGAAGTGGTTCAGGATGGCGGCGGAGAAGGGCAGCGCGATCGCGCAGTTCTTCCTGGGCGACTGCCTTTACTCGGGGCAGGGCGTTAAGAAGGACCGCGCCGAGGCCGTCGAGTGGTACAAGAAGTCGGCGGCGCAGGGCTATGCGCCGGCCAAGGACCGCCTCTCGGCGGCGGGGGTAAAGTGATGGATATGCCGTCCTACACAATCGGAAAGACAGTCTTCGGCTCCGCCGCCTCCATCGCCGCGGCATACGAGCATTTCCGCGTCCAGCCCATCGACGAGGTGCGTCTCGCCGCCGACCGGACGTGTCCCTTCCCGAATGTCCGCCGCACTCTCGAGAGCGAGGCGCAGGTGGCTGGAGTCGGAACCTTCCAGGGTTCGCGCAAGCAGACGCTGACGTTCGCACCGTCCGCAAAGAAGGGATGGTGGATACGGCGCATGGACCTCCCCGAGCAGCTGGACACGGAGATGGACATCTCGAACCTATGGACGAGCGCGCAGAATCTCGTCATGCGATCCGGCTCTCCGCACAACTACCTGCGAATGGTCGAGCACATCGTCGCGCTCAAGGTCGGGCTCGGAGTGGACGACGTGCTGCTGAAGGTCAATTCGGGCGATCCGCCGCTTTTCGACCAGTCGTCGCTTCCGCTAATCAAGGCGATGGAGCACGCCAGGATATCCGAAACGGCGGAACCGGCCTCCTACGTCACCGTGAAGGAGCCTGTCGCCTTCGGCGGCGGAAGGGGAGACTTCCTTCTCTTCCTCCCCGCCGAGAACGGAGAGCGCAACCTGCGCATCGACTGCGCGATTTCGTGGAACACCGTGATAGGCGACCAGAGGGTGCTCTTCGACGTGACGCCGGAGACCTTTCGCTACGCGGCCTTCGCCCGCACGAACGCGACGCGCAAGCAGTACATCCTCGCCAAGACGGTCGGAAAGCTCTTCGCCGCGACGCGCAACTGGGGCTACAACGACAAGAACATCCTTATCCACGGACGCCGCAGGTTCTACACTGAGCCGCGCTTCCCGGTGAACGGAAAGTTCCTCGAGCCAGTCTGGCACAGGGCGACGCTCGACCTCATGGCGGCCATCGCGCTGGCAGGTCCGGAACGCTTCGTGGGCACCGTCGTCTCGTATCGCGCAGGCCATACCCTCGACTGCGACGCCATCCGCGCGCTGAGGCGAAATGACCTCATCGTACCGGCCTGACGACATCCCGCCGGGCCGAGAAATTCCGAAGTTTGCCCTTTACCCCAAAAGGGGTAATGTGGTATACTGTTCTTATGAACAGACTAAGACTCCCTTTTGTCGCGGCGTGTCTCACGCTCGTTGGTTCGGTTTTTCTCCGCTCTGGCGCAGAGACGCTCAGCCTCAACGCAGACTGGCGCTTTACGAAGGCGCCTAAGACGATTCCGCTCTCGCAGGCGAAGGCCAGCGTCGAGACTGCGGGCGTCAAGGTCGAGGATCCCGCGTTCGACGACTCGGCGTGGGAGGCGGTCTCGGTTCCGCATCCGATCAACGCGCACGACAGCTTCGACGACCGCGCGGTGGATGCGGGCGAGGCGAGCTTCTGGCGCGGCATGGCGTTCTACCGCAAGCGCTTCGCGCTCGACGCCGCGCCGAAGGGCAAGGCGTTCGTCACGTTCGAGACCGTGCGGCAGTCGGTGTACCTTTGGGCGAACGGAAAGTTCGCCGGATACTACGAGTCCGGGATCGCGCCGTGCGCGTTCGACGTGACGGCGCTCCTCAAGGCGGGCGAGAACGTCCTCTGCGTCGCGACGGACAACTGCGCGGCGCGCGGCGCGAAGCTCTTCATGCACGAGACGATTCCCGGACATGAACCGGGCGACATGAGCGGCGCGGCGTACCAGTGGAATTCAACTGACTTCAACGAGGTCCAGGGTGGTCTCGTCGGAAACGTCTCCCTCGTCGTCAAGGATTCGAAAACGTATCTGACGCTTCCCTACTACAACAACCTCAAGACGGTCGGCACCTACGTGACGGCGAAGGACTTCGACTTCGAGAAGGGCGCGGCGACGATCTGCGTCAGGGCGGAGGTCAGGAACGAGGATGGCAAAGAGGTCAAGGCGAATGTGAAGGTTGAGGTGAGAGATGCGGATGGACGTGAGACGCGAGACGTCGGACGCGGCGTGTCTCAGGTCTCACGTCTCTCGCCCCCCTCCGACGCCGACAACGTATTCCACACCGCGCTTGAAGGCGACGTCTACGAAAACGCGCCGCAGCCGACGCGCGTCGCTTCGCCGGAGACTGCCGTTCTTGAAGCGGAGTGCCGCGCGAGCGGTCTCGTCTTCTGGTCTCCCGATACGCCGCATCTCTACGATGTTGTCGTCTCGCTTGTTGGCGAAGACGGCAAGATCGTCGACTCGGAGACGATACGGACGGGCTTCCGCGAAGTGAAGTACGATGCGGCGTCCGGCGGACTCAAGATCAACGGAAGGAACACCTGGCTCACGGGCTACGCCCAGCGCGCCACCGACGAGTGGGCGGCGATCGGCGTCGCACCCGACTGGCTGCAGGACTACGACGCGGAGCTTATCCGAAAGTCGAACGCAAACTTCGTCCGCTGGATGCACGTCGCGCCCAAGCCCGCGCCCGTGCGCGCGTTCGACAAGTTCGGCATCGTCAACGCCGCGCCGGCGGGCGACAAGGAGGGCGACGTCTCCGGACGCGCCTGGGCGCAGCGGGTCGAGGCGATGCGCGACACGATGATATACTTCCGCAATTCGCCGTCCGTCGTCTTCTGGGAGGCGGGCAACAACCAGATTTCCCCCGCGCACATGAAGGAGATGGTCGAGCTCAAGAAGCTCATCGACCCGGATGGATTCCGCTTCATGGGATGCCGCACGCTGCAGACGAAGGAGCAGGTCGCGGAGGCGGAGTACGTCGGCACGATGCTTCACCGCCACGAGATGCCTGCGTTCAACTCGATGAAGGCGCTCGGCAGGTTCCTGCCGATGATGGAGACGGAGTACGCGCGCCAGGAGTCGCCGCGCCGCTCGTGGGACGACTACACGCCGCCCGACTACGACTACCGCGGACGTTTCCTAAACGGCGGCAAGAAGGAGACGGGCTTCGACGTCTACGACCAGACGCAGGAGGACTTCGCGCTCTCGACGGCGAAGGAGTACGCGGAGTTCTACGGGGCGCGCGCGAGCGGACGCGGCGCGAAGACGTACTCGGCTGTCGCGGCGCTGTGCTGGACGGACTCCAACCAGCACGGACGCCAGTCGTTCAGCGAGAACTGCCGCTCGTCCGGACGCGTCGACGCCGTGAGGCTGCCTAAGGTGAACTTCGACGTGTTCCGCGTGATGCAGTCCGAAGACCCCGCCGTCATGCTCGTCGGGCACTGGAGCTATCCGAAGCTCGCGAAGGACAACTACATGTATCCCGTGAAGAAGTACAACGGACACTTCATGGAGGAGACGGGCGAGATGGCGCAGCGCGATCCGCTGCACAAGACCGTCTACGCGATCGGCTCGGTGCACTGCGCGTCCGTCGAACTCGTCGTCAACGGAAAGTCCAAGGGCGTCAACGCGAAGCCCGACCACGTCTTCGTCTATGCGTTTCCGAACGTGGACATCACCGAATCCGGCACAGCCGAGGTGATTGCGCGCGACAAGGCGGGCAAGGAGATCGCGCGGCACGCCATCAAGTCGTTCGCCGGCGACGGCAAGGTCGAGACCGCGGTCACGACGGGTCCGCAGGGCTGGCTTGCGGACGGCTCGGATATCGCCATGGTGGATTTCCGTCTCGTTGACGCAAAGGGCACCGTCCACCCGTTTGCCTCGGGGAAAATATCATTCGAATTATCTTTTAAGCCCGACTCCCAACTCTCAACTCCCAACTCTCAACTCACAACTCCTAACTCTCCGGTTTTCATGGGCGGATGGAACTCGGGCGTCTTCGGCGAGGCGTCGCCAATTGGCAAGGACTTCGTAAACCTCGAGTGCGGCATGGCGCGCGTCTTCGTGAAGGCCGGCCGTCGGCCCGGGAAGGTGACGCTCAAGTGGCGCTGTGCAAACGGACAATGGGGAGATGTCCCATTGGAGTTGAAAGCCGTCGAAACAAAGGGCGGCATTTCCGCCGCGCCGCAGCAGGAGTATCCCGCCAACGCGCGCACGTTCGCGCGCAGGACTTCCGCCGAGGCGGTTCAGGACCTCGCGGCGTCCGATTCGGCGAAGGCCGTCTCCTACACAATTCGCGTGAACGGCGCGCCGGTCGCGTTCGCGAAGGGGATGGGCGAGCCGGTGAAGCCGGACGACAACACGGGGGTGTGCTGCGCGTACGAGCCCGTTCTCGCGGCGCTCAAGGCGGCGGGCGCGGAGCTTGAGTACGTCGTAGAGCCTAAGAGGATTCCGCCGAACAAGAAGTGGCTCAGGAAGCTCAGCCCCACGCCGTTCGTCCCGATGGTGACGGTGAAGGCGGGCGGACGCGAGATCGACGCGTGCGCGGGCTTCACGGAACTGTTCCTCGACAACGGCAAGGACAAGAACCTCACCAACTGCGAGATATACGGCGTCGGAAAGAAGAACCAGAAGGTCGTCTGCGGCGAACTTGCCGCGCTTGTCGGATACATTCCTGGCGTCGAGATCAAGACGGATGCGAAGGCGCGCGTCGTGGATCTGCGCGTCACACGGTGAGTCGCATGTGGAGTTTCTGAAAATCACGGAGGTAAAAGAGATGAAAGTGAAAGCAATGACGATTGCGGCGGCGATGCTGTGCGGAACATGTGCGGCGGAGTTCTCGATTCAGGGCGAGATCGACAGGGTGTCTGCTGCGGGCGGCGGACGGGTGACCGTGCCGGCTGGCGAACACATGACCGATGGCCCGATCCGTCTGAAGAGCGACATCGAGCTGCATCTCGAGGAGGGGGCGAAGATCATCTTTCCCGACGATCCGAAGAAGTACCTTCCTGCAGTCCCCTCAAGCTGGGAGGGAGTCGAGTGTCTCAACTACTCGCCGCTTGTGTACGCGTACGGATGCACCAATGTTGCGATCACCGGAAAGGGCACGTTCGCTCCGAAGATGGAGTTCTGGCGCAAGTGGTTCGGACGGGGCAAGGGGCACATGGAGGCGACAAGGAAGCTGTACGACTGGTGCAGCTTTCTCGCTCCGCTCGAGGAGCGCGACGTCACGAAGATACCGGAGTCCAATGTGCGTCCGCATCTCATGCAGTTCAACCGCTGCGCGAACGTCAGGCTCGAGGGCTTCAGGATTCGCGAGTCGCCGTTCTGGACGATACACCTGTTCCTCTGCGACGGGGTGGTCGCGCGTGGCCTCGACGTCTATGCGCACGGACACAACAACGACGGAATCGACGTCGAGATGACGAGGAACGTCCTCATCGAGAACTGCCGCTTCGACCAGGGCGACGACGCGATTGTCATCAAGTCGGGGCGCAACCAGGACGCGTGGCGGCTTGCGACGCCGAGCGAGAACATCGAGGTGAGGAACTGCACCGTGGTGAACGGACACGTCCTGCTCGGCGTCGGCAGCGAGATGTCCGGCGGGGTCAGGAACGTCTACATGCACGACTGCACGCTCGAGAGCGAGGCGTTCCGGCTCTTCTACGTGAAGACCAACGAGCGGCGGGGCGGCTTCGTCGAGGACATCCGCATGGAGAACATCAAGGCGAAGAACGTGCGCTGGGGCGTAATGTCCGTCGCCACGGACGTCATCTACCAGTGGAAGGACTTTCCGACGCACGAGGTTCGAGTGACGCCGATCCGCAACCTGGTTATGAAGAACGTCACTGTCGAGGAGGCGGAGAGGCTCGTCGACATACGCGGAGATGCGCGCAATCCGGTGGACGGGGTTACGCTTGAGAACGTCCGCCTCGCGAAGGCGCGCAAGGAGAACCGCGTGGAGAACGCCAAAAACGTGACTCTGGACGGCGAAGAGGTCAGGTGACGCCCCTCCGCGGACTTTGCCGCCGGGGCCGTTTTTGGTATACTGTGCAGATACCGGAACAGGAGGGTATTCTGCATGAAGACAATTGCATTCGCCGCACTTGCGTTCGCGGCATCCGCGGCGTTGGCTGATCTTGACACCCTTTCTCTCGACGGCACGTGGGACTTTGCGTTCGCGCGCGGCGCGAAGCTCGAGCAGGGAAGGGCGGACTTCGAGGCGACGGACAGGATCGTCGTCCCGGGATGCTTCGACCTCATGCCGAAGTGGTATGCGCAGCGCGGGCTTGCGCACTATCGCCGCACGTTCACGCTGGATAAGCCGGCGCTGAACGCGTTCCTCAAGGTGAAGGGCTTCGGACTGCAGTCGAAGTTCTTCCTCGACGGACGCGAGGTCGGGGTGTCGCGCCTAGCCTATTCGACGATAGAGCTTGAGCTTGGCGCGCTCGCGGCAGGCGAGCACACTCTCGCCGCGGCCTTGGACAACAACCTCGCCTGGGACATGGAGCTCGTCTACAAGCCGAACTACGACTTCTATCTTGCGGGCGGATTCTTCCACGGCGTCGAGCTGAGGCTCCAGCACGAGCCCGTGGAGCTCGACCGCGTGGTCGTGCGCACGCGCGACTGGAAGACGGGGACTGTCGAGCTGACGCTCGAGACGAAGGGCGTGCTTCCGGCGGAGCTCACCGCGGCCGTCTCGTTCGACGGCGCGAAGGCGTCGTCCGTCGCGTTCAGGGACGGCAAGGCGACCGTGAAGGTTCCGGACTTCAGGCTGTGGAGCCCGGAAAAGCCGAACCTCCACACCGTCGCGGTCAGCACGGCGGAAGGACGCAGCGCGACGCGCTTCGGAATCCGCCAGATCGAGGCGCACGGCAAGGCGTTCTGGCTCAACGGCGAGAAGCTGTGGCTCAAGGGCGTGAACCGCCACGAGTCGCATCCGGAGGATGGCTATGCGACGTCGCGTCGGACGATGTACCGCGACATACAGCTCATGAAGTCCATCGGATGCAACTACGTGCGCGGCTCGCACTATCCGCAGTGCGCGGAATTCCTCGACCTCTGCGACGAGCTCGGGCTCATGGTCTGGGAGGAGTCGCTTGGCTGGGGGAACTGGAGGGACCTCACGAACAAGGTCTTCATTGCCGACCAGCTGCTGCAGACGCGGATGATGGTGCGCGAGTCCATCAACCATCCTTCGGTCGTCATCACAGGCTACCTCAACGAGTTCGGGTCCGAGCGCCAGGAGGGGCGCGCGCTCTCCGACCGGCTCATCGACGTGATTCGGGCCGAGGACACCGGGCATCTCGTGGGGTTTGCGAGTTCGCACGGATGGGAGGACGCGTGCAACGACAGGACGGACTTCATCGCGTTCAACCTCTACCCCGCGTGGCATGGGCAGATTGGCCGCGCCATGACGCCTGAGTCGCTTGCGGAGGTCATCAGGGAGCAGTTCGACGCGAACGTCGGCTTCCTTCGGAAGCGCTACGGAGACGACAAGCCGATCATCATCAGCGAGACAGGATGCTACTCGCTCTACGGCAACCACGATCCGATGGGCGCGCAGTGGACGGAGGAGTTCCAGTCGGAGTACCTCGAGAACTTCCTCAAGGTGACGTTCGCCTCGCCTGAGATGAGTGGATTCACCGTGTGGCAGTTCTGCGACTCGCGAACGTATTTCCGCGGCGGAAGCGACATCCGCACGAAGCCGCTCGGCTACAACATGGCAGGTCTCTTCGACCGCTACCGCAACGCGAAGCTCGCGGCGGGGACGGTGAAGCGCTACTACACGGAGGGGAAATAGCGCCGCGGCGGATATGCCGCGTTTGAATATCGCGGCGAAAAAGGGTATAATACTCACCCAAAACTGAGGAAAGTGTAATATGACTCTTGCAGAACTCGAGAATGCGAAGGCGGAAAGCCTGAAGGAGATCGCCGCGGCGGCTGATGCCGCGGCCGTGGAGGCGCTTCGCGTGAAGTATGTCGGCCGCAACGGATCGATTCCGGCGCTCATCAAGGCGATGAAGGACGTCCCGAAGGAGGAGCGTCCCGCGTTCGGCAAGGCCGTGCAGGCATGGCGCGCGGAGGTCGAGGCCGCTCTTGCGGCGAAGGGCGCGGGCTCGGCGGGCGAGAAGGCGGTCGACGCCGATCTCACGCTCCCGGGGCGCTGGCGTTCGCTCGGCGTGAAGCATCCGCTCTCCCGCGTCATCGAGGAGACTGCGGCGATTTTCGGCAAGCTCGGCTTTACGGTCGCGGACGGGCCTGAGCTCGAGAACAGGTTCAACAACTTCACGGCCCTCAACACGCCGGCGCACCATCCGTCGATGGACAGGAGCGACACATTCTGGTTCGGCGACGACTGCCTCCTGAGGACGCAGACCTCGCCCGTGCAGATCCGCACGATGATGCAGAACAAGCCGCCGATCCGCGTGATATGCCCGGGGCGCACGTACCGCCGCGACACGACGGACGCGACGCACTCGGCGAACTTCCACCAGATTGAGGGGCTCTATGTCGACACGAAGCCGGTTTCGCTCGCGGACCTCAAGTCGGTCCTCGCGTACTTCGCGAAGGAGATGATGGGCGACGGCGTGACGGTCCGCTTCCGCCCCCACTTCTTCCCGTTCACCGAGCCTTCCGTCGAGGTAGACTTCTCCTGCCACGTCTGCAAGGGGAAGGGCTGCGCCGTGTGCAAGCAGTCCGGATGGATCGAGGTCGCCGGCGCTGGAATGGTCGACCCGAGGGTGTTCCGCCATGTCGGATACGATCCCGCCGAGGTTTCGGGCTACGCGTTCGGCTTCGGAGTGGAGCGCATCGCTATGATCAAGTACGGCATTCCGGACATCCGCTGGCTGTACGAGAACGACGTCCGATTCCTGTCGCAGCTTGCGTAGGACCGGGAGCGCCGAGGGAAAGGAGGCGTGACATGATGACGATCTACAGATGGGAGAACGGGGGTCTCAGGGAGTCCGCCGACTTCTCCCCGTCGTGCTGGATAAACCTCGTCGAGCCGACGACGACCGAGCTCGAGCGCGTGCTCACGTTCAGCCAGGTGCCGCGCGACTTCCTGACCGACCCCCTCGACTCCGACGAACGTCCGCGATTCGACTACGAGGACGAGGCGTCGATCCTCATCGTCCACGTGCCGTGTCCGGTGGAGGACGACGAGGTGGTTCCGTACCGCACCGTCCCTCTCGGCATCATCCTCATCAAGGAGACGGTCATAACGGTGTGCAACGCGCAGACCCCGGTTACGACGGCGTTCCTCGACCAGATCCGCCGCGTGTGCCCTCCGTCGGACCGCTACCGATTCGCGTTCCGCCTTCTCTGGCACGGCGGAGTCCTGTTCCTGCGCTATCTCCACGACATCCACCAGCGCTCGCTCGCGCTTGAGGACGAGCTGCACGAGTCGATTTCCAACGAAGTGCTCCTGCGCCTCCTCACGATCGAGAAGACGCTCGTCTACTTCACGACGTCGCTCAAGGCGGACACGATAGCGCTCGCCCGCGCGAACACGGCGCGGCAGCTCGTGATGAGCGAGGACGACCGCGATCAGCTCGAGGACGCGATGGTCGAGTACCAGCAGGCGCTCGAGACGGCGACGATCCACGCGAACATCCTTAACGGAACCCTCGATACCTTTGCGTCGCTGATCAACAACAACCTCAACAACGTGATGAAGTACCTCACGGCGGCGACGATTCTCCTCGCCGTGCCGACGCTTGTCGCGTCCATCTACGGAATGAACATCCCGCTTCCGTTCCAGCAGACGCCGAACGCCTTCATGATCGTAATGGGCATCTCCAGCGTCCTCGCGGCGGTGATAGCCGGCGTGTTCGTCATACTGTCGCGCAAGCGCATATTCTAAAAAAGCAGCCATGAAAATCAGGTTTCTCAACGTAAAGGGCACGTGGCGCGAGGTCGCGGACGCGGCGCGCACGACGATACGCCGCGAGGAGGGCGAGGGCGAGCCGAGCTCTAAGTGGAAGAAGCGCATCCTGCTTGCCGAGCACTCTCCGATACGCAAGCTCTGCTTCAACTGGAAGTGGGAGGACCTCCCCTACTGGGTGAGCGTCCACTTCGTTCGCCACAAGTACGGCATCGAGCACTTCGTCTCGACCCAGCGCACGGATCGGACGGGGGAGGACCGCAACGCGAAGTCCCAGGACGCGCCCGTGGTGCACGAATGCTTCGCGAACGCGCAGTCCGTGATGTTCATCTCCCGCCGCCGCCTCTGCGGGCAGGCGAGCCCCGAGACGCGCGCCGCGTGGCGCGCCGTAGTGGACGAAATCGCGAAGAAGGAGCCCGAGGTCGCGGCCTGCTGCGTGCCCGAATGCGTCTATCGCGGGTTCTGCCCCGAGTTCAAGCCCTGCGGGTACTGCGGGAGCGAAGCGTGGAAAAAAGCGGTGGACGCCTACCGCGAAGTGAAATAATTTGATATAATATTCGCTTCAAACGGAGAAAAGCAGACAATGAACAACGAACTTTTGAAGAAGGCGCATGAGAAGATTCCCTCCGTCCCAGTGTTGGTGAATCTCATTTCCAAGCGCGAGCGCGAGCTTATCAACGGCGCCAAGCCGCTGATCAGGCCGACCTCGCTGGACGAGGACAAGTGCGACATCGCGCTTCGCGAGGTTGCCGAGGGCAAGCTCATCGCCGAGATCGACTTCGACGCCATCGCCAAGGCCGAGGAGGCCAAGACGAAGTGGAACCAGAAGCACGTCAACGTGAACTCGCTGTTCGCCGACTGAAGACAAGGTGGCCGACAAGAAGTTCAATCCCGTATTCGCCGAAAACCGCAAGGCGAGGCACGACTATACCGTTCTCGAGACGATCGAGTGCGGTATAGTTCTTACTGGCACCGAGGTCAAAAGCGTCCGGCACGGGGAGATATCGCTCTCCGGCAGCTACGGCGCGGTGCTTAAGGGGGAACTTTGGCTCGTCGGCGCGGATATCGCGGCGTACAAGTTCGGCAACAGGTTCAACCACGAGCCGAAGTCGATGCGCAAGCTGCTCGTGCACGCGAAGGAGGTGCGCGAGCTCCAGCTGAAGACCGAAGCGAAGGGCCTCACGCTGATTCCGTTGAAGGTTTTCCTCAAGAACGGACGCATCAAAGTCGCGCTCGGAGTATGCCGCGGCAAGCAGCTCCACGACAAGCGCGATGCACTCAAGAAAAAAGCCATGCGGCGTGACCTTGAAAGAGGCGAGTGAAATTTGGTATAATATTCAAACATTTTACACAGAAATAGGAGAAACTCAGAAATGTCGATGATGAAGGGCTTTTCGAACGCGTTCCGCATCCCGGAGCTGCGCAAGAAAATTTTGATTACGCTCGGGCTGGTATTCGTGTGCCGTCTCGTTTCGCAGATCCCGACCCCTGGTGTCGACTGGCAGTCGCTTCAGCGCATCATAGAGGAATTCAAGAGCCAGAGCGCGGGCGGCGGAATGCTCGACTGGTTCGAGGTCTTCACGGGCGGCGCGCTCGGGCAGTGCGCCATCGGCTTCCTCTCGATCTGGCCCTACATCTCGGCGCAGATCGTCATCCAGCTCCTCGGTTCGGTCATCCCCGCCCTTGAGAAGCTTAAGAAGGAAGGCGAGTCGGGCCGTCAGCAGCTCGCGCAGATCACCCGCTACCTCACGATCGTCCTCTGCGTCGTGCAGTCTTGGGGCATCGCGACGGTGCTCAGCCATCCGGCGATGCTCGGCCAGGCGTTCGCGGGCACGGAGATCGTGGCGAACCCGGGTCTCGGCTTCCACCTGATGACGGTGATCGGCATGACATCCGCATCGCTCTTCGTCATGTGGCTTGCGGACCAGATCACGACCTTCGGCATCGGCAACGGCGCCTCGCTGATCATCATGATCAACATCACCTCGCGCCTCCCGCAGGCGATCATAAACGCGTGGGAGCGCTACTTCGGCCTCGGCGGCGTCAAGGCGTCCGCCCCAATCGCGGAGCTCCCGATCCTCATCCTCTTCTTCCTCTTCGTCGTCATGGGCACGGTCATGCTCGTCCAGGGCGTCAGGAAGGTGACGATCCACACGACGCGCCGTTCGGTCGCCGGCGGCAACACGTACGGAATGCAGCAGACGTTCATGCCGCTGCGCGTGAACTACACGGGCGTCATGCCGATTATCTTCGCGCAGCCGCTCATCCAGATCCCCGCGGCGCTCCTCATGAAGATGACGGACGCGACGTCCACGGGCATTTCGGGCGCGATCCACCGCTTCGCGCAGGATCTCTCGAATCCGACGGTCCTCCACCTCGTGGTGTACGCGGCGCTCATCATGTTCTTCGCGTTCTTCTGGGTCGCGACGCAGTTCAACGCCGTTGACATCTCCGAGAACCTGAAGAAGGACGGCAGCTACATCCCAGGCATCCGCCCCGGACGCGCCACCGCCGAGTATCTCGACGACATGATGACGAAGATCACGCTCATCGGCGGCACCGGACTTCTCGTCGTGGCCCTCATCCCGATGGTCCTCATGGGCTGGATGTCCGTCCCGTGGGCGATCGCCTCGTTCTTCGGCGGCACGTCACTCCTCATCATCGTGGGCGTCGCGCTCGATACCCTGCGCATCATGGAGTCGCATCTCCTCGTGCGCAAGTACGAGGGCTTCCTCGCGCACGGCTCGCTTCGCGGCCGCAGCGGAATGTAACGGGAATCCCGAATGTCGGTGCAGAAGGGCGCGGCGCATCTGCCGCGCCCTTTTCAGATGAACAGGATACTTTTCGAGCCCGGGGAGATCGAGGACGGCGTCGCGACATGCGGCGGCGAACGTGCCGCGCACATACTCTCGGTCCTGCACGGCGAGGTTGGGCAGACGCTCAAGACAGGCGTGGTCGACGGACCTATCGGCACGGGCGAGATTGTCGAGATCGTCCAAGGCGGGGACAGTCCCCTCGTCCGCATCAAGGTGAACCTCTGCGAAGCGGGCCTCGCGCCTTGGTGCGACCTCGTCCTTGCGCCGCCGCGTCCGCGCGTCATGAAGAGGCTGCTTCCGCAGCTTGCGTCCCTCGGGGTCGGCACGATCGTCCTCGTCGGGGCGAAGAAGGTGGAGAAGGACTTCTGGGGCGCGACGCTGCTCAAGGAGGAGAACTACCGTCCGCTCCTCGTCGACGGGCTCATGCAGGCGGGGACAAGCGCGCTGCCGCGCCTGGAGACGCGTCGGAACTTCCGCGCCTTCGTCCGCGACGAGCTCGACGCGATGTTCCCTACGCGCAGGCGCGTCGTGGCGCATCCGTACGGATGCGACGGGCGCGGCGCATGTGCCGCGGAAGGGAGGCTGCTGCTTGCCGTCGGACCAGAAGGGGGCTGGACGGACGAGGAGGTGTCGCTTCTCGAGTCGCACGGCTTCGTCCGCTACTCGCTCGGCCAGCGCATCCTCCGCACGGACACTGCCCTTGTCGCGCTCCTCGCCCGCCTCGGCGAGTGACCAAGCCCTTTGCGCCGTGGTGATGCATTTGACGCGTCGCGAGCAAATCGGGTATAATATTCTAAATCATAGCACAAGGCGGCACATGAAGAAACTTACGGTCATCGCGGCTGGACTCGGCTACGGACTTCTCGAGCGGAACGGAATGCTCGAGATGGCCGGGCTCAGGTTCGTTTCCGCGCCGAGCGTATTCCCCGCCGTCACCTGCGTTGCGCAGGCTTCGCTCAGGACCGGGCTCTCCCCCGCCGAACACGGCATCGTCTCAAACGGATGGTGGTCCGACGATCTCCGCAAGCCGCTTTTCTGGGAGCAGTCGTCTGCGCTCGTGAAGGGTCCGCGCGTGTGGGACGCGCGCCGCGCCGCCGGCGTGACGGTCGGCATGTTCTTCTTCCAGCAGTCGCTCGGCGAGAGCGTCGACGTCGTGATCTCCCCGGCGCCAATACACAAGCACGGCGGCGGAATGGTGATGAGCTGCTACACGAAGCCGACGGGGATGTCGCAGCTGCTCGAGAAGCTCTGCGGGAAGTTCCCGCTCTGGCGCTACTGGGGTCCGCTCGCCTCCCCGAAGGTCGGCCGCATGTGCATCTCGTGGTTCGAGGAGATGACGAACGCGCACGACGTGGACGAGGCGTACCTGTACCTCCCGACGCTCGACTACGCGGCGCAGGCGAAGGGTCCGGACTCCTCGGCGGCGAAGGCCGCGCTCAGGGAGTTCCGCCGCCAGCTCGAGCGCGTCGCGGACATCTGCATGCGGCGCGGCTGCGAGCTTTCCGTCATTGGCGACTACGAGATAACGCCCGTGAGCGCCGAGAGCGTGAAGCCTAACGTGCTCCTCAGGCAGCAGGACCTCTTCCGCACGCGCACCGTCGCCGGGATGGCGTATCCGGACTTCTACCAGTCGAAGGCGTTCGCGATGTGCGACCACGAGTTCTGCGTCATATACGGAGCGGAGCGCGAGAGGGCTGCGGAGCTTCTGCTTTCCACAGGCGACTACGAGCTCCCCGCCGCGGACCAGGCGCCACGGGCGGCGAACCACGTCATCCTTCTCGCGAAGCAGGGCTCGTGGTGCGAGTATTCCTGGTGGACGGACCGCCGCGAGGCGCCTGACTTCGCGAGCCATGTGGACATCCACAACAAGCCGGGGTTCGACCCCAAGGAGCTTTTCTTTTTCAACAGGGGGAAAGTAATGGGAACGCACGGACGCCTCTGCGCCGTGGCGAAAACAGAGTAAAGGAAGGAAACGATGAAGAAGATGACCACTTATTTCCCGGTCGCTATCGCGCTTATCGCGGGTGCGGGACTTGGATACTGCCTGGCGCCTTCGGCGCCCGCGCCGGCCGCGCCGCAGGAGCAGAAGGCAGAGGCTCCGCGCAGGGCCCGCGGCGGGGACGACTCGTCCGGCGAGCGCTCCGCGAACCGCGCGCTCAGGGCGCGCGTGAAGGAACTCGAGGAGATGCTCGCGAAGCAGGGCATCGAGGTCGAGAAGATGAAGGAGGAGGAGACCGAGCGCCGCGAGAGGCGCGAGAGGCCTCGCTTCGACCCGCGGGCCGAGATGGAGCGCATGCAGAAGGAGAACCCCGAGCGCTATGCGCAGATGACGAACGGCATGGCGCAGTTCCGGCGCCGCCGCCTCGAGCGCGCGCAGTCCAAGATGGACTTCCTCGCGTCCGTAGACACGTCGATGATGTCCCCCGAGGCCCGCAAGGTGCATGCCGACCTCCAGGACATGATCGAGAAGCGCGAGGCGATCGAGGACAAGATGCGCAACTTCCTCGACATGTCCGAGGAGGAGCGCCGCGCCGCGTTCGACGAGATGCGCGAGACGGACGGGAAGATACGCGAGCTGAACCGCGCGGAACGCGAAAACCTCCTTGCGCAGACGGCGCAGGCGCTCGGCTTCCAAGGCGACGACGCGACAGAGATCGTCGAGACCGTGAAGGGCATATACGAGGCGACCGAAAACGGCGGCTGGGGCGGCCCTGGAGGGCCGGGCGGCCCCGGCGGCGGACGCGGCAACCGCGGCGGCGGACGCGGAAGGGGAGGTAACCGCTGACCGTGAAGAAGACACTCGCAGTAGGGCACTTCCTCAACGCCGACTTCCAGTCGGCCTGCGCGCGGCATCTCGGGCGGATACGCGAGACGTTCTTCGCGTGGCCGGGGGTGCTGTCGTGCCGTCCCGCGCCGGACTTCACGCCCGAGGTGCGCGAGCGGATGGTCTCGGACCTCAAATGGGCGCGCGCGAACGGAATTCTCCTCGACACGCTCTTCAACTGCAACTGCTACGGTGACATCGCGATCTCGGACGAGCTTGCGGACTTTGCCTCGCGGATGCTCGCCGAGATGGACGCCGAGGGGCTCTTCCCCGACATCGTGACCACGACGTCTCCGTTTCTCGCGACGATCTTCCGCCGGCGCTTTCCGTCGCTGAAGATACGCCTCAGCGTGAACATGCGCGTCCACGGCACGGTCGGCTTCGAGCCCATACTCGAGCTCTTCGACTCGTTCTACGCCTCGCGCGAGCGCCACCGCGAGCTCGACTGGCTCGAGGCGCTGTCGAAGTGGGCGAAGGACCACGGCAAGGTGCTCGGGATGCAGGCGAACTCGGGGTGCATCAGGCAGTGTCCGTTCCAGCAGTTCCACGACAACATGCACGGACACAACCGCATCGCGCAGTCGAAGGTCGGCGAGAAGTTCGACTTCTCGGTGTTCATCTGCAAGACGAACTACGCGCGCGGAAACTACGAGGACTTCCTGCGCTCGACGTGGATACGTCCCGAGGACCTTCCGGAGTACGAGAGGTTCGTCGACGTCGTGAAGCTCGCCACGCGCCGCCATCCGCATCCGGTCGAGGTGCTGGACGCCTACGCGACGTACTCCTACGACGGAAACCTCGCGGATCTGATGGACGCGTGCCACACGTTCCCGAAGAGCTTCGACAACAGGTCGTTCGACGACGCGCCGGAGCTGTGGCGCGAGGTGCGCGGATGCGTCCGCGCGAACGACTGCACCCACTGCGGCAGATGCGCCGCGCTCATGGGAAAGGTGTTCCGCTGAGATGGCAGGGGAGAGGGGAGCCGCGGCGCTCGGGATTGTCGAGCTTGCGAAGAGGACGGACCTGTTCTCCGACATGGACGACGCCGAAGTCGAGAATCTCGTCTACCTCATGAACGGCGTCAAGAAGACGTTCCGCAGGGGCGAGACGCTCGTCCACGCGGGGCTGGAGGCGACGCGCATGTACGCCGTCGTGACGGGGAAATTGCATGTCTACGAGGAGACGTCCGCCGACAGGCAGGTGCTGGTGCGCGAGATCGGACCAGGGGAGGTGCTAGGGCTCTGGATGCACAGCGTCCCCGAGGTTGCGTGCTGGCCCGGGACCGTCGTCGCGGAGGAGGACAGCGTAGTCATCTCGCTCAGCATGTCTGCCGCGCGGAACCTCGCCCAGAAGGCGGACGCCTCCGTGGCGCGGCTAGCGGTGAACTCGATGAAGATTCTCTCGCGCGAGATGTTCCGCATGTGGCGCAAGCTCACGGTCATGGATGCGTCGACGATAGAGGCGCGCATCAAGGCGTACCTCGCGATACTCGACAACGAGACGGGGCGGACGGGGCGCGTCACCGTTCCGTTCGACCGCGAGCGGATGGCGGAGTATTTCGGCGTGACGCGTCCGGCGCTGTCGCGCGCCATCGGACAGCTGCGCGACAGGGGGCTGCTCACATGGAGGAAGAACGTGTTCACCATCCGATTCTGACGCGCCGCGCCGCGTGGTTTTTTGCTATAATATCTAAAAATACGCAAGAGATTTTCCATGGCCAGACTTACAGAAATAGGATGGGAGGACTTCCACGCGCTGCCTCTTGAGGCGAAGCGCGCGTACCTCGAGCGCACCGAGGGCGACGGGATGCCCTACCACACGCTTTTCGCGCAGCAGTTCGACCGCGCGACGCTCGAGCGCCTCTGCGCGCTCGCGAACAGGATTCGCTTCATAAACAAGTCGAAGGAGGGCGCGCTGTACTTGAAGAGCGTGCTCGCCCACAAGAGGGCGATGCTCTACTTCTCGCAGCCGAGTTCGCGCACGTTCCTCTCGCACCTCGCCGCCTGCCAGATACTCGGCCTCACGACCGGATCGGTTCGCGACGCCGCGACGTCTTCCGAGTTCAAGGGCGAGAGCCACGAAGACTCCATCCGCACCTTCTCGTCGTACTTCGACATGATCATCATGCGCTCGCCCGAGCAGGGGCTTGCGGAGAAGATGGCGTGGGAGCTCTCCAACTCGTCGCGTCCGATCCCGATCCTCAACGCGGGCTCCGGCAAGGACCAGCATCCGACCCAGGCGCTCCTCGACATCTACACGCTCGTGAGGTCGTTCGAGGAGAAGGGCGGTCTCGACGGACGCACCGTGGTGTTCTGCGGCGACTTGATGCGCGGGCGCACGGTCCGCTCGCTCTCCTACCTCCTCACCAACTTCCGCGACGTCCGCCAGGTATTCGTCGCGCCGCAGGAGCTGCAGGTTCCTGCCGACGTAGTGATGATCCTCGCGAAGAAGGGGATTGACTTCGAGGTGACGGACGATCTCCGCGGCGCGGTGAAGACCGCAGACGCGGTGTACATGACGCGCATCCAGGACGAGTGGGACTCCTCCAAGGGCGCCTCGGCGAAGATCGACACCTCGCGCTTCAAGTTTGGCGCAGAGGAGCTGAAGCTCCTTCCGAAGGACGGCATCATCATGCATCCGCTCCCCCGCCGCGACGAGATCGCCACCTGCTGCGACCACGATCCGCGCGCGATGTACTGGCGGCAGATGAGGAACGGAATGTGGATACGCGCCGCGCTCATCGCGGGCACGTTCGGATTCGAGAAGAACGTGATGGAGTGCGGATACTGATGCGCCGCCTCCTTCCGATTGCCGCGGCAGCCCTACTCCTCGCCTCGTGCAGGAGCGCTTCGGACTACCGCCGCGAGGCGGACGAGACGGGGGAGGCGTACCTCTCCGAGTATCAGGAGAAGGCCGTAGGGCGCACCGAGAAGATCGAGATCGAGACCCCGGCGGACACTCTGCGCCGGCGGCTCATGATCGACCAGAACCTCTATGCGAACGACCCCGCGTCGTTCGGAATCCGCGACGTCCCGACGAACCTCTACTGGCGCGCCGGCGACAGGCTTCTCGAGGGCGGGGAGGACGCGTCGCTTTCGGTGTGGCAGGGCGGGACGAATGCGCTGGAGATCGGACTAGTCGACGCCGTGAGGATCGCCGCCTACAACAGCGCGGACTACAAGTCGCAGAAGGAGTCGCTTTTCCAGGCGGCGCTTGCACTCGACCTTGCGGACGACACGTTCCGCACCATCTTCAACGGAACGCTCTCCGCCGCGTCGTCCGTATACCGCGACCCGAAGGAGGAAGACGCCGTCGCGAACCACGCCGTCACGCACAACGAGACGGGGCGCTTCGGCTTCAACCGCAAGTTCCGCAACGGCGTGCGCGTGACAGGATCGATAATGGCGAATGTCGCGGGAATGCTCACCGGCGACAGGAAGACGGCGTGGGGATCCTCCGCGGACCTCAGCATCTCGATTCCGCTCCTCAGGGGTTCCGGCGAGCTCGTGAACACTGAGCCGCTCACGCAGGCGCAGCGTTCGTTCATCTACCAGGTGCGCTCGTTCGAGCAGTACAAGCGCTCGTTCATCTGCCAGATAGAGTCCGCGTATCTCGCGCTCGTCCTCGCGAAGCGCCAGCAGCAGAACCAGGACGAGGCGTTCCGACGCGTGATACGCTCCACGCGCCGCTCGTACCGCATGGCCGAGGCGAGCCGCATGTCGCAGTCGCAGTTCGAGCAGGCGCACCAGAGCGAGCTCTCCTCGAAGGCGCGCTGGATCGCCTCCTGCCAGAGCTACGAGTCGACGAAGGACTCATTCAAGATGGCGCTCGGACTTCCCCCCGACGCGCGCATCGAGCCGCGTGAGAGCGACCTCGCGGAGCTGGAGAAGCACGTCGGACGCTTCGCGGAGCTCGAGCTCGGTCCGTACGACATGGGCGGGGACGATCCAGGGAAGATCGAGCTCGATCCGCCGGACTCAGTCGACGACGGAGACCTGAAGCGCCGCACCGACATCGCGATTGCGATCGCCTTCTCCAACAGGCTCGACTTTGTCTCTTCGCGCGACCGACTGGAGGACGCGCAGAGGAAGCTTCTCGTCGCGGAGGATGCGCTGAGGGCCGAGGTGACGCTCGGGACGGGGGTCTCGAACTTTGCGGACACGGTTGGCCCGAAGTCGCGCCGCGAGGGCGTGAGGCACGGCGAACTTCATCCGAGGGAGTGGCAGGCGAATCCGCTCCTCACTGTAGACCTTCCCATCGAGCGCCGCAGCGAGCGCAACGCCTACAGGAGCGCGCTGATCGGAGTCGAGAGCGCCGTCAGGGCGTATCAGAAGGAGGAGGACGCGCTCAAGGAGACGATCCGCTCCGACATGCGCTCGATGAGCCAGACGAAGGACAACCTGCAGATCCAGTTCATAGCGATGAACCTCGCCGAGCGCCGCGTCCGCAACCAGGAGATACTACTCCAGGCTGGGCGCGCGGACATGACGGTCATGCTCGAGGCGCAGGACTCGCTCGTCTCCGCGAAGAACTCGCTTTATTCCGCGATGATCAGCTACAAGAACCAGGAGCTTGCGCTGCAGCGCGACCTGGGGCTTTTGAACGTCTCCGTGAACGGCACGTGGCAGGAGGCGGATCTTGTCGAGCTCGGCATCCTGCCGAAGCCCGGGAACGGAGGCTGACAAGCCTCCATCCCTCAGACCAGGTGCCATACCGACTCGCGCGGCGTCTTGGCGCTTGGGAACGAGCAGACGGCGCGTTCGCCGTCCATGAGCGCGGCGCATCCGCCGCGGACGCGGATCTCCGTGCCGCCGAGAATGTTTGCGGCGAGGAGGCACTTCTCCAGTCCGTCGCCTGTTCCGAAGTTCCACACCTCGTCCGGCTGTGCGAGGCGGGACGCTCCATCGTATATCGACTCGTCTCCAAGCGCCGCGATGCGGGCGACTGCGGCATCTGCGCCCGCCGCGCCGAGCGCGGCCTTCGAAACGGGGGAGCGCTCGAGGGCGGCCTTCACGAACGGCGCAGGTTCCGTCTCTCCGAGTTCGTGTCCGGCGTACGGCGCAAGCGCCGCCGCGCGGTTGGTGCTGCGGAGGGAGCGCACGCGTGCGGATACGGCGTTGTAGTCCATGTCGGGCGTGAGTCCGAGAGGCTCGTCGTCGTTTCGGAACGCGACGCGCGAGGCGTCCGGCAGGCGCGGGACGACGAGCCGCCTGTCCGCCGCGTCCTCCGGCGGGGCGAGGAATGCGTTAAGCCTCTCGGCGAAATGCGAGTACGCGGCAGGCGCGATCGTGGCATCGGGATAGAGGAGATGTATGTATCCCGTGGCGTGCGAGACGATGGTGACTCGCTCGTGCTCAAGAGCGCGGCGGGCCTGTTGGGAGATGACCGTTCCGTTGGACCACATGGCGCGCGTTACGAGACGCCGGTTGTTTGTGAGGATGCCTGTGTCGACGTCGATGAAGTTCTGCGAGTGGAGCGGCGTCGCCATGAGGTAGATGGACTCGAGGGGGATGCCGCATACGACGAACGCGGCGGCGGCGTAGAGTCCGGCGAGCGACACGCACTCCCCTGCGCCCACGGCGTGGCCCTCCTTGCGGCGGAAGGCGTCCATCGCCTCAATCGTCTCGGTCTTCCAGTAGGGGATGACGTCCGAAGAGTACTTGTCGAGTCCGAAGTGGCGCCTGATGTCGATGTCGTAGTAGTATGCGTCTCCGTGGTATCCGAAGAGCGCGTTCGACGCCGCAATCTCGCCTGGGTCGAGGAAGGGGGCGAAGCGCTTTAGCTCGCGCGCCTGGTTGGTGAGGCCCCAGGTCTCGAGGTCGAGGTTGAAGGTGTAGTTGTCCATGATGTGCTGGCGCAGTCGCTGGAGGCGTTTTTTCGGACGCATTCCGCGGATGCCGTCGAACCATTCCAGGTCGCGCCACCGCCACAGCCGGGGGGAGAGGATGTTGGCCAGGACGAGGGAGTACATGAGCTCGGGGAAGATGAATATCTCCATGTCCGACAACGTTGCGGCTGCGGACTTCTCCTCGTCAGAAATCGGCGTCTTGTACATCTGGGGCATCAATGGTTCATCATGTATCGAATTGGTGAAAGTATACTAAAACACAGGGCCTCGCGCAAGTGCTACGGGCGCACGTCGCGGGGCGAATGCTTGCCAGTGATTCGCTGGCTTGCTGGCGCAAGCCCCGGGACAAAGCCTTGGTGCGACATCGATTTCGCGGTCTTTTACCTTTTTGCCAGTGCCGCCGGGCCTTCCGGCAAAAAGGGCGACGCGGCGAAATCGGGTCGCCCTCAAGGCTTTGTCCCGTCGCTCATCATGCTGCGCATCCGCCCCGCGCCTCACGCCCTCCGCTTGAATTCATTGCTTCGCTCGCCCTTGAGTCAGCGCTGAACGGCTATGCGTCGTTGCGGCAGCGATTGGAACACGAGCACTGACTGGGGGAAGCATATCCCTCGAGGCCGAAGGCCGAAGTCGCCGCAGGCGAGCTCAATGCGGGGTGCGTCTCGCCGCTTCTGGCGCTACGGGCGCGCGGCGCGGGGCGGATGCTTGCCAGTGATTCGCTGGCTTGCTGGCGCAAGCCCCGGGACAAAGCCTTGGTGCGACATCGATTTCGCGGTCTTTTACCTTTTTGCCAGTGCCGCCGGGCCTTCCGGCAAAAAGGGCGACGCGACGAAATCGGGTCGCCCTCAAGGCTTTGTCCCGTCGCTCATCATGCTGCGCATCCGCCCCGCGCCTCACTCACTCCGCTTGAATTCATTGCTTCGCTCGCTTGAGAATCATCCATGAACGGATTCGTTTCGTTGACGGTATGGTTGCAACACGAGCAGGAGCGGCGCGACGTCCTGTCTCTCCGGCAAGGGGGTCCGTCGCTCCGCGACGGACAAGCAATCGTCGCTTCACAGATGGCTATATTCACGGTTCACTGCTCCGTCGCGGAGCGACGGAGCCCCCTAAAACACACCAAACCCCAAG